>DAOTTO010000022.1:0-16907 GCA_034437895.1 Anaerolineae bacterium | reverse complement strand
TGGTTCTTCAGCAGTGACATGGAGTCCCGAAGGGAGTTATCTGGCTATTGCCGATGTCGCAACGAGAAATATTGGGATTTGGCTGATTCGTACAGAGGAACAACTTGTTACGTTATCGGGACATACTGATGAAATCACATCGCTCACTTGGTCATCGGCAAACAATACAGGACTTTCGCTCATGCATTTACCCCACCCCTAAATCCCCTACCCATTGCATGGAGAGGGGACTTCAAGATGCGTTTTTCTCCCCCTCTCCAAGTATTGGAGAGGGGGCCGGGAGGTAAGCGAAAGTCCTGCATCTTTTAAACGAGATCGGCCTCCATGTGGGGCAAGATATGTTTATGTTTTCTCTTTGGGAAGAAGAAGGGCAAACACAGGCACAAATCGCGCAAGTTTTGGGGGTTCAGCCCGCGACGGTCAGTAACATGGTGGATCGTCTGGAAAACAATGGCCTTGTAGAACGCCGTCCTGATGAGCAAGATCAACGTCTTTTACGCATCCATTTGACCGAACAGGGGCGTGCTATTCATCAAACACTTCGCAAGGTCTGGTCTGAGATGGAGCAAATTGCGATAGAAGGTTTTAGCCAAGAAGAACGTCTTTTGCTGCGCCGTTTGTTATTGCAGCTCTACGCGAACTTGGAAAAGTATCGTTGAGCGCGGACTGCGTTTTTTTGGATATTTAGTTAGTTAGCTAATGGTATTGGGCAGTATTGAAGGAACTAACCCCATAAGGTGTCGGGATAAGGATGATGCCTAATCAGCTTTTATCAAGTGGGTGTTATAGGAGGTTAAGATGAACGCAAAAGACATTGTTCAGAAACATCTAAGGGCGGTTGAAGCGGGTGATTGGGAGACCGCGATTGCTTGTATCGCGGATGATTATTCTATGAGTGGTACTATTCCGTTTCCGATCAATTTATTCGTAAAAATCAAGAAAAAGGATGCGCTGCGGATGCACTATCCACGTAAAAAAGCCCTACCTGATTTTAAGTTTAATGAAAAAATCTTGGAAGAATCGCCCGATCATGTCAAGCTGCAAGTGAATCTCTCTGGCACCCATACGGGCGTTATTGATTATACAGGGATATTACGTGGCATTCCGGTTGTGCAACCCACAGGGAGATTCATTCAACTCCCGGATGAATACTTTGATTTTTTTGTGCGCGATGGCTTAATCGTCAAAACGATAGGCAAAATTCCTAAGAATGCTGGCGTAAACGCTTTAATCCGAGCAGTGACGGAATAGCGCCTTAACCGATACCGCCATCTCTCGCGTTGTATGATGCGGAAGTTGTTTTTGATGGGTCAAATGAAAAAGGCGTAGAATAGCCCTGTATTATGCCTCTGGTTGATGCTCATTTAACCAAGCGATAATAATGGCTGTAGTGCGTTCACGTAATCGCCCAAAAAACTCTGTGCCGTGTGCGCTGCCTGTGAACAAGCGCAAGCCGATCTCGCCGCGTGCATTAGAAGCCATCTGACGGACAGAATCTATACTCTCAAAATCATTATAAGCAGCGATCAACAGCGCAGACCGCTCACGCAGCCCATCAATGATGAACTGTTCCGGCATCAAGCCGTAATAATCTAATCCCGGCGAAAGCGCAATTACAGTTAAGCAGGTTGAATCGTTCGCGCAGCCGATCAGCGCTAAGTTACTGCTGATGCTTGCGCCGATAAGGGATACAGAATCTGGTCTGATGTCCGGTTGCTCATACAGCCAATTAAGCCACGTTTGTACATCAGTGGTAGCCGCTTGCCAATCACGACTGCCGCCCGTATCACCATGTCCCCGCAAATCAATATTCAGGACAGCGTACCCCTCTTCCAACAAAGCAGGAATCAAAGGCTCAAATCCGCGACGACTGCTGCCGAGCATGTGCATCAAGATCACGGCAGGCGCACCCAATTCGGGGCTTTGGGTAGGCATATAAAAATCGCCCTGCAAAATCAAGCCATCTTCTGCTTCTGCTGTAACGACTGCTGGCGTGGGGGCATCCTGGGCTTGTACAACTGAGACCATGAAAAAAGCCAAAATCCACACAACAATGAACCGCTTCATAAAACCACTCCCTATTTTTCTGTTGGCTAAATTATAACGTGAATTGCGACGCTGGTTGTTCTGAACATACTTCATTTCCAAATGAGGTGGGCTTTGAGAAATATCCAGTGAATCGTGAGCCAGTTGAGGGGACTGTGATATAACCGTTGCACTGTTCGATAGCTTCCCCTTTTCTCACTCCAGCGTGACAATCCCAGCATCGTTGCTCGTTTTGGAGTGCATAACATGGTAAATATCACATGACGCAATTGCCTCAATGTGCTTGATGATAAGTAGGGTTTATGGCAGATCAGCAGTGGTATAATTTCAGATATGGGCTTCTCAGTTCAGCAGTTTTTTGACAATTACTACTGTACTGAAAAAGCCCTTTTCCGCTACATTCTATTTTGGCCAAGGTATTGAATAACAATACCTTGGCCAAAATTTCATGATCGTGTTTCTTCGGCTGAGCGAAACTAGAGTTGATAGCTTTTGAGAGTTCGAAAACTAAATCATAAGCGTCGCTCCATGTGCTGATTTAGTTTCTGTGTCGGGTTACTCGCTAAATGTATTTGAGCGAACACGGTTGCATCCGCTCACTGTAAAATTGGCCAAGGTATTGACTAAAAGTAAGGCATATTTATTCGTAGCTTTAAATTTTTCAAATACTTCATGTCCGAACTCAATTCGACGTTGCATTATATTTGTTGCGTACGTGTTTAAATAAACTTCGAACTGATAATCATATTTTGCAAGATTACTGTTTTTAGCTATAACTCGGTATATTACACAAGAAAATCGGTCTTTCGAATCCAAAAAACTATAATCGTAATCTTCTACAACAACATGATTGACATCCACCTGAAAGATTTCTGAAATGCCGGACAGAAGTTCCACTAGTATCCGTTTAGTTTGATAAATAAAGTTATACTTGCGCTCATAAGGTAACTCCTAGCTCACTATTTGCTCCTCATCACTTACTGCTGAATCGACCTCTGCGTCCGGCAGATCACGCTCGACATTGCGAACCGCAGGAATCAAGTAACCGCTTAAGCACAGCGCACAGCCCATCAACGCCGTGCAAACGAACATCAAGCCCATGCCTGCCCCTGGCCCCGTACCAACTAACCCACCAAAGATAGGCGCTAATGTCCCGCCCGGCATCATCGCCGGCTCTAAAATGCGATCTGCCAGCGGCCCCGCCAACAAATATCCGAGCGGCATCCCCATCTGACGGAACAATCCCTGTACGCCGAAAATGCGCCCCTGAATATCGGCGGGGACTTTCTGCTGCCAAATGGCGCGATCTGCCGAGATGATAAACGGGATGAAAAATGCCGAAAACAACGCCGCGCCTGTCCATACGAGTACGCCGCGTCCTACGCCCATCATGAAATCGCCGAGCAAAAAGCTGATCGCGCCGAAAGCGAGAATCCCATGAATCTTGCGTTTTGGGCCACCCCACACGCTGATGATAATCCCACCCAAAACGCCGCCAATGCCGAGCGCGGATTGCACACTCGCCAGCGCCAATTCATTCCCCCCAGTACGTGCTAAAATCATCGCGTTCAACACACCGTAATAGGTCAGTGCGGCGATAAAATTGATCCCGGCATAAAAAATCATCAGATACAGTAAGCCCGTCCGAGCGAAGATATAGCGGAATCCGAACGCCATCTGTGACAGCAGCGAGACTTGATCGACCTGTTTTCCTTCTTGAGATCGGATAGGGCGCGGGATCCGCACGAGTGACAGCGTAATCAGCGCGATACCAAACGTCGCCAGATCAATTATCAACACGCCCGGCAGATGAAATCCCACTAGAACAAGACCTGCTAATGGCGGCGCGATCACTTGTGAGACGGTTTGTGCCAGAGAACGCATTCCACTGGCGCGGCTGTAATGTTCTTTAGGGACGAGTACCGTCGTCGCGGCATAATACGCCGGCATTTGAAAGGCATCAAACGCGCCTGTCAGCGCTTCCGCGATATAAAGATGCCAGATTTGCAAATCGCCGCGCAGATAAAGCACTAAGATACTCGCTGTCGTCAGCCCGGAACACAGATCAGCCGCCAGCAGGACGATGCGCCGATCCCATCGATCCACCAACACACCCGCGATAGGACTAAAGACTAAATATAGGATATAAGACGCGAAACCGAGCAGCGCCAGCGTAGTCACTTTGCCAGTCTGTTGATACGCCCAAATCAATAAGGCAAAACGCGTCATCGAAGTGCCGGAAAGTGAGACTAATTGTCCAAACCAGAGGATGAAAAATTTACGCATTCCTGTCGTCATCACAAAATTCCCTTTTCCTATAACAGAATCAAAAACACGGACGTATGATGCGTCCGTGCGATTGATAGATGCTAGTTAAATACTAAACGAAATATTATAAAGGCGCGAGCGCACCAATCTTATGCGCCGCGACATCGCTCATGTCAAAAAGTAAGGGACAAGCACCGAATGTCAAAATCATTGATCGTCTTAGACCTCATCCGACTTCAGAAATATTATGCGCTGAATCGGCAAATGTTGTCAATCCGCATGGCGCACTCACTGATGAAAATGCGGCAGCACATCCTTCGCCACTTGTTCTAATCCGGCAATGTCGTCCAAGTTAAGCCATTGCAGCATAAAGCGCTCGACACCTGCATCCACAAATTCCCCAATTTGATCGACAATCATCAAGGCCGTCCCGAACAAAGCGCCGCGCTCACGAATTTCCTCTATCGTCTTGCCGCGCTTTTGAATTTCGGCTTGGAGCGCCGCGTCGGTGGGGAAGAACGTGCAGCTCGTCATGATAGAGCGTTTCACGTCGTCTGGTTCACGGCCATTTTGGGCTAAAAGATCATTGAGCAAATTTGAGCGTTCCTGATAGAGGGCAGGCGGTATAAAAACGCCGTTCCATTCATCGGCATATTTGGCGGCAAGCGGGAGCGTTTTGGTGGAGCCATTCCCACCGATTAAGATCGGAGGATTGCCCGGTTTCTTAGGGCGTGGTAGCAAAATGGCCTCATCCAGCGAATAATGTGTACCCGCATAGTTGACCGAGCCATCGCTGAAGATCAAACGCGAGGTAATTTCCAGCGCGTCCGTCAGCATGTCGTAGCGGGTGGGAAAATCATAAAACGGCACGCCGAACACGCGATGTTCGCGCTCCTGCCAACCCGCGCCTAAGCCTAGAACCAAGCGCCCGCCGCTGAGGTCGCTCACAGCCGCCGCCATGCGGATCGTCATCGACGGATGGCGGAAGGTCGTGGGAGAAACCAAGGGCCCAAATTCGATCTTGCTGGTGTGGCTAGCGGCATACGTCAGGCTCACCCAACATTCCAGCGAATCTTCGTCGGGCGGATTGCGATCCGTGAAATGATCGGAACGGAACACACATTGATACCCGAAATCTTCCGCCGTTTGTAAAATACGCTGCCACCGCGCCCAATTTAAACCCAACTGCCCTTCAACCATCAAACCAATTTGCGTCATCAGGAGTCCTTTATTTAAAAAGCTCTGTTAAGGATAAAGTGAAACCCGGCAGCACATCACCGCCGTCCAATGTTGCGTCAATCGTTATTGTACGCGTTGGCTGTCCCGCGACATGCACTTCCACCTGCTTTTTATCAGTATCGACCAGCCAAACCAGCTTTGAACCATGTGCGAGATAATAGGCGGCTTTCTCGCGCAAGCCTTCCTGCCCCGTGTAATAGTTGGAAGGCGATTTGACCTCGACGGCAAGATCAGGCATAAACGGGACATTCTCATCAGGATCAACTTCCTGTAGACGGGCACGGCTGATAAAAGACACGTCAGGGCGAAGCATGTTCTCATTATCCTCGACAAGTTTATGATCGACTTCAATCACAACTTCCCCTATCGGATTTTGCTTCAGGTAGATATAGATTTCGCCTTGTATCCGCCCTGCCACCAGACCATGTGTCAGTTTTGGCATAGTCTCGACGATCTCCCCATTGATGAGTTCCAACAAGCGATCTTCATTTTCTGGCAGGTGGATGATCTGTTCAAATTCGTGATACGTATAGAGTTTTCTTAAAACGACCATTTCACGCTTCCTAAACTTATCTTCGATGTGCTTTTAAAGCTATTTTTAAAGCTGCCTTTAAAACGTCATAGTGCATGACATGTCATGCTCCTACACAGGAGTCTTAAGGGGCGCTGGGCGACTCGAAGAAATAATACTCCATAATTTCGCGCACAATCGGCGCACCAATTTCCGAGCCTTGCCCGGAATTTTCGATCATGGCGACGACGGCAATCTGTGGATTTTCACGCGGCGCGTAGCCCGCAAACCACGCATGAGAGATTCCCGGATTCGGCCCCTGATCCTCCGCCGTGCCTGTCTTGCCGCACACACCAATGGTTTGCAGCGGCGAATTCGTAAAAACGAATTCAGCCGTGCCGTTGGCGGCGGTGGTCACGTCGCACATGCCCTCGCGCACCACATCCAAGACTTCCTGCCGGATATTAATGCTGCCCATTGCATCGGGAGTCATTTGATAGCTGATGTCGTCAATCAACCGGACGCTATCCACCAACTGCGGACGATAGAGCGTCCCGCCGTTAGCGATGGCGGCTAATCCGCGCACGACTTGAAGCGGCGTGGCTTCCACAAAGCCCTGCCCAATCGCCATACTGACGGCCTCGCCATACGCCCAAGGATAACCTGTTAATTGTAAGATTAAGTCTGGATCGCCGATCAAGCCTGCTTCTTCGGGAATGTCGGTGAGTCCGGTTAAGCTGCCCAACCCAAACCGCCGCAGATAATTAGGCAGCAGGAACGGATCGACGCGATTAAGCTGATACCCAACTTCATAAAAATACGGATTACAGCTATTGGTGATGGCCTGCGCGAGGGTTTGTGTACCATGTCCACCGGGGAGCCAGTCGGTGCGGACGAGGCCGTTTTCTTGCTGCCAGATGCCAGAACAGGTATAGCGTTGATCGAGCGCATAAACGCCGCTGTCGGCGACAGCGCTGCTGGTGAACATCTTCATCACCGAACCCGTCGGATAACGCCCCTGCGTTGGACGATTGAGAAGCGGCAGGCGTACATCACTTTGTAAGGCGGCTTGAATACGGGCAGCTTCTTCGCGCCCAATGGACGAAAATGGTGTAAAAGCATTGACATCATACGTAGGCCAAGTGACCAACGCCAAAATCGCACCTGTGTTCAGATCCAGCACAATCGCTGAACCGCCGCGTGAGGTGCTGCCCCAGCCGTCTTTGTAAAGTTCAAAAGCATCACGAATGGCATTTTGTGTTGCCTGTTGCAAGCCAGCATCCAACGTCAGATAGAGGCTTTGGCTTGGCTGGCTGGTGTTTTCCGCCACGACGCGCAGTTCTTCTCCGTCCGGCGTGACGATCAGCAGCCGTCCGCCCGGTTCGCCGCGCAAGGTTTTGTCCCAACTGAGTTCGATGCCTGACCGCCCTAAAATCGAGTCTTGGTCGAATCCGGCTAATTCCGCTGCGGGAATATCGGCTTCATCCAAATAGCCGACATAACCGAGGATATGCGGCGCGATGCTGCCGTTAAAGAGATAGCGCCGCGAGGGGCGACCATTAAAATTCGCGCTGCAATCGGTTTCCAGCGTGGTCTGCCACTGTTCATAGGCAGGGGCTTCCAGTAAGCCGACTTCGACATCCCAATCGGGCTGCGCCACACTTAAACGCCGTTGAATCAAGGAAATGTCATCGCCCGTCGCCTGTATTAAAGAAGCGAGGCAGGTGTCCATCTGCGGGACTTCCTGCGGAATAATGCTCACGACGACCAACGCCCCATTTTGATCGGCGAGAATCGTCCCGTTGCGATCATAAATGCTGCCGCGCCGGGGAATGGTGGGGACGAGGCGCAGCCGCCCATTCCGTGCCATCTCCTCAAAAATATCGCCCAGCGACCACGCGACGCGCCAATCCCCAACTTCAGGTTCCAAAATCAGGTTCATGTTGCGTTCATTGTCGCTAAAAGCGCCGAGAATGCCGGAAGTAAAGGTCACGTTGTAATTAAAAATGCTCACGCGGGAATTATTCTGGTCATAATCAAGTGCGTTGGGAATATAAGCTAAACTCCGCAGCCGCATTTCGTCCGCAGCCGATTGGTAAGCCGTCTGAAATGTCTCAAACGGTACGGCTTCCTGGCTGGCGAAAGCGATCAAGCTGTACATCGTCTCGTAATCGCTGGTCGTCCATGCGTCCAAGAACTGCCGTGCGATGCGCTCGGCATTATCCAAGCCCTGAAAAACAGGAGTCGGGCTGGGGATGCGCGTGGGGATGATGACTTGCGAGGTTTCACTGGTCACGGGTCGGCAGCCCACCACTGAGATCAGCACCACCGATAAGACGATTAACCGCCGCACAATACGCTGCATGAGGAGTCCTAACATACGCTTGTAAATTGTGCTGCATTATAGACCGCCCAAAGGGAATCAGCCAATGAAGCATCGTTACAGAGGCACAGAAATGAGTTATCGAAAGAAAATCCAGACAGAATATTTAACCACAGAGGACACAGAGGACACAGAGTGTTAAGTTCAAAACCTTGGTGTTCTTGGTGACTTAGTGGTTAAAAATTGAATGTCTTTCGTGGTTTTACTTCTGCGTCTTTGTGGCTCAAAAATGTTTTTAAAGGTTGCTATAATATTGATCTTGTATATCCCTCGCGCCTATCCGCGCTTTGCGTTAGACTTTCTGCGAAACAAACTAAAATTAAAAAATCGCTAACCTCTAGGAGATGAGTTATGGATTACGTCAAACTTGGGCGCACCGGCCTTAAAGTGAGTCCGCTGTGTCTTGGGACGATGAACTTCGGCCCGGAAACCACCGAAGAAGACAGCTTCGCCATTATGGATAAAGCGCTCGAACTCGGCATCAATTTCTTCGATACCGCCAATGTCTATGGCTGGAAGCGCGGCGAAGGCATCACCGAACAGATCATCGGGCGCTGGTTCGCGCAAGGCGGCGGCAGACGAGAAAAAGTCGTCATCGCCACTAAAGTCTACGGCGGCATGGGCGATTGGCCTAACGAGAGCCACCTTTCCGCCGTGCATATCCGCCGTGCATATCCGCCGCGCCTGCGAAGAAAGCCTGCGCCGCCTGCAAACCGATCACATTGATATGTACCAGATGCACCACGTAGATCGTAACACGCCTTGGGAGGAAATCTGGCAGGCAATGGAAGTCCTCGTCCAGCAAGGCAAGGTGATCTATGTCGGCAGCAGCAACTTCGCCGGATGGCACATTGCACAGGCCAATGAAGCGGCGAAAGCCCGTCATTTTATGGGCTTGGTCAGCGAACAGAGCCTCTATAACCTCTCGGCGCGGACGATTGAACTGGAAGTCATCCCGGCGTGTAAGGAATATGGTTTGGGGCTGATTCCTTGGTCGCCGCTGGCGGGTGGAATCCTCGCTGGGACGAAAGAAGAAGGCAAGCGCCGTCAGGGTGGGCGCAGCAAAGAAATCGCCGCGAAATATGCCGAGCCGCTGGCAAAGTATGAAGCGTTCTGCGATGAATTGGGCGAAAGTCCCGCCGATGTGGCGCTGGCGTGGATGCTGCACAATCCCGTCGTGACCGCGCCCATCATCGGGCCGCGCACGATGGAACAGCTCACAGGCAGTCTGCGGACGCTAGAAATTAAGCTCAACGACGAGCAGATGAAAAAGCTGGACGAAATCTGGCCTGGACCCGGCGGTACAGCGCCGGAAGCGTATGCGTGGTAAGGGTCAAAAGGAAAAAGCCAGATTTGACGCGAAGGCGCTAAGAACGCAAAGATTCGCAAAGTAGGGGCGATACGTCGCCTCTATTTTATGGACGATAGGTCTTTTCGTTGCGCCGCAAAATGGCAATCACTGAAAGTGTTCCCTTATAGCTATATTTGTTGTGAATGCGCTCTTGAGTTGCTAAAGAGAACAGAATCCGATAATCCCCTTGACGCTGCCGCCATACGTCATTAAATTTATTGCCTTGAACTTTTTTGATACCGGATACAGCATAGGGATTATCGGATTCCAATAAAACGCGAATTGTCCGCAGCACCGCAGCGCGCTCTGAACGAGTGGGAATTTGATGCAAATCCTGTCTGGCATCTTTGCGAAAATCCAACACCCACCTATGCGGGGTCTTCAAGTTCATCCTCCGAAATGCCAAAGGATGCAGCAAGTTCGGTTAAATCCATAATTTCCGCATCAGAGGCATATTTCTCAGGGCTAAATTTCCCATCAACCCTATACGGCGCGAGACGCGCTTCTAATATTGCGTATTCTTCCGGTGTTAAGTCGTCCTCATCGTCATCCACTTCCGGCACGATCACGAGTCCTTGCTCGGTCTCGATTACGGTGACGGTATCGCCTTCTTTTAAGCCATGCTTTTCCCGCCAATCCAGCGGCAGCGTGATCTGTCCGTGTGCGTCAATCGCCGCGAGTGTCATCTGGTGTCTCCTCTAATAGCTGCTTTACGATTGTTTCTAAATCTAAGGCTTGACCACGCTCTACCGCTGCCGTAAACACTTGCGAGGAAAGACTCGTCTGTAAATTTTCCAGCAGGCGGGCGGCACGTTCCTTACTGATGGCAAACGCTCTCGGCTCCACCTGAACCAACGCCGCTAATTCTGCCGCCCATTCTGGCTGACCTTCTGCCGCAAATAAATCCGCCCATGCTGCCACAACCATAAAAGTGCGTGGAATACCTGCATAGCGCCATGCCAGCCTTAGTGATTCGTGTAAATGCTGCCGTGCCATGTCATAATTTTCTTCGACGCGCTCAATATCGCCAAGCCCTTGCAGCGTTTCGGCAAGGTGTCGATAGACGAGGGAATCACTGACGAATTGATATGCTTCATCGCTGCGAAGAAAGTTCAAGTTGATGGTGAAGAATTCTTTAGCGCGTCGAAAGTCGCTTTCTTCATAGGCTAACCAGCCCATATTAAGGTGATAAATGGGCATTAGAACTTTTAAATCAAATTCCTGAGCAATTTGCAGCGCTTGTTCAAAATAATCGTGTGCTTGTTCAAATTTCCGCTGCCTAAGCGCTAACTCCCCCAGCTTAAAATAGCCATCGCCATAGCTCAAACTCAACTCGTTACGGCTACCCAATTGGCTGTTAAGATCGTCGTACCGTTGAAAATAAGCAGCAGCTTCGTCGTAGCGTCCTCGACCCCATGCAATCTCACCCAAGCCAAAGAGGGGTGTCTGCACCCATTGTTCCGGTTGTTCGATGTCATTGACGTATTCCATATATTGACCAAAATAATGTTCTGCCTTATCGAAATCCCCCAATGCAAAGTATATAAACCCCAAATTGCCTAAACATGCGAGAATATGTACGATAATGCCAGCTTTTTGATTCAGAACAAGGCTTTCCTTATAAAATGTGCTTGCGTCAGTATATTTCCCGTCGAATTGAGCATTGATCCCTAGTCTGCCCAAGATCGCGGCAATTACAGATTGATTGCCTACAGACTTCACGCGCACCAAACTATCCCGATATAGATTGTTAGACTCGGTATATCTTCGCCCTATACTTACTACTGCAGCTTGGTTGAAGGTTACGGTAGCCAGACCCATCCAGTTTCCAGCAGCTTCCATTAGGGTCTGTGCTTTTCCAAGATATTTTTCTGCTTGAGATAAATCTCTCTCAACTGAATCAACCCAAGACCAATGGGCCATCCCTAATAACAAATAACTCCTGGCAGTAAAAAAATGATCTTCCATCTTTTGATACAACATGAGCGCTCGCTCCAAGAAAGACCGTGCATCTAAAGGTTTCATGAGATGAATATGGTAAAGGCCCCCTGCAAATGCCAACATTGCTTGTGCTTGGGTTATGCTGGAATCACTTAACAGCACTTCACTTTCTTTGCGTAACCGTTCCGCCTTTTCCATTTGATAGAGGTGGCAACAGAAAAAGGATTGAAGTGATAAGGCATAACTCAATGTATCATGATGTTCCGGCGCAAGTGCGCTTTCACGAAGTTGAGGAGTAAGCTCATCCAGCAGCGCCTCACCTTCCACCCACAGCCCGCGAAAAAAGACATAAATCCATATCGCAGGCAGCGCCTCTATGATAAGGCGAAATTGCATCGTCTTCGCAGCGTGAATAAGCGCCACCCGCACATTATCCATATCGGTTGCAATATCGTTGATCGCATTCAACTGCTGGTCTTTGCCGCCACCTTCGAGTTCTGGTCGGCGTTGATGCAATGCGTTCAAATAATACGTGCTGTGGGCATCTCCCACCGAAGCGGTATCCCCCGAATTTTCCAGACGTTCCTCGGTATACTGGCGCAGCAGTTCATGAATGTCATAGCGTCCGCTGTTGGGGTCACGCCGCAGCAGCGATTTATTCACGAGTGATGTTAGCGTCCGTAAGTTAGCACCTGCGACGGCTTGGGCCGCCTGCCGTGTGAAACCGCCCCGGAACACTGCGAACCTGATAAATACGTCGCGCTCTGCTTCACTGAGCAAGTTCCACGAATACTCAAACACGGCGCGGATACTGCGCTGGCGAGTCGGCACATCGCGTAAATCTGTCTCCAGAAAATCGATGCTTTGGCTGATCTCGTCCGAGATTTCTTTGATCGCAAGCGACTCTACCCATGCCGCCGCCAGCACGATCCCCAGCGGCATCCCCTGCACTTGACGACAAATGCGGGCGACATAAGGCAAATCGTCGGCGCGGAGTTCAAAGCCCGGTTTCGCCCGTCGTGCGCCTTGCATAAACAGCTTCACGGCGCTGTATTCGAGCGCGGTTTCCGGCGTTTCCCAATCTGGGAAGTCCAGTCCATCCAGCACGAAAAGCGTTTCGCCACTCAGATTAAGTCTTTCTCGTGAAGTAGCAAGTATTTTGACATGCGGCGCGGCTGCCAGAATTTCTGCGATGATGTCTACCCCATCCAACACATGCTCGAAGTTATCCATCACCAGTAAGAGCTGCTTCTCACGGAAAAAGTCGAGCAATTGCTGTCGTGGCTCGCCACCCGGATAAAATTGAAAATTCACCGCATCGGCAATTGCCGGGATAACGTTATCGGCGGAAGTGATCGGCGCGAGGGCGACGAAATACACACCGTTAACGAAATTGGGTAATTGCGCGGTGGCAGTTTCCAATACCAGCCGTGTTTTGCCCATGCCGCCCGGCGCGAGGATCGTCACCAACCGATTTTGCCCGTCGTCCAGCAATCGCCGGAGTTCTGATAATTCCGCCTCACGCCCGACGAAAGGCGTGGTTTGCGCCGGAAGGTTGTGTTTAGGCGCGTCGGTGGTGGGTGTAGGTGTAGCAAAGGGATCACTGGTCTGGCGATTTACTTGGGCGGACACCCGATACGGTGTTCCTACGGACGCGCCTTTTTGAATGGCCTCTAATTCTGCGCCGACCAAACGCGCACTCGAAATCCGCGCATTTTGATCTTTTTCCAACATGCGATAAACCAAATCGATGAGGGCAACCGGACAATCGGGACGCAGCGCTTCAAGATCAGGCGTGGGCTGCGTCAAAATGGCGGTAATGACCTGCATGATGTTTTCGCCAGCGAAAGGCCGTCGCCCTGCCAACATCTCGAACAACATCACCCCAAACGCCCATAAATCGACGCGGACATCCACTGTGTCGCCATTGAGTGTTTCTGGTGGTAGATAATCCGGCGTACCGACCAGCATCCCCGATTCCGTGATGCGCTCTTTGGCTATCAAATACGCTACGCCGAAATCGGTCAGGCGCGGGGTGCCATCATCGGCAATCAGGACATTGGCAGGCTTCAGGTCACGATGGATAATTTTGAGATGATGGGCGCGGGTGAGCGCATCCGCTAATTCGAGCGCAATCGAGAGAACACGCTCTATATCTAGGAGTGAGTCATGACTCACCCCTACCGATTTTAATAAATCATATAACGATCCGCCGCTCATGTATTCCATCACAATACAATGTACGCCGTCCTCGTTGAAGCTATCCAGCACTTTAACAATATTGGGGTGATTCAATTGGCGGAGGGCATCGGCTTCGCGATTAAAACGGGCGATCATCTCCGGCGCGACGAGTTCAGGCTTAAGCAGCTTGAGCGCGACGATCTGACCTGTTGTAGCGTGTGCGGCGCGGTAGACCGTCCCCATGCCGCCCGCGCCAATTTGTTCAATGATCTGGTAAAAGCCAAGTTGGGTATCGATCATGCTGTGCTGCCTATGAAGATGTTTGATGTGATGCTCATAAGTATAACATTTGCGCCGCTGTTGAACGATTTACGACATTAAACACAGCAAATTGCCGCAATTTCACGCTAAGTAACCTCATTGACAATTTAGATTATTTGTTCTATGCTAAGGTATCGCAAACATGCTCAGGAGGTATCTTATGGAAGCGCAAATCCTTGCTAAACCTGCCTTTACCGTCGTTGGCATCAAGTATCGTGGGAAAAATGAAAACCGCGAAATTCCGCAGCTTTGGGATCAATTTATTCCACGTTTAGGGGAGATCACGCATCGCGCCCAACCGATGGCTTCTTATGGTTTGATCGGTAATTTCGACCCATCAACAGGCGAAGTAGACTATGTGGCGGGTCTGGGCGTGGAAAATGTGGCCTCTATGCCAAAAGACATGGTGTGCTGGCATGTACCAGCAGGCCAATATGCCGTTTTCACTACGAAATTGAGCGACAATTTTCAAGCATTTTATCACGGGATTTACACATGTTGGCTGCCACAGTCCGGCTATCAGCACGGCGGAACGCCCGATTTTGAATACTACGACAAGCATTTTAAGGGTGGTAATGAGGATCCGTTTTACATCTACATTCCCATCAAGGGATAACGTCTCTGGCCTATCCACCCTAATTGGGGTTACTCGTCACTCACGCAGCGGAAGCCCACGCTAAAAGAAGTCGTCTCCGGGGGGAGATAATCGCGCTGGGCGGCACGAGCGAAAAATGCCGAATCGTTCCAACTGCCGCCGCGCACGACTTTTTCTGTGCCGGAAGCTGGCCCGGCTGTGTTGACGGCGCGTGAACCGGGCTGACGATACCAATCCGCCGCGTACCAATCCGCCACCCATTCCGCTGCATTCCCGGCAAGATCACGAATGCCGTCGCGGCTGGCGAAGGCCACATGTCCGCCGATGGGCTGCGCTCCGGCGATGATCGTGCCGTCATTATTGGTGCTGCCGCGCACATTTGCCGCCGCATAATCCCATTCGTTGCCCCAAGGATACACCGTCTCGCGGATGCCCCGTGCGGCGTATTCCCATTCTGCTTCGGTGGGCAGGCGGCGACCCAACGACTGGCAGTACGCTCGCGCCCCATACCACGTCACATTTACGGCTGGAAAATCATCAAACGCCGGATTCGACGTATCGTAACCTGTGCCGTCGTAAGTGATGGCGCTGGTGTTGGATTCATAAGAAGTGACGACACAAAACTGCCCGCCGCAGCCATCCAAATGTGATCTTGCGCCAAGCGTATTCAAAAAGTTCACATATTGGCGAAACGTAACTTCGGTGGTGTCCATCCAGAACGTATCAAGTTGCAAGGTGTGGGCGGGGAGTGCATCCGCGCTTAATGCTGGATCGCAGCTTCCCTGCAACGTCGCGCTGCATAGTCGCACGGCTTGCGCGATTTCGTCCGGCGAAGTACCGCGTGTAAACTGCCCACCTTCGACGCGCACCTGAGTCGTGCGTCCGCGATCCAGCGCGATCTGATCGACGGTCAGGGTGCTTGGGGCGGATTCCACTTTAGAGATGGGTTCGCCGAGGATGGGGAGCATCATAATCATGCCGAGGGTCAAAAGTGCCATGAAGGCCAGCGCATAAGTACTATAGTGAGGTCGCATAGCGGCTTTGCGCTCCTTTCTAATTGGTTGACATCAATCTAATATCTTACACCAAACATCCAAAATGTCCTTACCGCGTAGGGCAAACGTAGGGGAATTCTAACGATAATTTACAGATTTATGGATCAATTGAGTGCTGGCGCAGGGAGGAATTATAGGTATCATAGCCTAAACCGAGTATTTTTTATCCTGCTTTTTCTGCAAGCGTTACACGCACTTTCGCGCCAAGTTGATCTAAAAAGCCTGAAAGCACTTCCCACGTTAGCGGAAAACTCGGACTATCAGCCGCGCCGATGTACCCTAGAATATCAATGATTATTTCTTCATTTGGCGCTTCCTCATCACTTTCTAGTAAATTGACGAGCGCATCTTCCGACCAAAGCACTAAGGCGGCTGCATCAAATTCGCCATTTAAATACGCTAGAATTTTTTCGACAATCGTATCCTGTTTTATCATGCTTCATCCTCCAAACCAATAGCCTGATGCCCTATATCTTCAGGGAATTTTTGATGAATTGCAATCAATCGTCCCTCATTATCATACACCTCTTGTACAATCGTGAGGGTATTTTCATGAGCATCAACCGCCTTCACATAACGGGCATAACCGCGAACTTTGCCCGGTATAAGCCGGTAATAACGTCGTCCGCCATCTGGTAAATCATCCCAAAGGGTAAATCGCCGTTCATTCGATTTGCGTGTCGCCATAAATCAGCTTTCCCTGATCGCGGTTGTAAGTTTATCAAGTGGGTAAGATGCTGCTTTAAATTTCTCAATATCGAATTTACCTTCCTGCCATTCTGTAGGCAGGGTCAGCGTAATCTGTCCATTTTCCTGAATCGTGGCTGTAAGTTTCATCGCTGTTTTTCCTTGTTTCTTCTCGTGCGATTGTAACAGATCAAACCAAATTCCACTTACGTAACTCACCTTACGCAGCCAGCCGCTCCGGGTTCAAAACCCAGAGCTACGCGCAATCTGGAAACCTCTAAAGAGGTTAAAGAACCTTTTTACTTAACCCCTTCAGGGGTTTTTAAACC
>DAOTTO010000021.1:0-10442 GCA_034437895.1 Anaerolineae bacterium | reverse complement strand
GGATCACCGGTAAATAGCCCCGGCATATCCGTGAGCAGCACCAGCAGATCAGCCTCAATGACGCTGGCGACTAAAGCCGATAGATTGTCATTATCGCCGACGCGGATTTCTTCGGTGGCTACGGTATCATTCTCGTTGATGATCGGGACGATGCGCCGTTCCATTAAGGTCAGGAGAGTATCACGGGCATTCAGATAACGGGTGCGATTGCTTAAATCATCGCGGGTGAGCAGCACTTGCCCGACGACGATGTTAAAAATATCGAATAGATCAGCATAAATTTGCACCAAGCGCCCCTGTCCCACCGCCGCCAGCATTTGTTTGGCAGGCATGGCGCGGCCTAAATCCGGGAAGCCGAGTCGCTCGCGTCCAGCTGCTTGTGCGCCTGATGAGACGACCAGCATTTCATACCCCTGCTGATGCAGACGCGCAACTTGCTGCACGATTTCCAGCATTCGTTGGCGATTCAGGTGAGGTGTGCCGCCTGTCAGGGTGCTTGTGCCAAGTTTAACGACGATACGATGGGGTGTCATGATTTTGGGTGTCGGTTATTTATAAGTTAAGAAGGCGGGTGATGCAGCGCATTATAATGTTTAGCGAGCTGTACCCCAATAGTCAGCTTATAATGCCGTAATTAGCTGGCGTATAAAGATAAAAACCTGTTGGAAATTGCACAGCGGCTTGGAACGAATAGGGGAAAATTATGCTTTCATCCGTACATGAAGATCGTCTGACGTGGGCGCGAATTTCTCTAGAAGGGTTGTCAGTCGGTGATGCTTTAGGCGGTTTCTTCGAGTTCCGATCACTCGGCGATGTCATCAAGACGCGCAAATTACCCGATGTGACATGGCATTTTACCGATGATACTAACATGGCGTTGTCGATTTATGCTATTTTGCGGCGGTATCAAGTGATCGATCAGGATAAATTGGCAGTAGATTTTGCCCAACATTTTGATCGTTTGCGCGGTTATGGGATGGGCGCACGTCATATCCTGACGAAAATACGAGATAGCGGAAACTGGCGCGAACTTTGTCGAACTATCTTTCGGGGAGAAGGGTCGTTTGGCAATGGCGGGGCGATGCGAGTTGCCCCATTGGGCGCTTATTTTGCGGATGATATAGCTGCCGTTGTCAAAAATGCTGGCCTCTCTGCTGAAATCACCCATGCCCACCCGGAAGGAATTTCTGGGGCAGTTGCCATCGCGGTTGCGGCGGCTGTCGCCTGCCGACTAAAAGGAAGCAATCCGCCAACGAGAAAAGAATTTATCGACTTAATTTTACCGTATTTGAGTGACAGCGAGGTTAAGTCAGGTGTTGTAAAGTCACGCGATCTGCCTTCGAGTATGCCGATAGAAGAAGTCGTCGCCGCGCTTGGCAATGGTCGCCGTGTTTCTGCTCAGGATACAGTGCCATTTGCATTGTGGTGTGCTGGTGAAAGTTTAGCCAATTATGAGGAGGCGATCTGGTTAACGGCAAGTGGTGGCGGTGATGTCGATACCACTTGCGCTATCCTGGGTGGAATTGTGGTCTGCTATACGGGTGTGGAAGCGATTCCGTCTAGTTGGATGAACCACCATGAACCGCTTCCATATTGGGCATTTGACGAGTGAGATATGAGGCGATGTTAAAATATGCATCGCCTCATGTGGAAACATGCTGGCTTGACTATCTTCCAGGTATATACAGCGGCAGCCCAGCATAAATCCAATTCAGGTTGTAAATGCCGTTTGCGCGGGCAATCGTCCAAGCATCGACACCGAACCATGCCGCGATTCCGAGCATCGTATCGCCATAATGGACATAGTAGTAGCCATTGTACGTCGTCGGATAGTATGTGACTGGTGTCGGTACAGGGTCAGACACAATCGGGCCGCCTGTCCCTAACGACGGGATATTCAAAAGCTGTCCAGCGTAAATGACATTCAGATTGGCGATTGGATTAACGGCGGCGATGGCATTGGTCGTCACGCCGTATGTGGCAGCGATGCTGGCGAGTGTATCGCCGCGCCGCACTGTATAGACAAACGAAATCGGTGTGATCGGGCCGCCCGTCGCGGGAATGTTCAACGTTTGACCGCGATAGAGCGTACTCCCTACGCTGATGCTGTTGGCTTGGGCAAGCGAATCAACCGTTACGCCAAAACGCGCCGCGATACTCGACAAGTTATCGCCTGCTTGTACGGTGTAGGTGCTGGCGCGGGGGATGACCGGAATGCTCAGGACTTGCCCTACATAGATGATGTTGGGATTGAAGATGTTATTGGTGGTTATCAAATTTTGGACAGTCGTCCCGTAGCGCCCCGCAATGCTTGCTAATGTGTCACCCGGGCGCACGACATAGGTTTGTCCTTGTGCGGCAGCAGACCCGGCGGCGATTAAGGTCAGGATGACCCCAACCATCAATCCGACAAGACCCTTTGAAATCCGACGATGAGTTTTCATAGACCTAACCCTTCTTATTATGATATGCGCTTATCTAATCACTTAAATTATAGACATAAATAGATAAAGCGCACAATTGCAATAAACTTAAATTTACGCTGTAGTTTCTATTAACAGATTCGGAAATTTTTCATACGTGTTGCGTAATCTTAACGCCCATAGAAGGGAAAAACGGCTAAGATAGTATTATATGAGTTTGGAAAATGAAATGTAAAGTGGAAAACATTATGATGAAAGTGCTTGTCATCGAAGATGAACAGCTTGTACGTGATACCATCATCGAAACGTTGATCTATAACGGCTACAACGCGCAGGGGGCGTTTAACGGTCAAGTTGGCGTAAAACTGGCGAAGCAAATCCGTCCTGATGTCGTGCTGTGCGATGTTTCGATGGATGGGATGGATGGTTACGGCGTGTTAGAAGCGCTCCGAGGCGATTCGGTGACGGCGACCCTGCCTTTTATTTTCCTCACGGCGCGGGCAGATCGTCAATCGATGCGGCGCGGCATGGAATTGGGTGCAGATGACTTTATCACCAAGCCCTATTCCAGTAGTGAATTGTTGGGGGCGATCACTGCGCGTTTGTCGCGGATTGGCAGCATCACCCATGAGGCCGAAAATCATTTGACCCAAGCCCGACAAAAATTGGTCGAGATGGTGTCGGAGCGCATTCAACGTCCGCTGGAGTCGGTCAGTCATGCTTTAGAAACCGTCTCCCGTCAGCTTAAGCAGCTTCCACCTGCCGATATGCAGCACTTATTGGATACTGCTTCCGGTGACAGTCGTCGAATTAGCCGCATTGTCGATCAGATGGCGCTGTATGTTCGGATGGATAACGGTCTGCTGACGGCGCAGCATATTGCACAAGAAGGAAAAAATCTGCTGCTGCGTGATATTTGGATGCAAGCGTTGGAACGTGCGACCACGATTGTAGAAAATCGCAGCGATATTGAATTTGAATTTGACGAACATAATCCAAACGTGAAAGTCTTCGGTGATTCGGAGACCTTAACCCATGCGCTGATGGAATTGATAATCAATGCCTTGAGCAATTCGCCGCAGTGTGGCATCGTGACTTTTTCGCAGTGGGCGGAAGATAAAACGGTTTGGTTCAGCGTAACCGATCATGGCATGGGCATGTCGCCGCGTCATGTACAGGCCGCGATGGGCGAGGGCAATGAACCCGCCGATGGTATGGGGTTGAAGCTAGTGCGCGGGATTATCGAAGCACACGGTGGCAAGTTTGCGCTGCACAGCGGCCCCGGCGAGGGTACAACGGCGGCAGTGTGGTTGCCAAAAATTTAATGCAATTCTCGAACTACAAAGACACGAAGACCACAAAGAAAGTAAGATTTTATCATACCTCCCTTAGTGGTCTTTGCGTCGTTGCGGTTTAATCTTTTATGGTCTTATCGAGTGGATTTGATGCATTGAGCCTATATGTCTACATCATGTTTGAGACTTCGACTAAATTGCCATCAGGATCATGAAAGTAAACGGAACGGATTTTGCCTGCTGCGCCATCACGCTCTGATGGTGGCATGAGGGCGCTTATATGGTTGCTTTTGAGATGCGCGTATACGTCCTCTATAAGAGTATTAGTAATGAGGCAAAAATCTGCTGCGCCAGGAGTCGGCGCGGTGGCTTTCGGCTCGAATTCCTGTCCCGCCTGATGCAAATTAATTTTCTGACTGCCGAACCGCAGCGCTTTGCGTCCTTCCCCAAATGAAATCACCGTCATCCCTAAAACCCGTGCATAAAAATCGCAGGTCACTTGCACATCCCGCACCGTCAAGACAAAATGGTCGATACGATCAATATTCATCATATTTCTTTGTTTGTAATATCCACCAAATTGACTAAACATGAGGCATCGGCATCGGACGTATTGCATCCACTACTTCGCGCATTGTACGCGCTCGCTGCCGCATCACATCCGTTTCCATACTGCCATCCCCCGTTAGCCAACCCGCCATCCCGCAGGCGACAGCCCCCGCTTTGACGAACTGCCCGACATTTTCCACCGTCATGCCGCCGTTGCACATAAACTTGATATGTCCCAACGGCCCCATAATGGCCTTAAAATAATCAATGCCGAGTGAGCCAATCGGGAAAATTTTGAGCAGTTTTACCCCCATCCCCCACGCTTGCACCGCTTCTGAGGGGGTGATAACACCCGGCGCGACCAAAACACGGGCGGATTGAACAACCTGCACAACTTCGGGTTGAAAGGCAGGCGAGACGACAAAATCTGCCCCCGCATCCAACACCCGTTTAGCGTCGTCGGTATTCAGGACAGTTCCCATACCGATACAAGCGGCATCCCCAAATTCGCGTTTGGCGGCGATCATCGCTTCAATCGGCTGCTCGGAATTCATCGTAAATTCAAACAGGTTGATTCCTTCATCCATCATCACCGACAGCACCCGCAGCGCGTTTTCCGGGCCAAATGCGCCGCGCATCCCAGCGATAAGGATGCCGCGCTCAATCATGTCATAAGCGGTTTGTTCGTTCATAGGGACACTCTTACTTTTCAGGATTATTCGGATAAAGATTGCTGTGGCTGGGGAAAATAATGCCGTCAGCCGTCATTATGCGGCGGGTTTTTTCCAGCCAATCGCGGACATATGATGTTCTAAGGTGTACTTGGAAGTCTTCTTCACTTTTGTAGGCTTCGTAAGAGGTAAAAATCGTAGGATCTTTTTCTGAGCGCAGCATGTCGTACCATAAGCAGCCCAGCTCGGCGCGGCTTTGGGTGATGACTTCGCGTGAAATAGTGATGAACTCCTGCACATGTTCTGGCTGAATATGAACGGTAACGCCTAAAGAGTACATGATCCTGCTCCACAATGTGCTAAATATCCACTAGAGCATATAATTAGGCGAGAGTTTAACACATCACTGGGAATTTTTGCCGCATGTTCATAAAGTCATCTTGGAAGCTGAGTTTGGGACTACTCGTCATCGCCTTTTTTGCAGCGGCCTGTGGGGGAGGGGATGCTGCCCCTGCGCTGCCCACCCGCGTTGACTTAGGCGCACTTGTTGCATCTGGAACGGAAACTGGGCTACTGACTCCCACCAACACGCGCATCGGCCCCACTCTCCCTCCAAGCTGGACACCCGCACCGACGGTGAGCGCCGCAACACCCGCCCCGAATGTGGGTTTGCCTTCTGCAACCGCAACCTCTATCCCCGCGTCAGGCACGATTTATTATCTGTATAACGGCGATTCGATTGCTGCGGTGGATGTCTCTTCAACTGAAAGCCGCTTGATCGCAACATTTGGCGTAGGTGTGCCGATCACCGATTTAACACTGTCGCCCGATCAAACGTTGTTGGCGTATGTTGCGCCGGGCAATGGCAGCGCCCGTGAAGTTTTCGTCAGCAATTTAGACGGCACATATCGCCAGCAAATCTCTTGCTTGGGTTTCGCCGATGTCCGTGCGCCTGCATGGAGCGCTGATAGTACATCGCTGGCTTTTATCGGCGGACAAGCCCCCAACTCGCCGCTGGATATTTATGTCGCCAATTTCGCAGGCAGCGGCACCTGCCCGACGGGTAATAGTCAGCGTCAGGCCGCCTCGGTCAACAGTACACTTTTAAGCGAAGTCGTTTGGGATCCCGCCGGAACGCGGCTTTTCTTTAGCAACATCGAAATTTATGCGGTTGATCTGCCGACAGGGGGAATTTCCCCCGTGCTGACGCAGATAAGAGGCTTTGGCTCGGACTATGATCTTTCTTTTAACCCTACCAATAACCAACTGACGTATCTCCGTGCCGAGCGTAATCTGACGACTGGCGCGGCAGGGGGGGCGGCCTTTCAACTTGATGTCACCAGCACGACTCAGCTTGCACCTGCCCAGACACTTCCCGCCACCTTAGCAAGCCATATTGAATGGAGCCGAGATGGGCGCTACTTCCTTGCATCTGAAGCAGACTCGGTCTACATCTTCGACACAGAGGAAGAAAATGTCTTCACTGTAATTAGCAGCTTGGGTGTTCCGCCCAATGCCATTTTTAGCCCGGACGCGACCTTAATCGCTTATCTTGGGGTTGACCCGTCTAATCCGAGCTTACAGCAAATTTTTGTACTAGATCGTACAGCCGAGATGACGCGGCAAATGACCTTCATCACCGAAGGGACGATTAGTGCGCTGCAATGGGCGATGTTGCCGTCGTCCTAAACACTAAGACGAAAGCAAGGCTTTCTTATCTGAACCACTACTGCCGAGGAGGTTGTCTAAGATGCTGCTAAAATCTTTGCGCGGTAGAGGCTTAAGTAGCATAGCGCTAAAACCACTTGCTTTTGCGCGGCGCGTCATGGTTGACGGGAATTCATCCGAAATAGCAATGACGGGGATATGTGCTGTATAGGGATTGCTGCGGATTTCATCGCAAATCTTAAACGGATCGCCATCCGGGAGGTCGGTATCCATTAAGATGAAATCGGGACGCGGTTCCATCGAATCAATCATCGCCGGAACATTTGCGCCAGTGGTATTGCGTTTGTAACGAATTCCTAATTCTTTCATGAGTGATGAAATGGCGATTAAGCTGTGAGCATCGTCTTCGACGATGAGTGCCCAGCGTTCTTTGCACATGGTATGCTTGCTTCCTACCCTTATGAAAAGGCAAATAAAACTTTTTTAGTACGACTTATAACTTACGATATGAGTTAATTACGTTCAGTATAGCACTTTGATTAAAACATACAAGCCGTATTGCTGACAATAGTTCCTTAATACTATGTCAATTGTTGGAGGCACATGTGAAAAATATCTTGATCGCGCCGGGCGCATTTAAAAACAGCCTTTCTGCCCAAGTCGCAGCAGAAGCAATGGCACATGGCCTGCGGCGCTGTGGCTTGGAGGCCGCGCTTCATCTACTGCCTATCGCCGACGGTGGCAACGGGACACTGGACGCATTTTTGGCGGCAGGCGGAGAGCAAGTCGTCCTTCAGGTTGACGACCCGCTTGGACGAAAAGTTCCATCAGCTTATGGACTTTTACCTGACGGAAAAACAGCCGTAATCGAAATGGCTTTAGCATCCGGCTTAGAACTGCTGAAATCCGACGAAATGAACGCGCTCGAAGCCAGCACCTACGGCACAGGACAACTTATGCAGGCTGCGCTGGAACGAGGCGCGAGGCGGTTTATAGTCGGTATGGGTGGCAGCGCAACCGTTGATGGCGGGGCGGGGTGTATGCAGGCACTCGGTGTTCGCCTACTGGATAAAAACGGGGATGATTTGGTTCGCGGCGGCGGCGCACTGGCCTATTTGCACACGGTTGACACCTCGCTAGTCGATCAACGCTGGCACGAGTGCGAAATCGTTATCGCCACTGATGTCGAAAATCCGGCATTAGGGTTGGAAGGCGCGGCGGCGGTGTTTGGGCCGCAGAAAGGTGCTTCTCCGGCGGATGTCATCACGCTGGAAAACGCACTAAGTCATTATTTCAGCGTGATCGAACAGCAGCTTGGAAAAGATGTAAAAAGGGTGTCTGGCGGCGGCGCGGCGGGTGCATTCGCGGCGGGATTGATGGCCTTCTTGGATGGCAAAATCGAATCAGGGATTGATCTGCTTTTAGCGCACAATCATTTTGAAGATCATCTTAAGGATGCCGATTTGGTCATCACGGGCGAAGGACAAATGGATTCGCAAACGATCTATGGCAAAGGCCCCATCGGCGTAGCGCGGTTGGCGAAAAAATACGGGGTGCCGACGGTGGCAATTGTCGGCGGGCTGAACGTGGATGACGAAATCTTGCATATGGCGGGAATTGCGGCGGTGCTGCCGATTGTGAATAAGCCGATGTTGCTGGAAGAAGCCATTGCTAATGCGGCTGAATTAGTAGAAATGGCGGCGCTGCGATTGGGGTATTTGCTCCAGTTAAACGAATAAGCCTTTTGCTGTAATCTGCCTTCAACCATATAATGTTGCTATTACCTTATATCAGTCGGAGATACCTTGTGGCGAAACGATTTTTGCTTATTGCACTTTTATGTTTGCTTTTCAGCAGTGTCACCCTTGCCCAACCCGTCCCGACGCATCCGCGCTTGTGGCTGACAGAAGCCAGCCTCGCAAGACACCGTACTTGGGCGCGAGACGATAACCCCATTTATGCTGAGTCACTTCTACCGATGGCGGAACAGGCCAAACAGGATATGGACGCGGGCAGCATTCAAAATGGCGATCTCGGTGGCAACGCTTACGAAGATTATGTGACAGAAAATTACGCGGCCTTGTTCGCGTTTATGTCGCTGATTCATCCCGACGAAGCCCAGCGGGTGGATTATGCCCAACGCGCTCGGACGCTGCTTCTGGCAGTGATGACGCAAGCCGCACAGGGCAGCGCTCCTGGCGAACCCTTCCGCGACCCTGCCTTCAGCATCAATGATCGCTCCCGTTGGTATGGGGTGAGCTTTCCACTAACGGTGGATTGGATTTACCCAACACTATCTGCGGAGGATAAAGCCTTGATTCGCGGCGTATTTTTGCGCTGGATGGAGGAACTCACTTATGCTGCGACGACTAATTTGAATCATCCAGAGCCGGTTGGCGTGTTCAACGACCCGATCCTCATTAGCGATATCGACGCGGTGCGCTGGTCGGGCAACAATTATTATACGGCGCACATGCGAAACATGGGCATGATGGCGCTGGCGTTTGACCCCGCTGATGACCCGGATGGAGCGCTTACGAGTTATCTGACACAAGCGACGGGCGCATGGCTATATGTCAACGATCATCTGCTCCGCACCGAAGCAGCCGGGGGCTTCGGCACAGAAGGCTTTGAATACAGCCCACAGTCGCTCGGCTACACCGCCCAATTCTTGTTGGCGCTGCATACCGCTGGTATGGATGATCCCGCCCTCTACGGACAGCAGGTTTCTTTCACTACTAATACCTTCTGGGACGACAGTGTGAAGGCGTATTATCACTCTCTTAGCCCGGATACAGTGCTAAATCCTGATTATAATCTGCCCGTTTATGAGCCGGCGTGGTATGGCAGCGGACAAAATTACCAGACTCCTGATTTTATTGAATTGTTCGCCCCTTTGGGCATTTATGATGACCTGACCGCTAACGGGGCGCGGCTAAACGAGGTGCGTTGGGCGGAAAAGCATACCTTGATGGGTGGCGCGGACGCGTTAGTAGATCGGTCTAATGATGCCAGTGAATTTCATAAGGCGATCTTATATTTTATGCTGTTTGACCCCGACGCACCCGAACCCACCGACCCGCGTCCGAATTTTGCCCCGTTATGGTATGCCAGCGGAATGCGCCGATTATTGGCACGGACGGATTGGAGCGCGGACGCGACGTGGTTCACGTACAGCCTGAGTTGGAATCGCGTCGATCATCAAGCCGCCAACGGCAATGCTATCGAATTTTATCGGGCAGGGGAATGGCTCACCAAAGTGCGCGTCGGCTATGATCTGGATTATATTGCCTCTGATAATATGAATACGCTCACGGTACAGAATGACCCGATTGATCGTGATGATTTCCGTTTGATGCTGTGGGAGCGCGGGTCGCAGTGGCTTTACAGCGCCAATAATCCACCACCGCCTGTTTTCAGCAGCGCAGACGACTATCTTTATGTCACTGGCGATTCGACGGCGCTTTACAATACCGATTATGAAGGTCTAAATGGGGTCGCTCATGTCAGTCGCTCTGTGCTATGGTTGAAGCCCGACATACTTGTGATTTATGATCGCGCCGTTACTCAAGCAGAAGATCGCCCCAAGCGCTTCATTTTGAACTTTCCAGCGACGGCGACGGTGAACGGAAACCTCATCAACATGACCACTGCCAGCGGTCAGCATCTTTATATCACATCGCTGCTTCCCGCTAATGCCGCCATCAGTGTAAATCCGCTGCAAGACGAAATCAGCAGCCCACCCGCATTTTTTGAAACGATGCGCTTTCGACTGGAAATCAATGCGGGTGGCGCGAGTGATGTACGCTTTTTAAACGTATTGCAAGGCGCGAATG
>DAOTTO010000020.1:0-3294 GCA_034437895.1 Anaerolineae bacterium | reverse complement strand
AGCGCTTCCGGCACAATTAACGGGAAGTAATTGGTCGGTGGATGAATGCCATAATCCATCAATCGTTTAGAAATATCCAACGCATGAATATCGGGCGCATCCTCAAAATGCCCTTCCAGCACAAATTCATGTCCGCAGTAGCGATCATACGGCACTTTATAGGTATCATGCAGCATGGCACGGATGTAATTGGCGTTCAAAACGGCATGGCGGCTGACTTCCTTCAAACCCTCGCCACCATAAACGCGGATATAGGCATACGCCCGGACGTGCATCCCGAAGTTACCTGCAAATGCTTTAAGCTGACCTATAGATTTTTCCGGCATGACGAGGCCATACAGCGGCGCTTCATCCTCTACACCGTCGTCAACAATATCCACAATCGGACCCGGTAGGAACGGCAGCAGTCGTTCCGCCACACCCACAGCACCACAGCCGGGACCGCCGCCGCCATGCGGGGTAGAAAATGTCTTATGCAGGTTATAGTGCATCACATCAAAGCCAAGCTCGCCCGGCTTGACCATACCCATTAGCGCGTTCATGTTCGCGCCGTCCATATACATCAAGCCGCCGCACTCATGCACAAGTTCGACAATTTTGAGGATGCCACGATCGAACAAACCGAGCGTGCTGGGGACGGTAATCATCATCCCGGCGACATGCTTGCCCTGTTCACCCGCGCAAGCCGCCCGCAGTGCTTCAAGATCAACATTGCCCTCATTATCGGATGGCAGTTCGATCACATCCATACCCGCCATTGTGACAGTTGCCGGGTTTGTACCGTGTGCGCTGTTCGGAACGAGAATCTTAGTGCGTCCTGTATCGCCTCGATCCAAGTGATATTTGCGGATCATTAAAATTCCAGCAAGTTCGCCTTGTGCGCCTGCCGCCGGAACAAGGCTCACACCCGCAAAACCACTGACTTCCCCCAGCCATTCTTGGAGGTCAAACATCAGCGCCAGCGCCCCTTGTGCGCCTTCATCATCCGTCAACGGGTGCAACTGTGCGAAACCCGGCAGCCTTGCCATATCTTCATTGATCTTCGGGTTATATTTCATCGTGCAGGAACCAAGCGGATAAAAGCCTTTATCAATCGCATGATTCAACTGGCTCAAATTCACAAAATGCCGCACGACCTGTAATTCGCTCACTTCCGGCAATTCCACCGATTCACGCAGAA
The DNA here is from genome assembly GCA_034437895.1 of Anaerolineae bacterium. Taxonomy (GTDB): domain Bacteria; phylum Chloroflexota; class Anaerolineae; order Aggregatilineales; family Phototrophicaceae; genus JANRLJ01. The sequence continues at coordinate 2,114 of DAOTTO010000020.1, read as the reverse complement.
GTTCGGTGGGAAGTTCACTTTGTGGCACGTCGCAAGCGGGAAGGTTTACACCCACACGCCCCGGCACGCTGATTTCATAAATTAACGGTTCCATACAATTACTTCACCTTCCCCAATTCCTCTACCAACCCATCAATTTCGTCTTTGGTGTTCATCTCTGTCACACACAACAGCGCGTGATTTTTCAGGTGCGCGTAATCCTTGCCCAAATCATAACCGCCAATCATCCCAGCATCGATCAAGCGTTGATTGATTGTTTTCACCGATGTCGGGCATTTGACGACAAATTCATTAAAGAAGGGCTTATCGCGGTTGACCGTATAACCAGGCAGTTGGTTGATTTGGTCAGCGGCATAGTGTGCTTTGTGGTAGTTCAATTCGGCTACCCGCCGCAGTCCAGTCTTGCCCATCAGCGAGAGATAAACACACGCCGCCAGCGCCATCAAGCCTTGATTCGTACAGATATTGGAAGAAGCTTTCTCACGGCGAATGTCTTGTTCACGCGGACGGAGAGTCATCACGTAAGCGCGGCGGGCATCCTGATCGACGGATTCACCCACGATGCGTCCGGCAATCTTACGGACATATTCTTCCCGCGTAGCGAAGAATCCCAAATATGGCCCGCCGTAGCTCAACGGCACACCTAACGACTGCCCTTCACCGACGACAATATCCGCACCGAGTTCGCCGGGCGACTTAAACATCGCCAGCGCCATCGGGTTCACGACCATCACCAGCAGCGCCCCGGCCTGATGCACTCGTTCTGCCAGCGTCTTGAGGTCATCAATCTGCCCGAAGAAATTCGGATAGCTAATCGCCAACATCGCCGTATTATCATCCAGCATATCAGCTAAATCTTCAATATCGGCCTGCCCTTTATCGCCCACAAATTTAATATCGCGCCCTTGATTATAGGTACGGACAACGGCGCGATACTGCGGATTGATGGCATGGCTGAGGATGACCTTTTTACGCTTGTGGCGCGTCACGTCCATAGACATGGTTACAGCTTCAGCTAAGCTGGTCGCGCCGTCATAGTGGCTGGCATTGGCGGCATCCATCCCTGTAAGCGCACACATCATGCTCTGATATTCAAAGATGGATTGCAACGTCCCTTGGCTCATTTCCGGCTGATAGGGCGTATAAGCCGTGTAAAATTCACCGCGCAGCAAAATATGATTCACCACCGACGGCACAAAATGATGATACGCCCCTGCGCCCCGGAAAATAGCGAAATCACCCGCGTGTTCATTCGACTCCGCCAGTGCTTGCATTTCGGCGGTCACTTCCATCTCGCTCATGGGTGCTGGCATATTCAATTTGGGAAAGCGATGGCTTGCAGGTACAGCTTCAAACAAATCTTCAATCGTCGTAACGCCGATAGCGGCAAGCATCTGCTGTCGCTCGGCTTCTGTATGGGGTATATAGCTCATGATTTCTCGGTATTTAATCTAATGGACAATTAGGAAGCAGTTTTTAGCAATTAGCTTTTAGCAGTTAGCAAAAGATGAACAAGCTCACCCACTCATAGCTAACTGCTAATTACTTTGTGATTATCGGGTGGCACAGAATTCAATATAAGCGGCGGCATCCAGTAGATCACTCAAGTCGGGCGTGCCATCAAGACGCAGCTTGACAATCCAGCCCTTGCCATAAGGATCAGCATTAATCAGTTCCGGCTCATCTTCCAGCGCCTTATTCACTTCAATCACAGTTCCGGCAACTTGCGCGTAAATGTCGGACGCAGCTTTCACCGACTCGACGGATCCAAAAGATTCGCCCTTAGCGAACTTTGCGCCGACAGCCGGCAGTTCAACATAAACGATGTCGTTCAGCGCATCTTGGGCATAATCGGACACGCCGAGAATGGCGCTATCGCCTTCAATCAGCACCCATTCATCACTTTTGGCATATTTCAAATTATCGGGGGTTTTTATTTCTGCCATTTTTAGCTCCTCGTTCTTTGGCTTTTAACGATGGGCAGGAGCAAATAAATCTTGCCCTACCGACGACTTACAAATAAAAAAAGCGAACAGAAGTAGTATATTCTGTTCGCCTGTTCAAACTGTGTCCAGGACGTTCAAAACCTGTAAATCCTTTGACCTGAGAGTTTC
>DAOTTO010000019.1:0-8453 GCA_034437895.1 Anaerolineae bacterium | reverse complement strand
TTCGAGGATGAATTTACGGGCGAAACCGTCGATTGTGATTGGTGCGGCGGCGCGGGTTACGTGTATCGTGATGCTGCCGGGGTCGATCATAAAATCCCGACGGCAGATTATGGCAAAATCGCCGATACGCTGGAAAAGCTGGAAGCCGAGCGCCTGCACGATATGGGCTATACAGGCAGCGCCAAGCATCCCCGCGATCAGGAAATCCGCCTCGGTGATATTCCCAATCATGATGATGAAGCAAAACCTCATGCGGGATAACCCTGCACGACTGGGTAGGCGTGTTCCTCTCCAATGGGGTGGTTGTCATGTTTCTTGTGAATGAGTATCCTCTTGCTGCGAAGCCCTACACGGAGAAGCTATGAGCGAGATAAGCGAAAATCCACAGGAAATTAGAGAAACAGGCCGCATTGAAGCCTTCAGTGACGGCGTGTTTGCCATCGTGATTACGCTGCTGGCGTTTGAGATTAAAGTGCCGCCCTTGAGCGAACTACGTGAGGGGCAGGGGCTTCTAAGTGCGCTGATTGAGCAGTGGCCTGTTTATCTCGGCTTTTTGATTAGCTTTGGCACAATTGCCATTATGTGGATTAATCATCACGCTATGTTCAAAAATATCCAGCGCATCGATCATCGTTTTCTGGTCTTAAATACGCTGCTGTTGATGATGATTACGCTCGTCCCGTTTTCGACACTGCTGCTGACGGAATATCTTGAACATAAAGATGCGGCTATCGGGGCGATCATCTTTAGCGGAGACTTTTTCCTGATCGCGGTTTTCTTTAACCTGATGTGGTTTCATGCCTCCCGTGATAACCGTCTGCTGGCGAAAGATGCAGATCGGGCGCTGGTGGAAGGCATTACGAAGCAGTATCGTTTCGGTCCTGTGTTTTATCTGGTGTCGATGGGGCTGGCATTAATCAGTGTTCCCGCCAGCCTTGCCGTTCATTTCGTTCTCGCGGCCTATTTCACGATACCGGGATTAGCGCCTCGTCCGGGCAGTTAAAGGATACAGACTGAATCTTTTGCCCAGCGGCGATCAAGGCAGCACCCATGCTGAATCCTAGATGACGGAGTGGCTGGCGCGGCGGCCTTGGAGCTGTAGTTGCTAAGGCAATAAGCCGATCATGCTCCCTCGAAGAAATCATTTCCTGCTGTTTCTCAATCACGGCATGTTGCAGTGCGTCGTAGTTATTCATGATCCGCCTCATTTTCAATTTTCGCTAAACGTTCATGCTCTAGAAGATATTCCTTACGCTCAAGACCCCAGCGGTAGCCGCCGAGATTCCCATCTTCGCGCACGACCCGATGGCAAGGGATAACCAGCGCAACAGGATTGCTGGCACAGGCACGGGCAACAGCGCGAGTGGCTTTGGGGTTGCCAATGGTGCGGGCGATCTCGCTGTAAGAGCGCGTTACGCCGCAGGGGATTTCTTGTAAGGCCTGCCATACCTGACGCTGAAACGCCGTCGCCTGAATATCCAGCGGCAGATCAAGCTGATCGACGCAGCCTTCCAATTTATTCAAAATCGGCATCACCCACGCTTGTAAATCCTCATCGGCTCTTTCTAGCGCGGCGGCAGGATACTCATGGTGCAATCTGTTTTCAAGTACGGTGGCATCATCACCCAGGCTGACGGCACATACGCCTTTTTCTGTCGCTGCCACCAACAGCCACCCCAACACGCAGCTCACCAGCGTATAGCGAATCCCGACGGCGTGACCACCGCGCCGATATTCGCCAGGGGTCATACCCAGCGGCGTATTTTCATAAACGCGGCTGCTGCTGCCATAACCCGCTTCATAAACCGCATCCGTCACGCTGTCGCCGGTCTTGAGCGCTTCTTTAAGCCGCTGGACGCGCACTTGGTCGGCATATTCACGCGGGCTGATTCCCATCATGCGTTTGAAGACGCGCTGGAGATGAAAGGGGCTGACGTGCAAATTCGTGCCGAGTGCTGCCAGCGTAACGTCTTCATCCAGATGATCTTCGATGAAGCGGCAGACCTCATAAACGAGTCTTGCTTGTGGGGCGGCTTCTTGTGGTAGACAGCGATGGCAGGCGCGGAATCCGGCGGCCTCCGCTTCATTGCAATCTGTAAAAAAGCGGACGTTTTCCCGATGTGGCTTCCGTGCTGGACAAGAGGGGCGGCAGAAAATGCCAGTTGTCGTCACCGCCGTAACAAACTGCCCATCATACCGTGTATCACGCTCAATAAACGCTTGCCAGCGACTATTTTCATCCATCAATAAGGTTGGTTTTAAAGTCAGGTCTTTAATCGTCATCGCGTCCCCTCTGTTGTATAAAGCTAAGGATACAACGGAGCGAAATAGAAGCCTATCGGAATCTTGCGCTTATTTTTTTGGCGTTAAACAGCCTAAAAATCGTCTTTGCGCTTATCGCGTTTTTCGACTAATACCGCATACTGACCTAGCAGATGCCCATGCACCGGGAACAAAATCGCCGCGCCGAAGATCACGCCGATGCACGTTAGCCCGGTGAGGACGACAATCCCGTTGACGATGATCGCGCATAACACATAAGACACACTCGGTGCGCCAACACCGAGCGCAATATCCCACAATTCCCCAAAGCGGAAGTAACTAGCCGCTTGCCCGGAACGCAGATAACGCGCTGTACCCGCCGCCAGCAAAGGCCATGTAAATCCGGTATAGATGATATAAAAAGGCAACGCACAACAAAACAGCGTCAGGTAAAGCAGCCCACCCACCAATTGATCGGGAACGCTGCCGGGGAGCAGCAAACAGCAGCTTACGATCAAGACCGGAAGATTATAAATCAGCAGCGCGACCAAAACCCCTGTGCCGCGTGTCAGCAGATCGGTGAGATTCGTCCATTGGGGCAGGATCATTTTCTTGCCATCGCGGGTATTGGTGGCGATCTCGATCATATACCCGCACATCACCGCCAGCGGGATTAACCCGACTAAAAAGGGCGAAAAGGCAATCCCCGCGAAAGTCAGCAAGAAGGCCGTCAGCAGCTTTGTGATCCAATCACGATCCTCAAAAAGCGTCGTAAATGCTTGTCCTAAGTTCAAATTTATTTCTCCGGTGGCTAGTTTACGCGCCATCCGCCCCATTAGGATTTAGCGCATCCAAATAAGTATACATATTTTCGACGGTCATCTCACCCAGCTTAAAGTAACGCATCACGCCGCTTTCATCAATAATGTAAGTCGTGGGCAGGCCACTGACGCTGTAATCGTCGCTGATGTCGAAATCGGGGTCAAGCAGTACGGGGAGATCGGTCACGTTGATGCTCGCCAGAAATGCAGTGATGTCTTCAATCGATTCGCCTTGATTGATTAAAAGTACAACCGGAGCGTTATCGTCATCGGCTTGCTCCCGGACGAACTGCTGCAAAGCGGGCATTTCTTCCACACAAGGCACACACCAAGTCGCCCAAAAATTGACGAAAACAATCCGTCCGCGATAATCCGCCAGACTGACGGACGTGCCATCAAGCGTGGTCGCCACAAAATCCGGCGCGGCTCTGTTCTGCACGACGACACTGCCATCACCAATCACGCTGCCGGATTGCGCCATTTGCCCCTCGGTAAAGAGCATCGTCGCCGCGACGACCAACCCCATCAGGCTCGTGAGGAAAAAAATAATCACGAAAGGTGAAATGCCTTTACGCGGCGGGGCTTCATTTTCGGCTTCGGGAGTTGTCAATATCGGTTCTTGCATCGCTTATATCCTGTAGTTACTTTTCCGCCGGCACCCAGCGCGGGATATAGGCATCATCTATGATGAGCGTCAGGGCGCGGGTGGTTATGTTATACGTCCAGATTTGTGTCCCGCCTACATCCTCACCCGATTCCGTCGGAAAGCGAAAGCGCTGAATCACCAATTCGTCGCCAGCCGGATTCCACTCGAAATAGCCGTGATTATAGGCTTCGTCGTAAATCAGCGGTTCCATTGTGCCATCGGTGGTGTCATACAAATAAATCTGATGTCCGCGTGTATAACGATCATCCAAATAACGGCGACCAATCGCAATCGTGCGCCCATTAGGATTCCATTGTACAGCCTGATCGTCGGCCTGATCTTCTGGATTAGTCAAATCCTGCGAAAGGCCGTTGTCTAAATCCGCGAGTTGCAAATACGAATGCACCACAGGCGCACCATTAATCAGCATCTCTGGATAAACTAACTTGCTGCCATCAGGCGAAAATGAGCCGACTGTACCGTTAGCTGTGGTCACGTAGCTAAAGGGGTTTTCATCGGCGGCGGTATCTGCGGCAAAGTTATAGATCAAAATCCCGCCGCTGCCGTTGTCATAAAACGCGAGGCGCTGCCCGTTGGCTGACCATTCCGGGTAATACCCCAGCACTTGCGAATCTTCGACCAGCGGATAGGTTGTGGCGGGCGTGGTCGAGAGGTCAAGCAGCCAGATTCGGTCAGGGCTTGCGCCGATATTTAGCGCGGAATTAAATTCGATGCGCTGATAGGCAATCAATTGACCATCAGGCCGCCACACGGGAGTCGTACACGCGCTGTCTTGCGCCATACAATCCGTGAGTTGAGTGATGCGCCCGGTTCGCAAGTCCAGCAGTTTAATCTCTTGGCTGTTGCTCTCGAAATCGCGCTCGGAAAAAGCGATAGACCGCCCATCGGGGCTGACACCGAAGTCAAAAACGCCATCCGCCGCAAACGTAATTTGCTTGGCATCCGCCGGATTGTCCGCGTCGGCGATCCAAACGTTAGCAATGCCGCCAGGGCTGTTTTTGAGGAAGGCGACGCGCTGTCCCGCTGCATCTGCGCGACCTAAAAACGTCATCAGCAGAGTCGCAACGACCAACAAAATGCTCACCCCAACCACGACGGTATCTAAGCGGGAAATCTGCAGCCACGCCCTGTTTTGTCTCACAAGCTATCCCATTCTGACAATTCGTCAATCCTTTAGTAGAGCAATCCAGAATAATCACATCAAATGTTTGACAGAGTGCATAAAATTCCAAATGTAACCACAAAGGCGCAAAGATCACAAAGGAAAAGAGAAATTAAAGCATGGGTGTGTCTAAAAGATGGGTACTGTAGGAACTCACCTATGTGTGCGTCCGCCGGGAGTGACACATAAGCCACTCCCTAAAGCATTTACTTTGTGTCCTTCGTGTCTTTGTGGTTCAAAATGGTTTTTCCGGTTGATATCAATTTTGATAAGATTACGCTGTGGAGCAATCATCAGCTTGCGTGAATTTTCGGATAGTGCTGCCGATTTTGCTGACTGCTCGAATCAATTCATGGATACACATACGGATGTTCTGGTTGCTCCACGATGTCCACCGTATCCGCGATCAAAATCGGCATGATGGTATCACGGAAATCCGCCGCTTGGAACGCGCCGCGCACCTGCACCCATTCACCATCCGCGATGTCGCCAGCCCCCGCCCACGTCACGGGTAAACCAATCGCGCTGGCATCCGCCACACAGCAGGCCACTGTAAAACGCGCAATCATAAATTGATCGGGTGCAAAATCTGGCTCACGATAGACAAAGCCAATTAAATCTGCCGACTGACCGTCAAAGGAAGCAGGACTGTCGGTCTGATTAAACACGCGCAGCCAATCCAGCACATTGCGCGTCAGCGGGTCTTTGGTGATGGCGGATGCCCCATTGACCGTTGCGACGCGGGTATCGATATTGCCATCAACAGCAGAAGCCCCTAAAGGTTGTGATGGAATGAGCGTCCCCAAGACTAACGGTAGCGCTACCAACCCCAGCATTGACCACGATACAGTCGTATGTGATGAATCTCGCACCATTGGGTCGTGCCGGATGAGGGCATAAATACTCGCGCCGCCCAAAATGCCGAAGATCACCACCGCCAGATAAGACAGCCACACAAAGCGCGTGTTGATGTAATTCGTCAGGTTGCCCGTGAGGATGTTATAGGCGAAATAAGCCGCTAGACCAAGCAGGACGAAAGCCTTGACCCAATCTAAGGTTGTTGTCGTTTTGTTTTCGTCCGTCAGGTCTAGCAAATTGAAGTTTTCACTGAGCTGCATGTGCTTTTATTCCTCTAAAACGATAAATTGAGATTGACCCATACGCCAATGAGCAGCGTCATCAAAAATGGCAAAACGATCAGATAAATCAGCGCCTTCTTCTTGAAGACACCAGCAAACATCAACGTGCTTTTGATGTCGATCATCGGGCCAAAGGTGAGAAAGGCCAAAATAGAGCCGCCCGTAAAAGTACCATAAAATGCTAGACCGAGAAACGAATCCACCGTCGAGCAAACACTTAAAACAAACGCCAGCACTTGCATCACAATGACCGAAACCACAGGCCCCTGTCCCAGTGTAAACAGCAGGTCTTGAATCGAGCGTGTTTCCCCGTTGAGGTTGAACTGAAGCGTTTGCATCGCCGCCGCCAACAGTGAGCCGATCACCAAAAAACGCCCCATATCGAAAAATTCGTCGCCGCCGATGCGTAACGCACGATACAACGAGGGGATAAACGCTGGCTGCTGTGGGACGAGGCTTTTAGCTTCCGGGCTGCCACCGCGCACCGGAACGAGTGAAACAGGCCGCAGCACTTCTTGCGGACGAGCAGAATAGGCGAAAATTAAGCCGACTGCCCCCGCTACAATCGCCGTGATGACAAAACGCCCGATTACAATTTGCGGCGCGATTTGTCCAAAGGCGATGTAGGTGCTGACCAGGACAATCGGATTCATCACGGGCGCAGCCAGCAAAAAGGCCACTCCCGCCGACATCGGCAGGCCTTTAGTGAATAAACGCCGCGTCACCGGCACAACCCCACACTCACATACCGGAAAGGCGAATCCCATCCCGATGCCTGTGATCGTGGCGAGGAACGGATTACGCGGCACCCAGCGCACGATGTCTTCTTTGCTGACGAACACTTCCAGCAAACCAGAAACTAATGTGCCTAACAGCAAAAATGGGGCAGCTTCGATAAAAATGCCGAGGAAACGGGTGCTGAAGATAGAAAGAGTCGCCAGTGGGTCGTCGCCTGTGCTGAGGATTGCCAGCGCCAAAACGATGAGGATCAGTATCCCACCAAGCGCCAAAATCAGGCGGACAAGTGTTTGCCGTGCCTGCCTGTCGGCCCCAATTTGAATATCGGATTCGATTTGCGTTGTATTTTGCATAAACGAACTCACACTCAATTACCAATTTGCCAAGTGTATCATAGGGTGAGCGCGCACTCCACATAAGGCAATATTAAGAACGCAAAACGCTCATACAAGACAAAGCATTTTTACCTTCTTCATTTTTTCGCTAAAAACCAACCCCCTTGCAATTGATCTTCAACCTTCCATTAACGTCCCAATGAATTTTGTAAAAAACCTCAACGATTCTCGCCAAGATTACAAAGTTGTCATCTTTTCCCATGACTTTTTGCTTAAAGTCTGTTATAACTTCTTAAAATGATTTAAAAAGTGATTGATTCTGCCTCAACAAATTACACATTTAAGGAAACAACATGGTACGGGTAGGCCAGCCTCCAGCAGATATCGAACCCACACCTGAATTTGACCGCCTTTGTATGGAAGTCATCAATACATGGGAGCGTGGTGAGCTGCCTTTTAAGGAGGCGATTGCGTATTTAAGCGATTATCATCAAGAAGCTGCCCATTCACATCACATCCCTAATCAAGGCCGGGCGGAACACCTCCTAGGTTTTTTGCAGCACTATCGCGGCAACCTCAACACCAGCATTAAACATTATGAACGTGCGCGTTCCCTTTACATGCAAGCAGGGAATCGTAAACGTGCCGCCATTATTGACTTAAATCAAGGCGAGAATTATCGCTTTAAGGGGGATTTCACCCGCGCCCGTCGTCTTTATCGTGCGGCTTATGAAATCGCTAACGAATTGGGCGATATTCGTGTGCAGACCATCGCCTCCGTGAATGAAGGATTGGTCTTACTGACGACAGGACAGCCCGCCCACGCCCGTCACGCTCTTGAGGAAGGGTTACGCCTTTCTGAATTTTGGGCGGAACATCTCGACCAACTCCCCAGCCTTCTGTGTGAAATTTATCATGGGTTGGCGGAAATCCATTTGGGTGAAGGTCAACCCGCCGCTGCTTGGCAAATGGCCTTACAAGCGCTCGAAGCCGCGCATCATGGCAATCAGCCCTTACAACGCGGTTATGCCAATCGCACGATGGGCGAAGTCGTAGCCAAACTTGGCGGCGCACCGGACGAGGGTTTTTCCAACGAGCCGGATGAGTATTTCCGGGCGGCGTTGGATGCTTTTAAAGAGATTAATGCCGAGGCCGAACTTGCAAGGACGATGTTTGCCCAAGCCCAAGCGCTGGCGAAACAAGGCCGCCGTACCTCTGCTGCCCGTAAATTGCAGCAGGTGATGATTATCTTTACCCAATTAGGCATGGTGGATGATGCCGCCCGTGCCGCCGAAGCCCAACTCGCGCTGCTTTAATAACTCACCTCAC
>DAOTTO010000018.1:0-11789 GCA_034437895.1 Anaerolineae bacterium | reverse complement strand
GCCATGTATATAAGGCTGATGACGAGGAAGAAATTCCAAAGCAAACCGATCAGCCGGAGCATTTCTTCCTCAAGCATAAAGCGCAGATGCCCACTTCCGCGCTCGATTAAACGATTTGCATCGCTTTCCTCGATCTGGCGCTGCTGCATAAAAACATTCCGCAGATTGTCGATGTAGTTGGGGTCGCTTTTCTTCAGTTTTTGCTCAATTTTGAACTCGGTGAAATAGCGCTGTGTTTCCGGCAGTTCATTTTCCAAGCAAATGAGCTTGCGATGCCAATAATTGACATCTTCAATGCTGGTAGCAATAACGACTCGTAAGCGCGTCATCACTTGACGGCTAATCCAGGCCGTATACCACAATCCGCCTGCCGCAAATCCTGACTTGACGACTTCATTCAGTCCAAAAACCGCCACGACTAAGACTGTCCCGGCAACGATCAAGCCGGATTGAATAATCAAGTGGAAGGTGCGATACGCCTGTAACTGCACATCCGTCATCGCCGCGCCGTCGAGTAAATAATTGGCGCGATTAATGAGTTCTTCATTCGCTGCTGTGCCGCGTCGCATCATAGCGAAAACGCTCCATTTTTTTATGTTTGCGTGAAAACAAAAATATTATACATCTGATTCAAGGATTTTCATGACGCTATCATGTTGTTCGCGTCAAATGATAGTTAAATGATATTAACAACCCTATCAAGGAGGGGCAACTCATGAGTAACAATAACAATCGCATCTATTACAGCCGTGAAGCAGAAATTCAAGCGCGGCGTGAACGCATGACTACCGTTATGCTCTTTATGGTGCTTGGCTTGGGAATCGGTACTGCGATGGCGCTGCTTTTGGCTCCGAGCAGCGGTAAAGAAATCCGTAGCGAACTCAGCAGTACGCTCGAAGGCGGGTTGGATACCGGGCGTGAAGCCGCCAGCACCACGATCAGCCGTCTTGAAAAAGAATTCGCCGAACTGCGTAAGCGGGTTGAAGAACGCGTGAACGAGCGCTAAATAAAGGCGCGATTCGTCGGTCAGACGCATAAATACTTGAAAAAAGCCCGGAATTAAATTTCTGGGCTTTTTGTTTCTCCGTAAGACAGTGCAGCGTAGGGAAATCGTCGGGCAAAGACCGATTTCGCCCCTTCTTCGTTTCGCTTATAATCATCTATGGGAGACTTTACCCAAATGCAAAGGAAGATCACTATGCGTCGAATAAGCCTTGTCATGATGATGAGCGTTTTAATGATGATGCTCAGTTTGAGCAGCATGATTACCGCGCAAGAAAATCCGTCCGGTACTGGATTACAGGTAGTGGAAAGCGACCCATTAGAAGGCGCAGAGTTGGAATTAGATGCGCCGATTATAGTTTATTTTGATCGTGCGCTGGACTGTGCGACGGTCTCCGATGCGGTAAGCATCACGCCGGAAGTCGCGGGGGAAACCACCTGCGGCGAAAGCGATACCTCTCTGATTTTTACGCCCAGCGCAGCTTATGAGCGCGGGACGACTTACACCCTCACGATAGCGGAGTCGCTGCGTGGCGCGGATGGCACGGCATTAGCCGAAGCCTATCGCTTACAAGTGGATACAGTCGGTTTCTTGCGCGTCACAGAAGTGCTGCCTGCGCCGGATTCGACCAATATCGCCACTGATGCCGTTATTACGGTGATCTTTAACCGTCCCGTTGTGCCGCTTGGCTCGGTTGAAGATATGGAAAACCTGCCGAATCCGCTGACGATAACCCCTAGTATCGAAGGGCAAGGGGAATGGCTGAATACCGCGATTTATACCTTCCGTCCTGATACCAATTGGGCAGGCGGCACAGACTATATAGTGACAGTGGATGGCGGTTTACAGGCCATTGACGGCGCGACGATGCAAGAAGCATTTAGTTGGTCATTCACAACTACACCGCCCGCGCTCGTGGAAGTCAATCCGGCGGATGCGAGCAGTGCTGTTCAGCTTACGCCGTTAATTCAAGCGACATTTAACCAGCCGATTAATCAAATCAGTCTGGAAGAAAACTTTTTTGTACGCGCCAATAGCGGGTCTGCTCCTGCTGTGACTGGGACGTTTGAATGGAATGACGACAGCACAGGTTTTGCCTTTACACCCGATGAGCCGTTAGCGTTGGGTGTGGGCTACGATATTGGTTTTCCTGAAAACGCTGTGTTTGAATCCACTGGCAATATCGCCGTGCCAGCCGAAACATGGTCGATTGTGACTGTGCCGTATCCGGCGATTACGGGGACAAGTCCCTTTGATGGGCAGACGAATGCACCGTCTTATGGCGGCTTGACGCTGTATTTTGCGTCCGCGATGGATGTGGACACGCTGGTAGATAAAATCACGATTGAGCCGGAACCTTATTTGGAGCCGGACTATTATTATCAGGACTACGATAACTCGCTCTATGTTGCTTTCCCTACCGAGCCAAGCACTGAATACACCATCATAATTGCGCCGGGAATGGCGGATATTTATGGAAACACGATTGATACAGCGCTGACTTTTAGCTATACAACAGAACCTTACTCGCCAGATATATCCTTGCGTGTGCCGGGTACCGTCGGGTTTTATAATGCACGTAACCCTGAAACACAGGTATTCGTCACGCATCGCAATGTCTCCCGACTTGATTTAGCATTGTACGGGGTTGATCTCAACCAGTTTGTCGGCTTGGTGACAGCAGAAGATACCTCTTACTATCCTGCCGAAGATTACGTCCCGAACAGCGATAATTTCTTGCGGTCATGGCAGGTGCCGAATGTCGCGCCGTTGAATGCGATGCGTTATGAACTGCTCGATATGGGAAGTGGTACGACTGTCGATTTAGATGGAGAGCAGGCCGACAGTTCGGACACATCGAACCCCGAATCTACCGCGCCGGCTCCATCGGCGGTTAATCCGACCTGCTTAGGCGCACTTGCTTCACGGGTTAGCTTAGGTGATAGTGTGGTCGTGATTACCGAACCCGATCCGCTGCGGGCGCGGGCTACGCCGCCTGATGGGGAAGTTCTCGACCTTTTGTATCGTGATTATGTGATGCCCATCGTAGGCGGCCCCACCTGTGTAAATGGCACCGTTTGGTGGGAAGTTCAGCTCCGCGATGAACGCCGCGCATGGGTGGCGGAAGGCGACACCACCGAATACTACATTGACGTGCAAATTGCTGGCGGATCGAGCGCGGTGGTACTGCCGAATGTGTCGGCGACAGAAGGCCCCCTTACGCCGGGAATTTACTATATGCAAGTGAGTTCACCGGAAACCGCCCAGCTTGGTTACGAAGCCCAGCGGCATTTTATGGTGGTGGCGACGGCTAATCTGACGGTGAAAGCGTCGATTAACAGCATTACGGTTTGGGCAACAGATGTACAGACGGGGGCGGTGATCCCGAATGCGCCGATTGCCATCTATGACCCCAGCAATACGGTGATCGCGCAAGGCGTAACAGACGCGGACGGCTTGCTCAAAGTCGATATTCCGCGCCTGAGTGATTTGTATATTCCGATTGTGGCGGTGCTGCAAACGGACGATCAATTCGGTGTTGGCATAACCACATGGTCGCAGGGCATTGATCCTTGGCAGTTCCAACAGAGCGATAACTTTTATCCGCGCCAGTACGCGCTCTATATGTATACAGATCGTCCGATTTATCGCCCCGGACAGCCTGTGTATTATCGCGGGGTGCTGCGTGCTAAAGATGATATGACCTACACCCCAGCCGATATGGAAACCGTTCCGGTAAAAATCACCGACGATCAGGGCGAGGTCATCTTCGAGGGTGATGCACCGCTTACGCCTTATGGCACGTTTAGCGGACAGTTTAATTTGGCGGACGATGCCGGACTTGGCTACTACTACATCAATGTTGAACTGCCTACCAGCGGACGTTATCAATCCGAAGGGGGCGGCATTAGCTTTGGCGTGGCGGAATATCGTTTGCCGGAGTTCCAAGTTGAAGTCACGCCGGATGCCACTGAGGTCGTACAAGGCGATACAATCAGCCTCACGCTGGACAGTCGTTATTTCTTTGGCGGGGCGGTCACAGATGCTAATGTGGAGTATAACGTCATCAGCCAGTCGTATTACTTCTCGGCGGATACGCCCGGCGGACGGTATGACTTCATCGACTTTGACTATGACTCAGGGCCGAGCGAGTATTACGGCGGTGGTAGCAGCGGGGTGATTGCCAGCGGCAGCGGCACTACAGACGAACAAGGCCGCCTTGTGATTGAAGTCCCGGCTGACTTGGAAGATGATACCCAAAGCCAGACGTTTACGATTGAAGCAGTCGTCACTGACGAAAGTGAACAAGCGGTGGCTGGACGGGCGGAGGTCATCGTCCATAAAGGGCTGATTTATATCGGCGCGAGGCCAGCGGATTATGTCGGAATCGCCGGGCAAGAAACCAGCTTCAACTTCATCGCCGTCGATTGGGAAGGCAATCCGATTGCCAACCAGGACATTGAGGTTCAGATTGTAGAACGGCGTTGGTCGAGCGTTCAAGAACAAGACAGCGAGGGGCGCACGACTTGGACTTATGAAGTGGAAGAAATCCCCGTAACCGACGGCAGCGTGACCACCCGCGATGATGGCACGGCTGATTTCGTCTTTACACCGCCTAACGGAGGCATCTTCAAGGCAATTATCACTAGTATGGATGAAGTGGGCAATGAAGTGCGCTCGTCTACGACAATTTGGGTGAGCAGCGAAGAGTATGTTTCCTGGCGGCAGCAAAATAGCAACCGGATTGATCTGATCGCGGATAAGGACAGCTACAACATCGGCGATGTGGGACAAATCCTGATTACGTCGCCGTATCAAGGCACAACCGAAGCCTTAATCACGATTGAGCGCGGCGATGTGCTGACTACCGAACACGTCACGATGGAAAGCAATTCCTATGTCTATGAATTCCCCATCAGTGAGGATTACGCGCCGAATATTTATGTGAGTGTCCTTTTAATCAAGGGCGTGGACGAAAATAACCCTGTTGCATCCTTCCGTATGGGGTTAATTCAATTGGGTGTGGATGCCTCGCGTAAGGAAATGACTATCGAGATCACGCCGAATGTAGAAACCGCCGCCCCCGGTGAAACAGTGACGTATACCGTCAGCACGACGGATTACCAGGGCAATCCGGTGCAAGCTGAAGTAGGCGTAGGACTAACTGATCTCGCCTCACTGTCAATTGCCAGCCCCAACAGCGGTGAAATCGCACCTTTCTTTTACGCGCAGCAGGGCTTGAGTGTGCGTACTGGCATGGCACTGACGATTAACACCGATCAGTTGACACAGACCGTTCTGGACACGATCAAAGGCGGCGGCGGTGGCGGCGGCGAAGGTGGTATCTTTGATATCCGTGAAGATTTCGTCGATACGGCTTATTGGAATGCGGCAGTGGTCACAGGTGAAGATGGCACAGCGACCTTTGACGTAATACTGCCGGATAACCTGACGACATGGCGCTTGGATGCTCGTGCGGTGACTTCCGGCGAAGATGGGCTGACGCTCGTGGGGCAGGATACTTTTGATCTGCTCAGTACCCGTCCGCTGCTGATTCGTCCTGTGACACCGCGCTTCTTCATCGTGGGCGATCAAGTTGTGCTGGCGGCGATTGTCAACAATAACACTGAGGCGGCGCAAACCGTTGAAGTCCGGGTTGAAGGCACGGGCTTGACCTTTACAGGCGATCAGGCGCAAACCTTCGAGATTGCGGCGGGTGGTCGTCAGCGCGTGGAATGGCCTGTCACAGTAGATAATGTCCAGTCGGTTGGGCTGACGTTCTTCGCACAAAATGAAGACGCGACCTTTACCGATGCCAGCAAGCCGCCGTTGGGACAGGGCGATGATCGCATACTACCAGTCTATCGTTATGAAGCACCAGAAATCACGGGGACGGGCGGGGTGCTGCGTGAGGCAGGTGAGCGCACCGAGTCGATTGTGCTGCCGCAGCGTTTTGAGGTGACACAGGGTGAACTGCGTGTCAATGTGGATACTTCGGTGGTTGAACCCGTTTATCAGGGGCTGGAGGTGCTGCGTCGCTATGGCTACGAATATAACAATATCGAAGCCACTGTCAGCCGCTTTTTGCCCAATTTGATGACGTATCGCGTATTACAAAATAATCCTGACGATGTGCGCCCCGGTATGTCGGATGCGCTCGATCAGGAATTGAATCTCGCGCTGCAACTGCTTTATGCCCAACAAAAAGCTGACGGTGGTTGGGGTTGGTATGTGCAGGATATCAGCAATCCGGTTGTGACGGCTTATGCACTGATTGGTTTAGCAGAAGCGCAAGCCGCTGGATTCGCCGTTGATCCGGGCGTGATTAGCCGCGCACAACAATTTTTGGGGACACAGTTCATCGTTCCCGGCTTAAATGTTGCGGATTGGCAATTGAATCGTCAGGCATTTATTCTATATGCGCTGGCACGTTCCGGTGCGGCGGATGTGGCACGGACGGCGACCCTGTTTGATTTCCGTGATCGACTGTCCCTTTATACCAAAGCGCTGCTCGCGCAGACTTTTGACTTGATCGGCGGCGATGATCGCAGTCGGATTGATACACTGCTGTCTGATCTGGTAAATGACGCGATTTTGAGCGCGAATGGGGCGCATTGGGAAGAACCCAAGCGTGACCCCTATAACTGGAATACGAATACGCGCACAACGGCGATTGTATTAGACACGCTCATTAAGCTGAATCCGCAAAGCGATCTGATTCCGAATGTCGTGCGCTGGCTGATGGTTGCTCGTACAGCCGACGCATGGGAGACTTCGCAAGAAACGGCTTGGGCGTTGATGGCGTTGGCGGATTGGCTGACGGTCAGTGATGAACTCAACGCTGATTATGACTTTAGCGTATCAGTCAACGGCGAGTCTCAAGGCAGCGGAAATGCCGCCGATACCGACGCGATCCTGACCGAAATTCCCGTTACCGATTTGCTCTCGGATGTGGCGAATCAACTTATTATTGAGCGCGGCGCGGGTTCGGGAACACTGTACTATGATGCCTATCTGCGCGTTTATCTCCCCGTGCCAGAAATCGAGCCGGAGAATCGCGGCATTATCGTGGAACGGCGCTATTCGCTCTTGAGTGATCCTACGGGCAGACTGATTACGGAAGCGCAGGTCGGCGATTTGGTACAGGTACATTTGACGATTATCGCGCCAAATGACCTGCATTATGTCGTCATCGAAGACCCGATTCCTGCCGGTTCGGATGCCGTAAATCCGAATCTGACGACGAGTCAGCAAATCGGCACACAGCCGGGTCTGGTGCAAAATGACCCACTGAGTCAAGGATGGGGATGGTGGTGGTTCAGTAACATCGAATTCCGCGATGAAAAAGTGGTGCTGAACGCGACTTATCTCCCTGCCGGGACGTATGAGTATGTCTATACCATTCGTCCGGGGCTGGCGGGTGTTTATAACGTCATCCCGGCAACGGGAGTGGAATTCTACTTCCCAGAGGTCTATGGACGCAGCGCAGGCAGCACGTTTACGATTACACCGGGCGAGTAATTAACCGTCTATCAATTTGATGAAAAGGGGCGTGGAGGGAACTTCTCTACGCCCCTTTTTGCTGCCTGCGTTATAATGGTTTTAGGCGAGATTTGGCAGCGTTGAGATGCTGCCTTACTATGACATTTAAAGATATTTTTGAGGAGTAAGTCTGTTTTTTATGTCCGATCAACTCCAACCCATCAACGAAGCTCTTACACGCGGGGATAAAGAAGAAGCCCGCGCTTTACTCGAACCAATTTTAGCCGACAATCCAACGGCGGATATTTATGTCTTGGCAGCGAAAGCTGCTGATACAACCACAGAAGCTGTGCCATTTTTGCAAAAGGCGCTGGAACTCGACCCGAATCATCCCCAAGCCAAGCCATTGATGGCGGCACTCGCTCCGTCTGCACCTGCCCGTCCATCCCCTGTGAATCCACCAGTCGCATCGCCCAAACCGCCCTCTCCTGCCGCGCCGACTCCGCCACGCCAGTCGCGTGAACAAATCGAAAAAGCATCGGCTGTAGCGGTTGAACGGCGTGAAGGCGATCAACGCACCAGCGTTGAGGGTGTGTATGAGATGCTGTGGGATTGTAAATACTGCGGCACGAAGAAAAATCTCGGCAAAACGCATCAATTTTGCCCGAACTGCGGGTCGCCACAAGACCCATCGTGGCGTTATTTTCCGGCGGATGATGAAAAAGTCGCGGTGAAAGATCATGTTTACGTCGGGGCGGATGTCACTTGTCCTTCCTGCGGCACGACGAGCAGCAGCGCAGCGGAATTTTGTGGGCGCTGCGGCACACCTTTGAAGGATGTTGCAAAGATCAATGCCCAGGCAGTGCGTTCCGGCGCGGATGGGCAAAAATTCTCGGCGGAAGATGTTCAAGCACGGATGAATGCGGCTGCGGATGCGGCAGTCGGGCGTGTTGCGCCTGCTGCAAAAGCAAAATCTGGCGGGCGCGGCGGCAGTAAATGGTTGTATATCATCGGCGGGATTGTCGTCCTTGCCGTCATCGGTGTGCTTGTAGCTACTTTTTGGACGAGAGAATCCAGCGCTTACGTGACGGGCTATCGTTGGGAACGCGCGATTAATGTTGAGCAGTTACAAGCCATCCCCGGCAGCAGTTCATGTGATGCTGTTCCGCTGGGGGCATACAGTATTGATCGCCGCTATGAGCAGGTCGGGTCGCGCAGTGTGCCGGATGGAGAGACGTGTTCCAATCAGCAGGTGGATCAAGGGGATGGCACGTTTCGGCAAGAACGGGTCTGTGAAACGCGCTATCGTCAGGAACCTGTGATGGGCTATAACTGCTATTATGTGGTAAATACATGGTCATCTTCGCGTACTGTCAACGCGGACGGGGATAAATCCGACGACCCTTATTGGCCTGATACTAATGTTTCCAACTGTTCCACCTTAGGATGTGAACGCGAACAAAATAATGGGCGCAGTGAGAATTATTTACTGCAACTCCGTGCTGGCGAGCGTGATTTTGAGTGCGGGGTTTCATTAATTGAATGGGAAGAAACGCCTTTGGAGGCGGCTTTTACCATTGAGTTTGGTGTCGTACTCAATAATCCGCGTTGCGAGTCTTTAAAGCCGACTCAGTAGCCAATGTCATCACAAGAAACATACCGAAATTGTACAAATTTGAGATTTTTTGAAACCTGAATCTTGCAGCGTGTATTTTCGATGTAAGATAAACGGAGTGAGTATATAGCTGCTATGCAAGGACTCCAATGGACGCGACAAAAAAACGACAATTTGGACCCTACCTGATTGTACAAAATCTCGGCGTGGGCGGTGTGGCGAAGGTCTATAAAGCCATTGACCAGCGTGACGGGCAGGTGATCGCCCTCAAGATTCTTCATATCACTTTTGCTGAAGATTCTGATATGGGGCAGCGCTTCAAAAAAGAATCTGAGATTGTTAAAGCCCTCAATCATCCCTGCATTGTGCCGATCTATGATTATGGCTTGCAGCGCGGACGGCCTTATGTGGTGATGAAGTTCATGGCGAAGGGGAGTTTGGCAGGACGTTTTGATACGCCTACAGAAATCACTTCGCAGGAAGTTGTGCGATTGCTACGGCGCATCGCCAGTGCGCTAGACCATGCCCATCGGCGCGGTGTTGTTCATCGTGACATCAAGTTAGAAAATATTTTGCTTGATGAACGCGGAGAAGCGGCGTTGAGCGATTTTGGGTTGGCGCGTGTTACGGACGGGAATCGGCTGACGGTTTCTGGCGATATTATCGGCACACCCGCCTATATGTCGCCAGAACAGACGCGGGGCAAAAAATCGCTCGACTTCCGCACTGATCTTTATTCTTTGGCGATAGTCACCTATTTGTTGACGGTGGGTCGGCTGCCATTTACGGGGGGGCTTTTATCGGTTCTGAATCAGCAGGTCAATTCACCTCCGCCGCTGCCAAGTAAACTTTTTGACGATCTCCCACCTGCTTTAGATGCGGTGGTGCTGCGCGGATTAGCGAAGAACCCGCAAGATCGCTACCAATCGGCGGATGCCCTCATTGAGGCGTATGCGAAGGTAATGACGGATCATGTTTCTCGTCGGGTTTTGGTTGATTTACAAAGCAGTCATCAATCTACCACTGAACAGGACGCAGTGGACGTACCCGCTTTTTGGGAGCCGGAAAAGCCCACCTTGACGGCGGATGATCTGGTGGAAGCGGCGAAAGATGCCATGAACGACGAGGAAGCGCTTGGCTACTTGCGGCGGGCGCTGGAAATAAACCCTTGGCACGATCAGGCGAATCGGATGCGTTTAAAGCTGGAAGGGGCGCATTCGCCCGTTACGACAACAACGAAAATACCCGCTGTCGTCGCTCCAACCCAGCCGCTGCCCGAATTAAAACGCAATATTTGGATGACGGATGCCCAACGTGAGCGTGTTTCTCGGCGCAAGACCCGACGGCGTATTGGGATCATCAGCGTTGTGATGCTGTCGATGGCGTGTACGGCCTTAACATTTAGTCTGGTTGGGATTATTCCCGGTGTGATTGGTTTCACAACGCAGCTTCTAGGCGGAGGTAGGGCGGTGACGCAGATTGACGGCGTACCAATTGAGGATATTCCCAATGCTGCCGCGCTCGTCCCGCCATCAAAAAGTGTGGGTGCGCCGCAGCAGGGGGCGGATGCCATCGATCACGGCTACTCGCACGAATATGTCTTTGCGGCGCAATCTGGTCAGGAATATTACATCTATATACAGTTTATGTCCGTCAGTGCGGGCAACGTTGCTAAGAATGTGGCTGTGCTTGATCCATCCGGTGGTATTGTGACAGACACAGCTTGTCAATCGCTGGGTGATAGTGGTCTGTTAGGGGGAGAGGGCAATACGACGATTACCTGTGAGATCAATCAGAATGGCTTTTGGAAAGTACGCATCTTAGGGGTGCGCGGTGAGAGCGTGGGTGCATATTTCATCGGTGTACGCAGCGCGGATGATTTGAATTAGCCATTAGGCAGCGCATGAAGAAACGTATCAATTCATAGAGGCAGCACTTATGGAAAGATTTATCGATGTCAATAATTTGAGCTTGACGTTGACGCTTGCGGTTCAAGGTGTTGTCATTTTGTTTTGGGTGGTTTCGCCTTTTGTGGGTGGGATCATGGCGAAGGGCGTAAAACGCAGGCCGAATGCTACGCTGATTATTGGTCTATCGCTGCTAGTTTTTAACTTGCTCTTTGTCGGCTTAACCTATATCCTCCAAAAGGCGGCGGGCGACCCGAATTTGAATACTGCCATCAGCGTAAGCAGTCTGGCGATTGCACTTGCCGTTGCGGTGGTTTTAGCCCGCTATCTGAACTGGATGATGAAGCCTGCGCCTTCACTGATGGATGAAGAACTGCGGTATCTCATCAGTCGGGATCAAACCTCACTTGCCCCTTTTGAACAAAAACGACTGGAACAATTGAAAAAATACTATAAGCGAAAATCGTAGGCTGCAACACGCTATAATTGAGTGTAAGATTTTATTGGAGCCGTTAAATGAGCGGCGTGATTGTGATCGAAACGGAAATTGATGGAGATGGCAAACTTAATTTGCAACTGCCACCCGATAGCCCTCGCGGTGTCGTTGAGGTCACAATCCGAGAGGTAAAAGCAGCTTATGTGGTGCCTCAACTTACCCCAGAGGAAGACGCGGCGCTTGATGCTGAGTTGAAAGACCTCTTAAGTGATGAAGGCCTTAAAGGACTTGGGCTAACAGCAGAGGAAATTCTAAAATCACCAGAGATCGGCATGTGGGCAGATC
>DAOTTO010000017.1:0-33346 GCA_034437895.1 Anaerolineae bacterium | reverse complement strand
AGCCAGTGCCGCTCACGCCAAACCACCGCATAACATTGTCAAGGTGAACTTAACCCCGCGCAAGCGGAGCAGGCTTTGAGGGAGAGCCAGCAGGTAACTGCAAATCTCCCTTTCCCTTCGGGGATTATCGTCAGCTACTATTGAAAGGATTAAGGTGCTTACCTACCCATCCCTAAAGGCAGGGGTATCTCGCACCGATTTCGATGACGAGTATGGAACTTGAACAACAGCACATGGTTGCTGGTGTACGTTTTACAAAATTGGGTAAGCTGTATCACTTTGAATATAGCGACTTCCCAGATTTAAGCGCTGGCGATTATGTGATTGTAGAGACGGCGCGTGGGCGACAAATGGGACAGATCATGGCCTTCACCGTGTCGGAAGATTCTGAACGTGAGCATAAGCCGATTTTGCGCCCCGCGACCCCGCGTGATATGGTGCTGAAGCAAGAATGGGAAGCAAAACAGCCGGAAGCGCTGGAACTTTGCCAACGGAAAGCCGTCGAAATTGGCGGTTTTTACGATGTCAAGTTCGTGGGCGCACAGTATAACTATGACGGAACGATGCTGACCTTTTTGTTCAGTGCGGAACAGAAGGTGAATGCCTCGCGCTTACAGAATGACTTGCGCCGTCACTTTACGGCACAAATCGAGATGCGCCAAATTGGGCCGCGTGACGTGGCTAAATTGCTCGGCGGTTATGGGGCATGTGGGGAACTACGCTGTTGCAGCACATTCTTAACCGACTTCAGCCCGATTTCGATCAAAATGGCGAAGGCACAGGGGATTTCCCTTAATCCGTCAGAGATTACCGGGATGTGTGGCCGTCTGCGCTGCTGTTTGGTGTATGAATATGAGCAGTATGTGGAAGCCCGTAAAACACTCCCTAAACGGAATAAGCGCGTCAGTACACCGATGGGCGTGGGTAAAGTGATTGATGTTCATCCGCTGCTAGATTCGGTCACGGTCTGGATTGATGAAGAAGGTCGGCGGACTTTCAAGCGGGAAGAACTTGTCCCGATGGAAGAATTCGAGGCACTCCAGAAAAAAGCCAAAGAACCTTGCAACAAGCATGGTGACGAACCGTGTGAATGTGGGCAGAAGCCGGGTACCCGCCTGCAAGATAAGCAAAGTACGGAAAGTGATGAGGACTGAGTTGTAAGTGCTGAGTAAAGAGACACGCCATCTGGGAGTAGCAATTTGAGTCAGAGTTTTTAGTGCTTAGTTTTTAGAAAACACCAAAATCTCGGCTTACTTTTGTAGGGGCGACTCGCCGAGTCGCCCCTACAAAAGACCACTACCTTTGTAAGCTAATATTTTAATAGCTGTGTACTGCAGTAGACCGATGTAAGTAAATGGAAAAAGATTTAACCACAGAGCGCACAGAGAACACAGAGATTTAGCTTCAAATTCTTGGTGTTCTTGGTGCCTTGGTGGTTCAAAAAATTCCAATTATTTATCGAGGATTACTTGAGTAACTTCTAATTCAATGTATTGAGCAGTTTATTGATCTGAGAAAGCAGTGGAATGACAGAGGAAAATCAGGGACAGGATGTTCGGCAGGTGATGGGCATCTTTGCCCACCCCGACGACCCGGAATTTTTCAGCGGGGCGACTTTTGCACGATGGGCGGCGGAAGGCGCACACATTACTTTTGTGTTGGCGACCAGTGGTGATAAAGGCAGCGCTGACCCGGAAATGACTCATGAGCGCTTGGCAGCCATCCGCGAGGAAGAGGAATCCAACGCGGCAAAGGCGTTGGGTGTGCAAGAAGTTATTTTCTTGCGCTGTCCTGATGGAGAACTCTATCCGACATTGGAACTGCGCCGATCTGTGACACGCCTGATTCGGATGAAGCAGCCGGATACGATTGTAAGCTGCGACCCGACCATGTTCTTTTTTGGTGCGTTTGGCATTAATCATCCCGATCATCGCGCCATAGGGACAGCCGTGATTGATGCGGTCTATCCGACTGCGCGTGATCGCTTGAATTTTATCGAGTTGGAGCGTGATGAAGGGCTGCCCGTCCATAAGGTTAAATATCTGTATCTGGCGGGGACGGGTGAACCGAATGTCCGGATGGATGTGACCGGTCATGTGGAAACCAAGATTAATGCGCTGCGCGAACATAAAAGCCAAATTGCCGATATGGAAGCGATGGCGGAACGGGTACGTACTCGGCTTTTGGATCCGCAGTCACCGCCAGATGCGCTGCGTTATATTGAATCGTTTCGTTTAATTACTTTAGGGTGAAAACTCATGACGGCAATTGATTTTAAAGCACAAGCCGAAGCCATGCGCGAAGAATTGGTGGCACGACGACGCGATCTTCACCGCCATCCCGAACTTGCTTTTCAAGAAGTACGCACGGCGGGTATTGTGGCAAAAGAATTGCAAGCGCTTGGCCTTGAAGTGCAAACGGGGGTCGGCAAGACAGGTGTAGTGGGTATTTTAGAAGGCGCGAAAGACGGCCCCACCGTGCTGGTACGTGCCGATATGGACGCACTCCCTATCCACGAGGAAAATCAAACCGATTATGTTTCGACAGAGGCGGGCAAAATGCACGCCTGCGGACATGATGGGCATACGACCATCGCGCTTGGTGTTGCGAAACTGCTCTCGCAGCATCGTGACCAAATCGCCGGACGAATCAAATTTGTGTTCCAACCAGCGGAAGAAATCGTCGGCGGGGCGAAGGCCATGATCGCTGACGGCGTTTTAGAGTCGCCACGTCCTGATGTAAGCTTGGGGTTGCATTTATGGAATACGATGCCGCTGGGAATTTTGGGTATAGCAGATGGCCCAGTAATGGCGGGCGCGTCCATCTTCCAGATTATCATCATAGGGCGTGGGGGTCATGCCGCCTCACCGCAGTTGGCGATTGATCCGGTTGTCTGCGCGGCACAGGTGATTAATGCGTTGCAGACCATCGTTAGCCGAAATGCCAATCCGTTTGACACGGCGGTTGTCTCTGTAACGCGGATGAAAGGGAGCGATGCGGATAATATTATCCCGGAACGGGTTGAGCTAGGTGGGACGTTCCGCACCTTTAAACTGGAAATGAGTGATTTAGTCGATCAGCGTATTCGTGAAATCACCCAATCCGTTTGTGCGGCGATGGGCTGTACGGCGGAAGTCACCACCGTGCATGGCGTTCCTCCAACGACTAACGACATCGAAACGACAGCGCGGGTGCGGACGCTGTTCACATCAATGGTTGGCGCAGACAAGATCGACACCACTACGCGCACGATGGGCGCGGAAGATATGTCTTTGTTTTTAGAGCAAGTGCCAGGCACCTATTTTTTTGTTGGGTCTGCGAATGAAGCGCGTGGCCTCAATTATGGTCATCATCACCCGCGATTTGATTTTGACGAAGATGCTCTGCCGTTAAGCGTTGCGCTGATGTCGGCGGCGGTGGCTGAATATGTGATGCCGGAGTAACGATGGCGGGGAATAACGTTTTGCGCTGGATTGACGGTGCAGGCTGGCTCATTTTCTCTGGCGGGACAGATTCCAGCAGCGAAGTACGGGCGCTTGCCTTGACTCGTGCCGCCGCCGATGGAGGGGTCGCCTATATTGGGCTGGATGTGGATGACGACGAAGAAGTGTTGGAAGACATGTCAGAACTCGGTGCGCCAACTGGCTATCTGGTCAATATTGTGACTGAAGATGACGACACCATCCGTAAACGTTTAATTGATGCGGCGATTATCGTTATCCCCGATAACTTTGCCTTGAACGAACTCCGCTCTTCTCTGATGGGCGCTCCACTGGAAGGGCTTAAAGCGGCTTTTGAAAATGGCGCGGTGATTTTGATCGAAGGTGCGGCAATCACCCTGTTTGGCGGGGGGATGATTGTCAATTCTGGCGATGTCGCGGAGGGCTTTGGTTGGGTGGAAGATGCACTCTTGTTACCCGCTATCACCAGCATTTCGCAATCGGAAGTGGCACGAATCGCCTTGGAAGCGCAAAGCGTCAAACTCGCCGTCGGGATTGGTGTCGGTTCAGGGCTGGCGCTGGGGCCGACTGGCGAGGTAGAAGCCTGGGGACAAAAACAGGTCACAGTAGCTTTGGCTGGCGCACAACCCTAAATTTCTTAGAGTTAGAACTTACGCAGGTAAAGAATTTGCAGGTGCAGAGTGATCAGTTTTTAGCGTTTAGTCTTTAGAAAAGATTAAAATTTCGGCTCGCTGGAGCATAAACTAATCACTAATAACGCTCAACTGCGTAACTTCTAACAGATTAACCTTAGCGCTATCGACAAGATCGTTTAGAATGGAAGTGAATCGTAAAATACGATTCGCTTACTCAATGACGCGTCAACTTTGGAGACAACAAATGCCTGCGACGATTGTAATCGGGGCGCAGTGGGGCGATGAAGGCAAAGGCAGCACGGTAGATCGGCTGGCGGCGACTGCTGATATTGTGGCGCGTTTTGGCGGCGGCGATAATGCTGGACACACAATCAACATCGGGCAGGATGTCTTTAAGCTGCATCTTGTCCCCTCTGGGATTTTGCGCGAGCAGGTCAAGTGTATTCTGGGCAACGGCATGGTCGTCAATCCGCTGAAGCTGCTGGAAGAACTGGATATGCTGGCGAAACTCGGTGTCGATATTTCACCAGAGCGTATTTTTATTAGTACACGGGCGCATATTATCACGCCTGCCCATCGTGCGTTAGATGCTGCGCGTGAGCAGTCGCTTGGTGATAGAGCGATTGGAACGACTTTGCGCGGCATTGGCCCCGCTTATAATGACAAAACAGCGCGTCGGGGGATTCGGGCGGGGCAGATGAGCGATGTCGAGTCTTTTGCGGAAGCCCTTGCCCACGCGATCACCGAAGCCAATCATACGCTTATCCGCCATCAAATCACGCCGCTTGATCCCGAAAAAGATGCACAGGCTTATGTGGATGCAGCCGAGCGTTTACGTCCTTATTTGCGTGATACAACCCTTTACATCAACGAACAGCTTAAAGCCGGCGCACAGGTGGTTTGTGAAGGGGCGCAGGGGGCGCTGCTTGATGTCGATCATGGCAGTTATCCCTATGTCACCAGTTCATCAACGACAACAGGTGGGGCGCTTTCCGGCTTAGGCTTTGGCCCCAAGTATGTCGCTCATGTCGTTGGGGTTGCCAAATGTTTTAGCACCCGCGTGGGCGGCGGCCCCATGCCGACGGAATTAGACGGCGTATTGGCTGATCGTTTGCGCGGGACGGGTGAAAACTTCTGGGATGAATTCGGCACGACGACGGGCAGAACGCGGCGCTGCGGCTGGTTGGATGCGGTGATGCTGCGTTATTCATCGCAGATTAACGGCTTTACCGATGTGGTCTTGACCAAAATGGACATTTTAAGCGGATTGGATGAGGTCAAAATTGCCGTCGCTTATGAAGTTGACGGTGAGCGTTATGAATTTCCCCCTGCGACGATTGAGCAAGTTGAACGAGCCGTCCCGATTTATGAGACTCTACCGGGATGGCAGGACGACATTAGCAAAGTGCGTCGGGCGGAGGATTTACCGGCGGCGGCGCGGGCTTATATTCAGCGCGTGACCGATTTGTGTGATGCGCCTGTCAACAGAATCAGTGTTGGGCCAGAACGAGATCAACTCATTCACCTATGATTAAAGAACGGATTTACGAGCAGTATCAGGATATTCCTGTCTCGCAACCGCCGAAGCGGGTCGTCTCGCTTGTACCGAGTGTGACCGAGTCTTTATTTCATCTCAGCGTGGGGCATACGCTGGTGGGTATCACCGATTATTGTATTTATCCAGAGGCCGAAGTTGCCCGATTACCGCGTATAGGGGGGACGAAAAATCCCGATGTGGCGCGTATTATTGCGCTTAAACCGGATTTGGTCATCGCTAATCAGGAGGAAAATCGTAAACAGGATGTAGAAGCGCTGCAAGCGGCGGGGATTCCTGTTTGGGTGACATTTCCAAAAACCGTCGATGATGTTTTTAACCTGTTGTGGAATATCATGTATGTGTTCGATCAAACGGTGATGGTGCCGCGCGTGCGCTTAATTGAATATACGTATGATTGGATACAAGGCATTAGCGCCGCCCGTGAGAATCAGGTTTGTCGGGTGTTCGTCCCGATTTGGCTTGATCCTTTGATGACGTTCAATGCAGATACCTATGCCCACGATTTACTGCGGGTTTGCGGTGGCACGAATGTCTTTGCTGAACGAGAGCGACAATTTCCGTTAGCGGCGGATTTGGGACAATCACAGTCTTATGCCACAAATGATCCGCGCAGTGAAGGGCGTGATACCCGTTATCCCCGTGTGACGTTAGACGAAGTGCAAGCGGCACAGCCCGATGTTATTTTGCTGCCGAGTGAACCTTTCGCATTTAATGAAAGCCATATCGCATTATTTGCTGCGCTGGATGTTCCTGCTGCCCGTAATCAGCAGATTAAGCTGGTGGATGGCTCGCTTTTGACGTGGCATGGGACGCGCATTGCTTTTGCTTTGGATACACTACCCGCGCTCCTATGTTCGACTGGATGAGATAATGACCGATCAAGATTTTGACGCTGAACTCATCAATATTGTTGCCCATGATTTGAAGACTCCCGTAAGTGCCGCCAAGGGCTTTATTGATTTGGTGCAGCAGTTGGGGCCTTTAAATGAACGTCAGCTCCATTTTTCCGAGCGAGCGTTGGCAGCGTTAGACCGCATGGAGCAATTAATCGGTGATTTGCTCGATTTTGCGCGGCTAGAAGGTGGGGTCACGTTAAAAGCTACTGATTGTGACATCAGCGCTTTAATTTCCGACGCGGTGGATTTGATGGAAGAATTTGCAGGGCGGCGCGGCATAAAAATTAGCATGGAAGGTGTTGCCAAAAAAGCCGTCGTTAAAGGGGACAGCCGCTTATTGGGGCAGGTAATTAACAATCTGCTTTCAAATGCGATCAAATATAATCAAGATAATGGTCGTGTAGAAGTGATAATTCATCTTTATAAAGACAGCTTAAGAGTGGATATACACGATACAGGCATTGGTATTCCGGCAAAAGATGTCCCCCGTGTCTTCGAGCGTTTTTTTCGGTCACAATTGGGGACAGAGGCCAAAATCGATGGAACAGGGTTAGGGCTGGCGATCACGCGCTCGATTCTTCAGATGCACGGCGGCCAAATTTGGGTCGAAAGTGTTGTCGGGGAGGGGAGTACGTTCAGTTTTACTCTGCCCATCAAAGGGCAACCCCCCGTCGTAATTAAAGGGCGGCGTGGCTATAATTTGAGTGGTGGTGAAAGCGCCAGCGAAGAAGCGGATGTGGTCAGTGATGACTCGCAAGATTGGCAAGAAACGAATGAACCGGAATCCAATGCACATGAAGATTAGCTTTGTGGCAATAAAATCAGGTAAAATAAATAGTTTCACTATGCTCTTGCGATGGATTGTGATAGATAGTACAATGTATGGACTTAGAACGGAGTGTTCACTGTGAAGCAGCTCACTTTTCTGGTTGTGGTGCTTATTATTTTGGTTGGCGGCGGGTTGTTGACTTCGCAGCTTTCAACAAACGACGCATCACTGTTCCCCGTCATCAAACAAACCGATAATCCCTCTGGCTCAGTATCAGAAGTTGTTCCCTGGAAAGCCGAGCAGTTCTTTTTGCTGGTTGGATTCATTCTGGTCAACATGATTGGCATTGGCGCGACATTAGCGCTGATCTTCTGGGTGTTAGATCGCGGTGTTAGAAATGCGAAAACGGCTGCGAGTTCATCGACTGCATCCCCCAAAGCAACTGCGACTGCGATTGAAGAAACTTGAAAATTGTATAAAAATCTGTAAAATTCTCATGTAATTGTGTAGAATTTAGACTGTTGTTGTTTGATTTTGAGGAACTTATTGTAAATGCAACAACAAAAAGCAAATTCATCTCGATTGTTTACAACTTTGGCCTTAACAACTGCTCTTATGACGTTGGGGCTGATTGTGTTTGGGGCTGTGGTGCGGGTGACAGATTCCGGCTTGGGATGTGGGAACGAATGGCCTTTGTGTGATGGGCGCATCATCCCGCCATTGGATAATTTAACAGCATGGATTGAGTGGTTACACCGGCTTTTCGCGGTAATGATTGGCCTTTTTGGGCTTGCCACCCTAGCAGTTGCCTTTCGAGCCTATCGCATGAGCAATCGCTTTGTGTTGGGGGCGACGGTAACAGCGGCAATACTTTTTGCCCTGCAAAGCTCATTAGGCGCGATGGTCGTTTTGTTGGATTTGCCGCCAACGATGGTGACGATGCACTTAGGGACGGCGATGCTGTTGTTAGCGGCGCTGCTCTGTGCGACGGTGGGTTCACTTTATACGCCCAAGCAGACTCATACCCGCGATCATGTCACTTTGCTGGTTTACATCACAACCGCGCTTTCGCTGGTGATTATTCTGACGGGAACGCTTGTACGGGGTAGTGGAGCGACACTGGCTTGTTTGGATTGGCCTTTGTGTAATGGCGAATTGTTCCCGTTCCAACAAGGCCAATTGCAGACGGTTCACATGATGCACCGTTTTGCTGTGGGTGCGCTGGGGATAACGCTGCTGTTGTTGGTCTGGTATGTGTGGCAAGAACGACGCGGGGAAAGTTTATCGTGTACACTCGCTCTGGCAGCATTAGGCATCTATTTTGCACAAGCGTTGGTCGGTGCATTATTCGTCTTATCAGAAGCCGCGCCGATTTGGGGAGCGTCGCACGTAGGCATGGCAGCCGCGACATGGGCAGTGCTTGTCGCCTTGAGCGTGGTGGAAACGCTCGATAATCAAGAAATTAATCAAACAAAAAATGCGCCAAGCGCCGAGTTATCAATCAATGCAAGTCACTCTGGAAAATCCTAATTCGTCAGATTGGAAAACGACTTTAAAGACCTATCTTGAACTTACCAAGATGCGGATTGTTTTGCTGTTGTGTTTTACGACACTAACAGCAATGGTCATTGCGGCGGATGGACTGCCTTCCGCACAATTACTAATTCCCACGCTTATTGGCGGCGCACTCTCGGCGGCTGGGGCCAGCGCCCTCAACCATTATGTTGATCGGGATATGGACGCGAAAATGACGCGCACCTCCCGCCGACCTATTCCGTCAGGACGAATTGCGCCGATTAACGCGCTGTTATTCGGGATGGCGCTGATCGTCTGGTCGATGTTGATTTTGGGCATTATGGTCAATCCATTAACGGCGGTGCTGGCATTGGTGGGTGCGCTGTACTATGTCGTGCTGTATACGCTCATTTTAAAACGCAACACGGTAGTCAATATCCTTATCGGCGGGGGGGCAGGCGCGTTCCCCGTGCTGGTAGGTTGGGCAGCCGTTACCGGGACGCTTTCTTACGAGGTGGGTTTGTTATTTGCTATTATATTTTGGTGGACGCCGCCGCATAGTTGGGCGTTGGCGCTGTTGGTGAATAGCGATTATGCCCGTGCTAACGTCCCGATGATGCCTGTAGCGCGGGGCGAAAAGACTACCCGCATTCAGATCGTTCTTTATTCCATTCAACTCCTGCTAATTACACTGCTGCCTGCTTTTTTTGGGGTTTTGGGTGGCATTTATTTCTTGGCAGCGTTCTCACTTGGCATTGGTTTGGTCTGGATGGCGACGCGGCTGATGCAGGATGGCTCTAAAGCTGTCGCACGCAGCACCTATAAATATACGACAGCGTATCTGGCGTTTTTGTTCATGGCGATGATTTTTGATCGCTTATTGATGTAGTTTTTCGCGGTCAGCGTTTTTCAGTGATCGGGATTTTTAGGGCGAACCGCTGACTCAGTGGCTTCGCCTTTTGCATTCAAAAGAATAGGGTGTGTTTTATGACCGAACAACCAGAGTCGAAATCCACCCGGCGGATATCGATGCTGCCGATTTATATCGCGCTGGCGCTGCTGGGTGTTTTTGTAGTGATTTTTCTGGTGGAGTTCCTTGATTTAAGCAAAAGCAGCGGCGGCACACAAGCAGAAGCCCTCACCGCCGAAACCTACATGGATGTTGTTACGTCTCTGCTGAGTAATGCAAATTCTGAAAATGGGGAAGTTCTTCTGCAACAATATGGCTGCAATGCGTGTCATGCCGGACAGAATGCAGGTCGTCTCGCGCCTGCTCACAGCGAAGTGGCGCAAGTTGCTGCTGTTCGCCGTCCGCCGCTGACGGCTGCCGCTTATGTGTATGAGTCGATTATTTATCCGGGCGCTTTTATTGTCGAAGGTTACGAGCGCAATATGCCGCGTATTTATGCCGATCAAATTCCCGACGATGAATTGGGTGATATAATCGCTTATCTGCTCTTACCTAATGGAGCATCTGAGATGACCCCTGAAGCGACACAAGATGCAGGATAGACGATGTATTTAGATGCGTTTACGATTTCGGCACTGGTCGATGAATTCTTGGACACGCTGGTGGGCGGTAAAGTGCAGGATGTCCTTGATGTCGATGGCACGGGGATTGGGCTGGAAGTTTATGCCCATCAGCGCCGCCGTTATGTGTATATGAGCGCTGACCATGCCGTGCCGCGTGTGCATATTGTGCCAGATAAAGTGCGGCGCGGCTTGCAGCGTCCGATGCAAATCGGCCTCTTGATACGGCGCTATGTGGAAGATGGCATTATTACGCACGTCAGCCAACCGCCTTGGGAGCGTGTGCTTTACCTTGAGGTTCAGGGGCCGGAAGGCAATGTTGAAATCATCGTAGAGCCGATGGAACGTCGCAGCAATATTTTGCTCGTGCAGAATGGGATAATCCTCGATTGTATGCGCCGAGTCGGACCGGAAGATAACCGCGTTAGGTTGAGCCTCCCCGGTCATGCCTATGTACCGCCGCCCGTTCAATTAGGCAAACATGACCCCTTCAAAATCACGCTTGACGATATAGCCAGCTTCTTTCAGGGGATTGACGATCCGAAAAAGAAGACTCATCAGATTTTAACGGCGCACCTTCTCGGCATGAGTCCTATGCTGGCGAAGGAAATTGTCTTCCGTTCTGAGGGAGAGAGTGGGTTAAAGCAAAAAGCCACCGATGCCGATCCTGATGGCTTATTCGAGGCGATGCAGAGTGTCTTAAAGCCGCTGCAAAAACGCGATTGGCAGCCGGGGATTGTCGAAACGGAGGAAAGCATAGAGGCCTTTAGCGTGTATCCGGTGCAGCATCTCGCCGGATGGCATCCAGTTGAATCCATCAGCGCGGCTTTGAGTGCATTTTATGGTGCGCCAACGGGTGAGGATGCTTATAAAGCGGCGAAAATTCCGGTGCGGAAGATCATCCGCGAGGCACAAGCGAAATTGCGTGGGAAGTTGGCCTCTCTGGAACGCTCGATGACGGATGATGCCGAGCGCGAAATCCTCAAACAAAGTGGCGAGTTGATTCTGGCATATCAATATGCGATTATCAAAGGCCAAAATGAACTCCGAGCGCAGTATGACGTGGATAAGCCCGAACTTGTTATCAAACTTGATCCGCAGCT
The DNA here is from genome assembly GCA_034437895.1 of Anaerolineae bacterium. Taxonomy (GTDB): domain Bacteria; phylum Chloroflexota; class Anaerolineae; order Aggregatilineales; family Phototrophicaceae; genus JANRLJ01. Next base: position 21,879 of record DAOTTO010000017.1, on the reverse strand, counting down.
CACGCCTTTGGAAAATGCACGGCGCTACTTCACCCGTTATACCAAGGCTAAAAAAGCGCTGGATGATGTGCCGGGTTTAATCGTCGATACGCGCAACAAAATCGCTTATCTCGATCAATTAGAGAGCGATTTAGAGGTCGCCGCGAATTGGCCGGATATTGATGATGTGATGTTGGAATTACACACCAACGGCTATTATCAGGGCAAGAAGGCCAAGCGAATTGGCGGCGCAGGCCAGAGTGCGCCGATTCGGATTGTCACAGGCGATGCGTATGTCATCTGGGTGGGGCGTAACAGCCGCCAGAATGAGATTGTGACGTTCAAAAAAGGCAGCAGCGAAGATTTTTGGCTGCACGTCCGTGATGTCCCTGGTTCTCATGTCGTGATTAAATTTGATGGGCGGCCTGTTCCAGACGGCATTATCGAGCAAGCCGCCTCCATCGCAGCGTATTACAGTACCAAACGCAGCGAGGGTAAAGTTCCGGTGGATGTGACTCGCGTGAAACACGTCAAAAAACTCAAGGGCGCGGGGCAGGGGATGGTGACATATCGCAATGAAGAAACCCGTACTGTCGCGCCGCGCAGTGATAAAGAATACGAGAATATGTGATTTTGATAAAATGATTAGGTAAAGGTGATTTCAATGTCTACACAACTGCTTATTCCAAAGGGCGAGGTCAAGCTGAGTGATTATGAGCCTGATTATCATGGCGATGATGATAAGGAAAGCGCCGCAAGTAAGTTGCTTACACTCCAAGAAAAAATGGAAGTGCTGCAAGAACGCCTCTATGCTGAAGGCAAGCAGTCACTTTTAATTGTCTTGCAGGCGATGGATGCTGCTGGTAAAGATGGGACGATTGAAAAAGTGTTTGATGGGGTCAATCCGCAAGGGGTGCGGGTGACGAGTTTTAAAGCGCCCACGCCGGAAGATTTAGCGCATGATTTTCTCTGGCGCATCCATCAACACACACCGTCCAAAGGCTACATCGGTATTTTTAACCGCAGCCATTATGAAGATGTACTGGTTGTGCGGGTCAATAATCTCGTGCCGGAAAAAGTCTGGCAGAAGCGCTACGAACACATTAATGACTTTGAGCAAGTGCTTGCCGAAAATGGGACCCGCATCCTCAAATTTTTCCTGCATATCAGTAAAGCAGAACAAAAAGAACGTCTCCAAGCGCGGTTGGATGACCCCGAAAAGCGCTGGAAGTTTTCGATGGGCGATTTGCCTGTTCGTGAGCAGTGGGATGATTATATGAAAGCCTACGAAGTGCTGCTAACGAAATGCAACACATCTTATGCACCCTGGCATATTGTCCCCGCCAATAAAAAATGGTATCGCAACTTGGTCGTGACCGAGACGCTTGTAAAGACATTAGAGGAGATGAATCCGCAATATCCGCCGGCTGAACCGGGCTTGGAGAACGTTGTGATTCCAGATTAGGCTTGATATTGTGCAGCGCGTCGGGCAGCATCTAACACCCGTGCGATACTGATCTCTTGCATACAGGGGTGATTTGCGGGATCATCACCTGCCCAATCAATCACACGACAGGGACGGCAGCCAATGTCTGAAGTTAAGACGAAATGTCGATCACGCGGTCCCCAAGGTCCGAATTCTACCGGGTCAGCGGGGCCATACAGCGTAACGGTGGGGGTACTAACCGCCGCCGCGAGATGTAAGGGTCCGCTATCTGGCCCTAAAACGGCTCTCGCTCGTGAAAAAATCGCTGCCAGTTGATTGACTTGTGTATCACCCACCATAATACAAGCGGGCTGTGTCATCTGCTCGACAATGGCGCGGACGATGGGCATTTCATGATCGCCCCCAGTGAACACAATTTGAATGTCGAGCTGCTCGGTCAGTGTGTCGGCGACGGTTGCCCAGCTTGCTTCTTCCCACCTTTTGACCCATGTGCCAGAGCCGGGGTGAATGCACAAAATGGGCTGGTGTGTCTGCACTCCCCATTCCTCAAGATACCCATCGATATAAGCGCGATCCGCCTCGCTAACGTGATAAGAAAAGGGTGCATCTTCTGGCTTAATTTCGCCCGTCCATTTTTCGATCAGGCGTAAGTTTTGTAAGACGCTGTGTTCATGTTGGCGTGGGATAGCATGAGTTAGAAACGGGGCGACATCTGGCAGATCATAGCCGATGCGCTCTGGAATCCCGGCGAGATAAGCTAAAAGTGCGCCCCACCAATGATCGGGACGCAAAATGATGGCGCTGGTGTAACCGATTTGACGTAAATTCCGTGCGGATTGCCATGCGAGTTGGTAGGGCGAATGTAAAGCATCTTTTGGGCTGCGACTAAAACCGGGAAACGGCAGCGTGATAACAGCATCTAATTCCGAGACATTGCCGAGGATGTCGCCTGACCAGGAACCAACAAGCGCATGAATTTCCGCATCAGGGCGTGATTCACGCAAGGCACGGATGGCGGGTGTGGTCAGCAGCACGTCCCCAAGATGATCGGGACGAATCAGGAGGATACGTTCTTGTGAATCTCGTTTGTGCCGAGCGGGTAAAATGGGTATTCTGGCGACTGTTTGCAGGATGCTGCGCCGAACATAATGCTTATAGGGTAATGTATGGAAGGCTTGTGCCATCGCCCGATTCCGGTTGACGAGCGCTTCTCTATCCAAGTCCGATTTCCCTGTAGGCTTCGAGTAAATGCGGTATCAATACCGACCAATCATAATACTGCTTGACAATTTGCTGTGCGTTTTGGCGCAATTCATACTGTTTGCCTGGATTTTGTAGTAGGTCAATGATGGAATCCGCCATCGCATGTTCATTATCGCTTACGATCATGCCTTGTTTGGCTTCAGAATGCAAACCCGCAGCGGCGGCGGTTGTGGCGACAATAGCACAACCCGTTGCCATCGCTTCCAACAATTTGAGACGGGTGCCGCTGCCCATCCGTAACGGCGCGACATAAACATCGGCAGCGTTTAAATAAGGTTGTGTTGAGTCCACCCATCCGGTGAGATGAACGCCCGGAATCTGGCGCAATCCATCTAACCGGGGATGTGGTTGCTGCCCGACGATGTAAAACTGCACATCCGGGACATGCTCCCGAATCTTGGGGAAAACCTGCTCAACGAACCATAATGCGCCATCTACATTAGGGCGATAATCCATCTTTCCTGTAAACACCAACACATTTTCGCCTAAATTGATCTTCGTCTCTTGATTCGTATAGTCATCAATAAAGATACCATTAGGCACAACATAAACCCGCGCATCTTGACGAAAAGGACGTAATAGGTCGGCATCCTCCGTCGATACAGCAATCACAGCATCCGCTAGACGACACATGTCGCCTTCAAACTGCTCGATTCGACGCGATTGAACATAAGAATACAAAGCCGCAGGCCAACGCTTGGATGTACGCCGATCAATTTCGAAAATACCACGCTGTAGAATATATTCGGCGTTAAAGGTATCGAAGCAAAATTTTGCGTTGGGCTGAGCTTGTTTTGCGATTGGAAGATAACAAACTGACTCAATGCCCTCGAATTGAATCAGATCAAATTGATTTTGCGCGAGTAATTCACGGAGTTTATCGGCAAATGCAACGCTGAAAAATCTTCGTGCGATATCTGGCTGACGAGTGAATATGAGATCACGTACTCGATCTAATTTCGTGCGATTCTGTGGCGGAATCGTGATGATTTGCTGACACAAGTTCACTAACGGAGTTTTAGTAGGATCAATCTTTTCGTCGGCGAAACTCATCAGCGTCAGTTCATACCCTGCTTGATGCAAGCCGTTCATCAAGCCGTAGATTCGCAGCAAGCCGCCAGATGCAGGTGGGTAGGGGAGATTAACGGCGACCAACAAAATTCGCATGAATTATCCGAGCGCGTGATAAACCGATAAAGCGATTTGGGCTGATTGTTCCCACGTAAATAGCTTGGCACGTTCCAAGCCAAGCTGTCGCATTGTTTCATGTTGTAGGGGATCGGTCAAGACACTGAATAATGCCGTTGTAAGTGAATCCGGTTGATGTGCGTCGATGAGGATGCCTGCCGTATCGACGACTTCCGGCAAAGAGGAATTGTTGCTAACGATTACGGGTGTTCCGCAGGCCATTGCTTCTAGCGCTGGTAAGCCAAAGCCTTCATAAAAAGAAGGCATTACCAGTATCGAAGCTAAGTTATAGACAGCAGGCAGTAAGGCGTCCTCAATATCACCTTGGATAAAGATCGGGTGTCCTTGTGCCTGTAAGGTTTCAATATGATTCTGTGTTTCCTCAAACAACCACCCAATATGTCCCACCAACACCAACGCTGGGGCATCAGGCAACCGATTTCGCAATTGCAGATACGCCTCCAACAGCATCGGGATGTTTTTGCGCGGCTCCAAAGTGCCGACATGCAAGATGAATTTTTCAGGCAGATTGAGTCGATTTTTTGCTACAGATAATTCCTGCGATGATAGTAGCCTGAATTGCTCATCGACCCCATGTGGCTGTACTGTAATTTTCCTTGAAGGAACATTCAGCATTTCGATCAGATCATATTTGGTGGCTTCGCTGACGGCGAGGATATGATCGGCCTGCTTGACGGCGACTTTGATTTGTCCGTTATAGTAACGCAGCGCGGCGGAGTCTTTGTGCTGTGGATAATGCAAAAAGGTCAGGTCATGAATCGTGATGACTTGGCGTTTTGCGCCGTGAATAGGCGGGATAAAATCCGGGCTGTGCAATACATCTAAGCAGAAACGCGCTAATTCTGCCGAAAGCGCCCATCGTTCCAGTCGATGATGCGGCGGTGTCCAAAGCGGTTTTTCCAAAAAACGGGTGGTGGATGATACTTGCGACTTGCGGCTGCGGAAAATCGTGAAATCATCCTGCTGGTCTGCAAGGTCTTCCAAAGCGCCAATCAAGCGGCGGATATAGGTGCTAATTCCGCCGACGCGATAATGGGTGAGTCGAGCGTCGATTCCAATGTGCATGATAGGCTTAGTATAGTGGCTAAAGGGATTAGAGCCAACGGTTGATTATTCTGTCGAGTGTGCCATTTTGAATCAAGGCTTGCAATGCGCGATCAATTACTTGCCAAGTTTGTGGACGATCAATCGATGTGGCAATGGCAAAGGGAATATGCGTTACATAGATAACTTGTACTTGCCAATCACGATGCTCACGCAAATAAATCCGTGCGCTAATCGCATCCACCAACGCAGCATCTGCCTCGCCTAGTCGAATTGAATCAAGCGCGTGTTCAGGTAATTCATAAGGCAGCGTTTCAAATGGACGAATCCGCCGCGCCCATAACCGCGCTTCCGCATCGGCGGATGATCCAAATTCATAGGCGAGTCGTTTGCCGGAGAGGGCAGACATCTCGTTAATTGAATGAGATGTGTTGCTGATAAGGACTAATCCGGCATCAAAATAGGGGCGCGTATAAAGTGCATCGCCCATTTTCAGCGGATTAATCACCAACTGCGAAAGCACAATATCGGCTTGATCGGCTCGAAGCGAATCGTAAAGGCCGTCGTAACCCATGTTGATAAAGCGGACGGTCAAACCAAGTTCTTCACCCAATGCGTAACCGAGATCAATTTCTAATCCGGTTAAGTCACTGCCGTTTGCCAGCGCAAAGGGTGGGGTGCTGGCATCAATGGCGATGCGAATCTCGCCGTAGGGAAAGGGCGGCTCAGTCGGGCGGTTGCGGATATACAGCCCGACTGCGACCATCAATAATGCGATAACAATGAAGAAAATCGGGATTACTCGCCGGGTGGGGGCAGCCATGAGGCTTGTTCACTTTCCCACCCTCTGGCATAGGCTTGCAGGGCGTAATAAATCGGCTTCAGTTGAAATTCCGGCGTGACGAACGTGAAATTATCGGGATAGCGCCCCGTTGGGCGGGGATAGCGAAAATGCCAGATGCAGAGCGTCTCTGCCCATGCCCAATTTTGCGCCCATTGAAATGCAGCGATGGTATAAACAACCCTTTGTGAAGGACGGACAGCTTTCGTCCAGCGCGGATCATCGTTCCAACCGCTTTCCGTAATGAATACAAGTTTATCTGCATCCCCATAACGGCGCATAATGTCGCGTAATAATTCAGCGCGGCGAAAATTCAATTGATCGGGGGAGGGGGGCGCGTCGGGTGGTTCGGTAAAGCCATAGGTGTGAATCGCCAACGCATCGAAATATGCTTTTGCGCCTGCGGCATACATCGCATCTAAATACAACAAATCATCTAAGCCATTTGGACTCCCAGCAGGTTCGAGCGTAGGCGCAAGCGCCCCGGCGAGTATGTTGATATTAGGATTAACGGCATGGACAGGCGCATAAACCGCTTGCAGCAGGCGGACATAACGCGAGGGGTCAACTGACTGATACCCCCATTCAAACGCCAAATTTGGCTCGTTTAAGACGATAATATCGTCAATAATTCCAGCATAACGAGAAGCGAAATCCGTCACAAAATCAACGAAATCGGGGAAGGCATCTTCAGGCAAATAATTTAAGGTCGTCTCCCCCGGACGCGCCCAAGCGGGGACAAGGCCAATTCGGGCGATGATGCGTATGCCCTGATTTTGGGCGTGTTTGACGATTCGATCCGCTTGCGCCCAATCGTAAGCATCTTCATTATTTTCGATATAAGCCCAAGGGAAAAATTCGACGATGGTGCTTGCGCCCATCTCGCGCACCAACTGGAGCGAGCGCTGGATTTTCCACTCATCGACTTCATCAATCAAACTGGTATGAACACACACCTGCTGATTGATCGTTTGGGCGGTTTGCGGCGCTTGCAGCGTGGCGCGATGTGTAGCTGGTGAAATGAGACTCAGGACACCCCATACAAGTCCAAAACGCGCTATCCAAGGCAACGCTTTTATCAAGTTGGAGAATTGTGAATTGTTTTGTTTCATCGTGCGCCATCATAGCACAGAAAAATTTTGTTTCAGAATTTTTGATGCTAAAGCATTGATCTGCGGTACAGGATCGTCTCGCACCTGCTCCAGTGCATCTTTTACAGTTTTGTCGCGCATATAGCCCAAAGCAGTTACGGCTGAAAACCGGATTTGCCAATGCTCATCCTGTAAAGCAGTGATGAGTGCTGGAATCGCTTCTTTATCCTGAATTGAGCCAAACATTTCTACGACTTGTTCACGCACCTGCCACTTTTCATGCGTCATTGTATTAACCAAAAATGGCACGGCTAATGCGCCAAAAGTCTCCAGCGCTTCCATGACGCTCGTTTTTACATCTGGATTATCGTCATCCAACAGGCGGATTAACGCTGGGATTGCCTTTGCATCACCGATTTGGCTTAATGCGTAGGCCGCTTTAGCGCTGACTTTGGGGTCAGTATCTTGCAAAGCATCGATTAATGCTTCGGTGGCATCAGCTTTTCCGATCTTTCCCAGCGTATGTGCTGCATGATGCCGAACCTCCGCATCTTGATTTTTCAAAAGATTGATCAGTGAGGACAATGCTTCGGAACCTAGAGACACAAGGGCATAAGTGATGTCTTCCCGCACATTCAAATCCGGCTCGGTTCTAAGCGCCTGAATCAAAAGAGATAACTTATTCGGGTTATCCAAGTGATTTAATTCGAACACCGCGCTGCTTCGCACGTTGTGGTCGGGATGATGCAGTTTTTCAATCAGTGTTACTGGGATTGGATTCATGAATTTGCGCTCTCGCAAAACAAATATAGGGCGGGAAAGCAAACATCCAGCCCGAATGAGACTGGATGTTTACTTTGAAACGTCTTTTGCCCCCACCAAGACTCGAACCTGGGCCTCTGCCTTCGGAGGGCAACGCTCTATCCACTGAGCTATGGGGGCTAATTAAATCCCATCATAGCAGATTTTAGTGGTGCATACAAGCGTTTAATCAACCGCTTCAGCTTCCAGCTGCGTCACTTGATCTCGCGCTTCGGTTTCGTCGGGCGCGTAATCGACAATCGCTTGATAGACGGTGATGGCCTGCTCGGTATTGTCTTCTGCTAAGAACTGCTCGGCTAAAGTATACCAGGGTTGCATGACGGCTCGACCTGGCCCCGGATAACGCATTTCGGGGAATAAATCAAAGTTTGACATCCGTCCGCCATAAAGTACCGCCGCGAATTCTTGTGGGACGCTGCGTGGACGTAGCGATGTCGCCAGCAGCAGGCGGACTTCATCTGGGTTTTCCGTCAGTTGAGCGCGGATAAGATACGGATATTCAAAAGTGGTGCCGAGTAAAGTCGCTAAGTCAATATCTCGTTGGGCAGCGCTAAGGTCGCTTTCTCGTGTGGCTCTGGCGCGAGAAGCGTAATAATCGCCATTGGTGGGGCTTAAGGCAATAGAACGGCTGAAATGATCGGCGGCGGTGGACGGGTCATTTTCTACATTTAAGGTATATTCGCCAGCCACCCAAAATTCGGCGGCACTCGTTGGATTGGGAGTTACCAGCGCGTAAGCCACTTCGGGGTCAATTTCTGCCCAATACCGATAGCGCCAATCAAGCGGCAGTTGCGCGACATAATCGTCTAGCGCAGTACTTCGTAGTTCAGTTTCTCTCCAAAATGGCGATAAAGGAAGTGTTTGTCTTGTCATCATAAAAAATTGAAGTCCTGATGTGTAATTCGTTAAGACTTCATCATCGGGTGACGCATTTTCGGAAAGTCTTGCCAGATTCAGACGCACTACTGTGAGGGGGTTAATGGCAAGCGCCCGTTCTAAATAAATGACTGCCAATTCCGCATCACCGTCATTGGCGACCAGCGCGGCGAGATTAATCCAACCAGTGTCCCAACTGGGTTCTAATTCTAGTGCATCTTCATACGCCCCGATCTTAGCGCTTAAATCAGCATTCGGGTCTTGTCCGATCAAAAAAGCGATTTGTAGATCGTAAAGGTTCAGCACCGGATCCCTACGCTCGGCGGCGCGTGCTTCTTCTAAACCTGCTTCGCCGCCAACAAAACTCTTTTGATAATGAATATGCGCTTGGTCGATCTGGATAAACCAGAGGCCGTAGCCTACGATCAGGACTAATCCCACGAGCGCAGGCCAGCGCTGACCACGCGGCTGCGGCGTTAATGCGCTGCGAATGCCGGTAATGCTGTAGGCGATTAGCACCAGAAATAATACGACAAGCGGTGTCGTCGTAAACACATCAACGAGGCTGTGTACGGCGACTCCGATGAGGGCGGCAATCGTCGCTTCGAGCCGGATTCGTTCCCCGTCAGAAGCGGCGTTTTTCCAAGTGCGCCACCAACATTGGACGAGCAAACCCCCTAAGCCTAAGCTGATGATTGCGCCAAGCAAGCCTGTCTCGGTGGCTGTGTTCAGGTAAAGATTATGGGCGGAAGCCAGCCGATCACGGGCTAATTCTGGGGAGCGATAGTCGCGGAAAGCTCGACCATAAATACCTGGCCCCACGCCTAGCAGCGGATAATCTTGTGTCATTGCAACCGCGCTGCGGAGCATATCGACGCGCACTTGATCGCCGCTGCTGCGCGAGGGACTTAGGGTAATTATCATGAAGAGCGTTATCCCAATAACGCCGACTGCCGCGCCAGCGCCGATCAAAATCAAAGACAGATTGCGCCCTTGTAAGCGTCGATTTTGTGCGAAGCGCATCAACATAAAGGTGCCTAATGCCGCCGCTAAAGAAAGAAGTCCGCCGCGTGAGAAGGTCAACACGAGAATCACAAATAAGGCGGCGGCTAGACCGAAGAGGACTTGACGATAATCCCGCCGTGTCGTCAGCGCCCATCCAATCGCTAAAGTAATCAGCGGTGCGACATACCCCGCGAGGAGGGTGCTGATGCTCATCGCCAGCGCCAGTCGCAAAATCCTCAGCGGCAGCCATGCGTCGGGTCCGATGACGGTCAGCCAGCCGACCTGTGTATCGGGGGTAACATTTAATCCGAAATACCAAGACGCAATTTCCAGCCCAGAGATTAAAACGACTGTTGCGGCAAGGATAAACTGCGTTTCCATCACGAGTTTATGCCGGCCACGTTGGAAGTAATCCACCAATATAAAAAAGAGAATCGTATGGAGGATGAGAAACCATAAATTTTCAAATGCCATCCGGCGGTCAATGCTGAACACTGCCGAAAGTCCCCACAACGCAACCATCGCGTAAATTGCTGGATTCAGCGGCGTTGTGGGCAATCCTTTCCCTGATCTCACTCGACCAAATAACCACAGCGCCAGCAAAAGCGTCATAAAGGCATGATGGAAAATCCGAATGGGGAAGGCGAGGGTGTAATAAGCACTGCCGCCAATGAAGACTAGATAAAATGCTGACAAGATAAACAACAAACGCCTGCTACGCATAAACGAAATCCTATTGATGACTACCCTTAATTCAGGTACATTGTATACGATGGTGGATGTATCAAAGGATAAAGTTCGTTGCGATCCATAATTTGGCTTATTTTAGCAGCGGTTTTAGGCGCGTGTCAGGTGTTAGGCGGTTCCAATATGGAGGCAACCTTGCAGACCAGCAGCGACCAATATCGCGCTGAGGCCGTTGGAATTGTCGCAACCGCCGAGTATGAAAGCACTTCGATGAGCGCGACTGTGCAATCCTCTCAAGCGACAGCGACTTACTTCAGCGCAGGCAACATCCAATATGAAGCAACATTACGTGTATTGAATACGCCCACGATTCAAATTGTTGCCGCTGGAAACAATTCCAGTGCGCCACAGCTCGAATCTACAGCCGCCGCCGCGCTTGCAAGTGGGCAGCGGTGGTTCATTAAAACGGGTGTTGTGGCGGGGGTTAACGAGGCAAATGGCTGTGCAGAGGGGCTAGAAGGGACATTTCCCTCTAGCACACCAGTACTTTACGCAACGGTTACGGCCTACAACATCGAGGCTGGAACTCCGATGCGGGCGGATTGGTATTACAATGGCGAATTAGTGTATTCTGGAGACTGGTCAGTAGGGCAGAGTGCAAGTCAACTTTGTCTTTTCTATTTTATCACGCCCGATGATGTGCCATTTACGCCCGGACTGTGGTCAGTGGCGTTATTCGCAGATGGCTTTCAGCTAGAGTCGCCCATGAGCTTTAACATTGTAGACGAAATGGGCGAGAATTAAGCCTTGACATAAAAATTCAGCATCGCATTATCAATTGGTGTAACGGTTCGGTTTGTGATACGATAACCGCGCTTTAATGCTACAGAAGGCTGGCTCGGTTTTGAAACGCCTTTTATTACTCATTGGATTAATTGTCCTAATTATTGCTTTCGCTGCGACACTCGCGCTGGCGCAATCCACCCCATCACCAACTCCACCCGGAAGCTACCTGCTCGTGGAAAATGTTTTTGTGCGTGGCGGGCCGGGTGAGTTTTATATTGCTGTGGGGTCTTTGAATGCAGGCGAATTGCTGCGTCCTGTAAGCCGTAACGTTGCAGGTAATTGGGTGCTGATTATTTATGGACGTGGCTACGGCTGGATTCTGCGTGATTTGGCCGTGTGGAATGTCGATATTGATGCACTGCCCATCATTGATGAAGCCAACCTCACGCCTTCTCCCTTTCCCGGTTTGATTACGGCAACGCCTTTTATTCCAACGCCGACTCCCGCCGGAAACTATGTGCTTGTGAATGCCAACAGCGCGTTAATACGTTCCGGGTCTGGTCGCACCTATTCTCGGTTAGGTCAACTTTTGCCGGGTGCGCCTGTGGAGCCTTTAGGTCGCAGCGCCGACACCGAATGGATTTTGATTCGCTTTCAGCCTGTGCCGCTCGGTTTTAGCCGAATTCAGTTTGGCTGGATTGCGGCTGATCTGGTGTTTTGGATTGACGATTTGCAAGCCTTACCACTACTTTCAGAAGATAATCTGACTCCAACCGCCACATTTACGCCGTCCGCGACATCGACGATTACATTAACACCCACCGAAACGCCGACATCTTCCGCGACCTCAACGCCAACGCCAACATTCACGGCGACTGCCACATTTACGCCCAGCGCAACTTTTACTGAAACATCTACATCGACTTTAACATCGACAGTAACACCTACACCGACGATAACGGCCACCGCAACGCCAACCGCGACTTTTACAGAAACGCCCAGCCCAACACCTACACTCACTGCGACTGTAACCACAACCGCAACGGAAATCCCGACTGAAAAGCCGCCGGATACGGCTGTTCCGCCGACATTAACGACTGTGCCAACAGAAACAGTTCCGCCGATGCTGCCAACGGTGACACCCACGCCGACAGAACTGCCCACAATGACGGCTGTTCCGGCCACATCAACGCTTTTGCCGACAGAAACATCTACGTTAACCCTAACGCCAATTCTGCCAACGATAACCGAAACATCAACTGTGACGGCGACCTTAACAACCACTCCGACTCATACAGCACTTCCGCCGACTCCGACGGCGACAGAAATACCCACCATGACACCGCTGCCCCCGACGATGACCGAGGCCGCCGCGCCTGTTATTATTCCGAGCGCGACATTGCAGCCTGCTACGGTCACTGCAACTGAATTGCCGCCAACCCTTACGGCGACAAGCGTAATCCTGTCAGAGACACCGATTCCGCCTACCTTTACGCCGATAGCGATTGTCCCGGAACAGACTGCTACGTCCGAAACAACCGAAATTGCGGGGATCGGGGAAGCCGCGCCGACGGATGTGCCACCTTTGAACCCAGTTACCTCACCAGATAATGGTTCATCAGAAGGTAGTCGCATTCCGTTGGAAGCGATTATTGGCGGAATCGGTGTGGCGCTCATCCTGATTTATGTTGGGCTTTATCTACGTGGACTGGCAGCGGCGGAGCGTTATGCCAAGGGTTTTGTTGTCGAGCAGTGTCCGGTTTGCCATCGTGGAGAGCTTTCGGTTGAAGTGCGGATGGAGCGCGTTTTAGGAATCCCGCGAGCGCGTCATACAGTTCGCTGCGATAGCTGTCGCTCGGTACTGCGCGAGACGAGTCCGCGTTGGTGGCGCTATGCCGTTGATCGCTTAGAGAATCCGGCGATGTTTGATCGTTTTAATGGGCGTGAAGTGGACGAAAGCACGCTAAAGACCCTCACTGAAGAACCAATCCGTCCCGGTAAAATCAAACCCCTAACACCTCCTTCATTTGTCGAAGGCGGGGACGAATAACCCTTGATGCCGCTGGTAGAATGTATCCCTAACTTTAGCGAGGGTCGCCGCGCTGAGGTGATTGAATCCGTCGTCAAGTCGATTGCCGATGTCGAGGGCGTTTATGTGTTGGATCGCAGCAGTGACCCTGACCATAATCGAACTGTCGTGACGTTCGCTGGTGCGCCGGAAGTTGTAACAGAAGCGGCATTCCAAGGCATTAAAACCGCTGCTGCACTGATTGATCTTGATCTACATAATGGGGTTCACCCGCGTATTGGTGCGGCGGATGTTGTGCCTTTTGTACCGCTGCGTGATGTGACGCTGCGCGAATGTGTGATGCTGGCGCAGGCACTTGGGCAGCGCGTCGCCAATGAACTCAATATCCCCGTTTATTTGTACGAAAAAGCGGCTCTCAGGCCAGAACGGGCTAATCTGGCTGTTGTCCGTCGTGATGCCTATGAAAAACTCAAGACGACGATCCAGACTGATCCAGACCGCGCACCTGATTACGGCTTGCCTGTCTTGGGACGGGCGGGTGCGGTGGCGATTGGGGCGCGTGCGCCGTTGATTGCTTTTAACGCTTATCTGGATACAAGTGACGTGGAAATTGCCAAAAAAATTGCCCGAACCGTGCGCGAATTGGGCGGGGGTTTGCCTTATCTTAAGGCGCTCGGCTTATTGGTTGGTGGGAGGGCGCAAGTCTCTATGAATGTGATAGATTATCGAAAAACGTCCCTTTTCGCCATTATGGAAGCCTTACGCGCTGCCGCTGCTCAACAAGATGCAGCCATTACCCATACTGAACTGGTAGGGTTAATCCCGCAAGCCGCCTTAATGGATACCGCTTTGTCTTATCTACAACTCCCTATGACGACGCACGACCTGACGCTAGAAAAGCAGTTGGGGTTGCGTACAGGGGATTATCGTGAAATTGATTTTGAGTGACCCATGACTTATCGCAAATTGATTACCCTTCTCATCCTATCTCTATTGTTTTTTGCTGCTGCCTGTCAATCAGGTGAAAATCAGCAGCAGGCTTTTTCCGTCACGGCTGCGCCGACCAGTGATTTCTTAGTAGCGACGGCAGTCCCAACGGCGGGACCACCGCCAGCCACCCGCACACCTACACTGCCGCCCACCGAAACCGCCATGCCAACTGAAACAGCGACGATTACGCTAACACCCAGCAAAACTTTAACAGCGACGATCACGCCGACTCCTCAGCGTGTCGATCATTATTTCTTTAACCGTCCTTTTTCCCGCGAGTCGGAGATGGATTTCGCTGACCGCACCTATCCTTATGGTAGCACCCAACAGGGGCAGCGACAGACGCACCTTGGGCAAGATTATCAGAGTTCTACCGGTGTACCGATTATGGCGGTAGGTGGCGGGACGGTCTATTATGCGGGGAATGACTTGCAACGGCTTTTTGGCCCCAGCAACAATTATTATGGCAATCTGGTCGTTATCGAACACAGCGTTCCTTCGCCGGAGGGTCTTCCTGTTTATACCCTTTACGGGCATCTGGATCGGGTTGAAGTAGAAACAGGAAGTCCGATTGAACCGGGTGAACGGATTGGCGTGGTAGGGGGAACGGGTGTTGCCGAAGGGCCACATTTACACTTGGAAGTGCGCGTCGGTGATCCTGAAGATTATCGCGCGACGCGAAATCCCGATTTATGGATTTATCCTTGGTTTGGTTTCGGAACCATCGCCGGACGGGTGACTGATCTCGCCGGGGATGTGGTTTATGATGTGACGGTGCAAATCCGCGCCGCGAATTCTGATGCCGTGCGTTATGCCTACAGCTATCATGATGATGCCGTCAACGGCGATTATGTCTGGCGCGAGAATTTTACCTATGGGGATTTGCCCGAAGGTGAGTATGAAATTACTGTCAGTGAGGAAACTGGCCGGATACGCTTTCGGGGGAATATTTCTATCACCGCCGGACAAACCACTTTTGTCGAAGTTGAATTGAATTAGGTGGTTTTTGGGGCGACAAATGATATGCCGCCCCAAAGAGCCGTAATTTATTGATAAACGCGGTAAGTGAGCGTAATGGATACGCCCGGATTTATCGAATCGACCCGCAGCACACCACGCCGACCTTCAGCCGTCAGGATGCCAATCGTTGCGCCGGGGGTAAGTGCCGTATTCGGGATCAATGTCGCGTTGATGCCTGCCGCTGATGTAATCGCATCGTAATGAGAGGTATCCCAATTCAAAGCCGGACTCATTAAACCGATGCAATTGACCGTCCCCGAACATGTCCCTGTTGTGTTAAGTCCCGCCGCTGTGTATTGAATATCGAAGACGGGCGTAAGGTTGCCTTCAAGATCAAGCTGATTACTAACGGCAAGCGTCGTGTTATTGATGAGCGTCACCGGACGATCTACCCGATAATTGAAGATAAAATCATCGTTGTTGGCCTCACCATTGGGGCTTTCGGGGACATCATTGTTCAAGTCGGCAACGATAATCGCTGTAAAGTTCCCTGTCGCGCTGCTTAAGAGGGCAGGCAAGACAATGGTTTGCTGTGTACCCGGCGCTAAACCCGCGACGACGGCGAAGGTATAGTAATTATCGGGCGGCAGCGTAACCGCAACCGAGAATTGTCCAGCGGGAATACTGCCGACATTCTGTACGGTGACGTTGATATTGGTTTGAGTGCCGAGTGTGAGCGTCGTTGGGACGGCGGAAACGACAATCACATCAACCGACGGTTCAGCGGTGGGTGTACCTGTTGCAGGTCCCGGCGTGGGTGTAGGCGGCGGCGTAATAACTGGCACAGAAGTGCGATCTCCCAAGACATCTAATAAATAGGTTGCCAGCCAGCCATTCTGTCCTCGAAACTCGATCACTACCCAATCAAAGTCAATCGTTGCGCCGATAACGCGGGCTTGTTCGCCTTGGCGCAGTTGCCCCAAAATATTGTATTGCAGGCTAGGGCCTGTACGCACATTTTGAATGGCATTCTTGATGGTGACGAAAACGCCGTCTAAAGTGGGTGTCGGGGTTGGCGCTGTCCCTTCGACCACTTCAATTTCATCTGGTAGGCGCTGCGAACCTGCATAACGGGCTTTAATTTCCGAGCCGCCCAATGCGCCAAGCTGAATGACGCTAACGCGATCACTCATTTCACCTCGTGCTAAATTCACAGGGCTTAACACACCCTGAACACTTTGCACTTCGCTCAGCCCTTCGAGATTAGTCTTGAGGTCGCCGGGTAAGGCGATGGCGGCAGCCAGCAGTTGAACCGCGTCATAACTGGCCGCTTCTACCGCGCCGGGTACTTCGCCAAAAGCGCGAACATAGGCATTGAGAAAATCGTTGCTGGTTTCATCAAATGAGGCTAAAGGCCAAGTTGTCGTGCTTAAGACACCACGTAACTGCTCCGACGATACGCCATTGCGGAAGACGGGATTTTCCGCTTGATTATAAGCAAAAATGCCGACATACCCACCTGCCCGTAGTTGATTGTAAAAGGCGGTGGCGATTTCTGGCGGGCCATAAGCCACGACAGCCTGTGAGTTGACTTCAAGCGCTTGCGCGACCAGATTTGGAAGTTCAGTGGTGTCTTCTAAGATGGGCAGGGTTTCTTCTTCTGGCGCATTCGGGAGCTGCGAAAGCGAAAGCGAAAACCCGACTCTGCTGGCGGTGCTGTTGCTATCCAATTGAACGGTGGCAAGATTGGTGACGGCTAAATCATTGGTCAGATAATCGCCCAAGGCTGCACCTTGTAAGCGTTCCGCCGCACGGGTGCGAAACAATAACTCCGAAGAATCCGAGGCGATCACGGTATCCCCGATTGCTGGCGTTAAAATCGGCACACCGAGCGTTTGCAGGGCAGGAAGATTGCCAAGCGCTTGTTCGGTGGTTTCTGGGCCAAGAACGGCAATGACGCTGGCCTGTTCGAGGGTTGAAATGGCTTCATCCAAAGTCGCGCCAATATTGCTTGGTTGAATAATGAGTTCGAGGCGGAAGAAAGTGCCATCCGCACCACGTACACCCCCTGCATCGTTAATACGAGAAACGGCTAAACGTGCGCCGCTGCTGATGGGGCCGCGTTCTTCATCCAGAACGCCGATTCGGAATACAGGCTGCGTTTGGGCTTGGCTGACGGTGATGACCAGCATCAACATCAGACATACGAGTAGCAACCCGGCTAAAATTGTTTTTTTCATGTAAAAACCTCCTTAATTATTTCAAAGTATAACGCAAGTTTGATTTTAGCTCGATGAGCTATGCCTTAATCTCTTGATTTTCGTTTTTTGAGTGACTATACTCCCACCATTATTTTATCACTATGAAATGATTTATTGATCGCGTATGCAGCGTGAACGTGTAACCGATGATATATACGTTTTTACCAGTGACCTTTACGCACAAGTAACGGCGGGGGTGGTCATCACGACTGAAGGCGCAGTCATGATCGATACACTCGTCTACCCGGAAGAGACGAAAGCTATAAAGCGCTTCGTGACGGAACGTTTAGGGGTAGAGATCAAAATAGTTATCAACACGCATTATCATGCCGATCATACCACTGGCACTTGTTTTTTTGATGGAGCGCAGGTCATCGCTCATGAACGATGCCGCACACTCTTAGATCAACGTGGGCGGGAAAGTTTGGAACGCGCGCGCGCCGCCGCCAACGCAAATTCAAGAGAGATGCTGGATGTGACGCTCGTCTTGCCTACGCTGGTTTTTGATAAAAGCCTAACGTTCTATCTGGGTGGTAAAACGTTCAAACTTTGGTCAACACCGGGTCACAGCCCAGATTCGATTGTGTGTTTGGTTGAGCAAGAGCAGGTCTTATTCGCGGCGGATACCTTGATGCCCATTCCGTATTTTGTGGATGGGGCTTATGATGATTTCTTGCTGTCGTTGGAAGGATTGCAATCTGGAAGTTTTGAAACCATTATTCAAGGGCATGGCGAGGTCATTCTTCGCGGTGAAGTAGAAGAAAAAATTCAAAGCGATATTGATTACTTGCACAAATTGCGCCAGCTAGTCGATAAGGCCTTGTTGAGTCAGCCTTCGGACATCGCGCTAAACGAGATTGATATTGAGGATTGTGGCAAGAGCCGCATTACGCTCAATGGGATGGTACAGCAGCTTCATCGACAAAATGTTCAGATTCTCGCAGAGCAGCGCCGTCAATTGGTGCAGATGCAATTTCAAAACGGCCAGTAAATAGAGCAATACGCACTTTTAGAAAGGTACAAAATCATGACAGAACCTGTCTATCTTACCTCCGAAGGCAAAGAAGACCTTATGCGCGAGTTAGATAAACTCGTTAATGATCGCAGGCCAGAATTGGCAATGAAGCTCAAATTGGCCGTCGCGGAAGGCGATCTTAAGGAAAACGCGGATTATCACGATGCCCGTGAGCAGCAGGCCTTTGTTGAAGGCAGAATTCAATATCTTGAGAACATCCTTCGCAGCGCGACGGTGATTTCCAGCGAAGGGCGCTCAGATCGCGTCCGCATTGGGTCTGAAGTGACCATCCGAGAAGAAGGTGAGGATGAAGACGAGACCTATATGATCGTGGGGACGGCAGAAGCGAACCCACGTGAACGTAAAATCTCGCACGAGAGTCCAATCGGCAAGGCACTGATGGATCGTAAAAAGGGCGATAAGGTCAAGGCCAATACGCCTTCGGGTGAAATCACTTTTAAGATCAAAAGCATTAAATAGAGACGCACTGAATACATGCGTCTGGCGAGAGTGATACATCATTCACTCCCGACAACCTACCAAAACATGCCCATTAAAAAACGCCCCATTTGTCTTGGGGCGTTTTGATTTAAAAAGTCAGGCTTAACTACCAATCGGGGTAAAGTCGCCTGTTCCGCCGAAAGGATCATCATCCGCTTGCCCCGGTAGGGTGGCAGGCGGTGGCGCGGCGGGTCGCTGACCAAAAGGCGCGGCGGGCTGTGGCGCATAGGATGGCATCGGCGGCGGACTGTAACTTGGCATCGGCGGCGGTGCAGCAGCGGGCGCGGCAGGGGGTGTATAAGCAGGCATAGGTGTGGTCACTGGTGAAGGTATGGCATAGGCCGGAGCGCTCACTGGTGCGGGGGCAACCGCGCCTGCCTTGCCTTTTTCCCACGCTTCCATACGAATGGTCAAGCCATCAAAATAGCTGTTGGGCGGTAGGTCTGGATTAGTGCCGTAAGTTACATCCACGATTTTGGCTTGAAGTTTGATTGCGTCTGTTTCTATTACGATGACCGAACCCGGTTTTACGACGACCAAATCGGTTGATGGGTTATCGACTTTGGAGTCGAGTTCTGAACGGCTGACGGGATCATTATACGCATGTTCTGAGACAAAGACTTTGTTCAAGGTACGGACGAAATCTTCTTTATCGAACAGCCAAATTTCGACGGCGGCGAGTTCTTGCGAATCACCAACGGTCTTGGAAATAGTCGCGCCGGATTCGCCCAAGAACATATCGTTGGCATCTTCAATAGCGAAGGAGTCATCGAATTGGCGACCTTTGGTATAGGTCGAAATACGCTGCATGATCGGCGGGCCATAAGCAGCACCTTCTGCGTCAGAGGCGGGGGCTTCTGCGCGCATCTGTATTTCAAGTTCTTTACGACGTTTGATTCCTTCAATCGTTTGCATCGCGTCAAGATCAGCTTGAGTCTTGGGCCTTAACCTTGCAAGGAAGCGCTGTACGAACCCGCCAATAAGCAGTCCCCATAGCAGCGCAAAAATATTGACGATCAAGACGAAGGCAATCACCGCGACGACAAAGACAATAATGCTGCGGATAATCCCGCCATCACGCGCCGCCCTTGTACCATCGCCTGCCTGTTCCGCCAGCGGACGAACTGATTGTAAACTGGCAGCCACACTACCGGATTCATTGGGAAGCATTCGATCAATTGCGGCAGTGGGTTCTTCGACACGGCTTAAAAGCTGAATCGTCTGTGAGTCGTCATATAGACCTGCCTGATAACTTCCAGCGACCAGTTTTACATATTGGTCGCGCTGACCGGGGCTAAGCTGACTCGGTGAGCCGTTGTAAAAAACGACTGGCGCGAGCATATAAGCCCAGATCAAACCGAATAGAAAAGCCCCTAGCATGAATCCAAGGACACGCGGTTTGGGCAACTGCGGTTGGATGAGGATCTTAAAGAGGCCGTTGTAGCTGTCTGATAACCAGTTACGGAAACGTGTGACGATTGAGCCGGAGGACTCTTTCGCCTCTTTTGGTGCTTTCGCTGCCTTTGGCTTTTTTCCTTTTTCAACCGGAGTCAAATCTTCGGTCATGAGTCCGCCTTTCTGATATGCCCGCCGCTAACTGTTTATGCCGCTTGCGCGACTTTGATAATCATTACTCTACCCAATATAATATATCTAGGGCAAGGTAAAGCGCAAATATCAGGTGATAATTGCGCTTGTAAGGATGCCCTTTTAGTCCTATTTTGCTCACTACCGTGCATTTTTAAAAACTCACGGCTTCTTCTATGTCGATGTCACCGATTTGATCGGGTTGATCTGAGTCGGGTTTACCCGGCAGTTTCCATGCCGAATAGCTGCAATCAGGATAACGGGAACAGCCGTAAAAGGTGCGGCCACGCTTTGTCTTGCGGATGACGATCTCGCCGCCGTGAACTTCCCCACAAATGGGACATGTGAGTCCTGTGCGTTCCAGAAAAGGCTCGGTATACTTGCACTCAGGATAATTGGAACAGCCGATGAATTTCCCCCACCGTCCATAACGAATCACAAGGGGATGCCCCGAAACCGGACAATCGCGCCCGATATGTTCTTCTTTTGCCAGCTTCGGCATATTTTTATGGGCGTTATCCAGTTGATACTCGAATGGCGTATAGAATTCGCGCAGCATGGGTCGCCATTCGATTTCGCCCTCGGAAACCTCGTCTAATTGATCTTCCATCCGCGCTGTAAATTGGAAATCCATCACATCCGGGAAGAATTCTACCAAAAGATCATTAACGATTTTACCTGTTTCGGTGGGAATCATGCGTTTGTCTTGTTTTTCGACATATTCCCGATCTTGAATCACGGCAACCGTCGGTGCGTAAGTGCTTGGGCGACCAATCCCGAATTCTTCTAAGGTGCGAACCAGACTCGCCTCGGTATAACGGGGGGGCGGTTGGGTAAAATGCTGCTCCGGCAAAAGTTGAATCAGTTGCAAGAGTTCGTCCGCCGTCATATCTGGCAGAATGCGGCCTTCATCCTCATCCACCGCTATATCTTCATCGCGGGTATCTTCATAAAGCGCAAGGAAACCCGCAAATTTGATGGTGCTGCCAGAGACACGGAACAGATAGGGCATGTCAGTCGGTTTTTCCCCCGCTTTAATTTCAATCCGCAGGGTGTCATACATGGCGTTTGCCATTTGGCTGGCGATGAAGCGCTCCCAGATCAATTTATAAAGTTTAAACTGATCGCGTGAGAGATATTGTTGCACTTTGCCCGGTTCACGCGGGGCGCTGGTGGGGCGGATGGCCTCATGCGCTTCTTGTGCGCCTTTGGTCTTGGTTTTATACTGCGGCGCTTTTTCTGGCATATAAGTTTTGCCGAAACGCTGCGTAAGATAATCCCGCGCCTCTTGTTGGGCTTGCTCAGACACAATCGTGCTGTCGGTACGCATGTAGGTGATGAGGCCGGCTGTCCCTTCCGCACCAATATCGATGCCTTCATAAAGCTGCTGCGCGGTGGACATGGTGCGGCGGGCATTAAACCCAAGACGGCGCGACGCTTCTTGCTGTAAGGTGCTGGTCGTGAACGGCGCGGAGGGCTTGCGCTG
>DAOTTO010000016.1:0-12854 GCA_034437895.1 Anaerolineae bacterium | reverse complement strand
GAAGGGGAGAAAAACGGTTCACAATGGTTCTTTAAGTCCCCTCTCTACGAAGTGGGGAGGGGATTTAGGGGTGGGGATAGAATGAAAACACTGTCCGAAACTCAGGTTATGTAAGTCTTTATCCCCGCTTTAAACAAAAACTTGGTGTTCTTGGTGGTTCATTTTTTCACGCTATTTCGTATCAAGCGTCTTGAATAATTTTTCCCATTCTTGGACGGCGCGATCTAGGCCGAATCTTTCGCGTGCTTTGATGGCTTTTGCGCCCATTTGTTTTCGCAGCACTTCATCCCGCATGAGTTTATCCATCGCGGCAATAAAAGCATCCGTATCTTCCGCCGGAATCAGCAAGCCGTCCACCCCATGATGGATAATTTCCGCCGGGCCGCTGGGACAATCAAAGCTGATCGCCGGAATCCCACAGCCCAACGCGGCAATCAACACCCCCGGCAGCCCTTCAAAGCGCGATGACAGCACGAATAAATCCGCAGCTTTCACAGTCGGGAAGGGATTATTTTTCTTCCCCGGTAAAAATACGCGATTCTGTAAATTGTTCTGCGCGACGAGCGCTTCCAATTCCTGCCGTTTTTCGCCCTCGCCGATAATCCACAAATCCCAATCGGGATGCTGATCCACCAGCCGCGCAAACATCGGGATCAGCAGATCGAAGCCTTTTTGATACACCAACCGCGCCACCCCAATCAGACGTTTGCGCCCATCGTCGGGGAAAATGACCTCGCCCGGTTCATCAATATCGGGCATGGGATTATAGATCACGGCACGTTTTGCATCCGGCAGCCAGCGGAATTTTTCGTCCATGCCTGCGCTGGAACTGACGATTTTCGCCGCCCAAGGATACGTCAGCCGCCGCAAGCGCTCCCAAGACCCTTTACTTTGTTGCAGTGTCGGGTCGGTTTGTTCCAGCACAACGACGGGAATTTTGCTCCCGCACAGCGCCAGCAGATTCAATACGCCATTTTCAAAAATATGCGCCACAACCACATCCGGCTTGCTGTCGATGATCGCCCGCCGCAGCGCCCACATCCGCCGCACATTATTGGCGACAGCATGAAACGGCGTGGGCGACACTTTATCCAGCGCCAACGCCACCCGTTCCACCCCCGGCGGCAGCGTAAAAAAATCACTCTCCGCGCCGAACATGGTGATGATGGTGAGATGATGACCCGCCCCCGTCAGCCCTTTCGTCAGCGTGACCAGCACATGCTCCGCCCCACCAACCTGAAGGGAACCAATCGTAAATGTAATCCGCATTTTTGCTTTCCTAAATCGTTGAACCGCAGAGACACAGAGAACGCAGAGGTTCATTTAATGAAATTCTCGTGCGTTTTACCCAAATTAAAAAGGTTTCAGGCTTAAGGCCGCCACGCCGGGGAAAAATCGTCTGCCAAAGAATGGGTGAGATTGACAAGTTCTACCCCATCCCACAGATAGATTTCTCGATTGCCATTACGTTCCGAAGTAAACGCCAGTCGCCCATCATTTGACCATACGGGACTTAAATCCTCTGCCGGATTGTTAGAGGTATTTATTATGCCTGCACCATCCCATACGTAGATTTCTTCATTGCCGTTACGATTCGATACAAATGCTAATCGACCATCCCCCGACCCTGTTGGATTCTCATCCATTGCCAAATTGTTAGAGATAGTTGCCGATGTTACACCATCCCACATGTAGATTTCTGCTCTATTACTAGGGTCTGAGCCAAATGCTAATCGACCATCCCCCAACCATGTTGGTAAAACATCGATAGCGGGATTGTTAGAGATATTCAGCAGTGATGCTCCATCCCATACATAGATTTCTCGATTGCCATCACGTTCTGAGATAAATGCCAACTGTCCGTCCCCCGACCACACAGGGCTAAAATCTTCTGCCAAATTGTCAGAGATATTGACTAGGGTCACGCCATCCCATACATAGATTTCATTGTTGCTATCACGGGTTGATGTAAATGCCAGTCGTCCATCATTTGACCATACCTGAGCATAATCTGAGGCTCGAGTATTAGAGACATTCACTAACATCTCTTCATCCCATATATAAATTTCCGTGCCAATACGATTCCCTAACATAAATGCCAACCGCCCATCGTTTGACCATTGGGGATAAAAATTATCTGATGGATTGCCAGAGATACTCACCAACTTCATTCCATCCCATATATAAATTTCCCGATTGACGCTATGGGATGATGTAAACGCCAGCCGCCCATCGCTTGACCAAGCAAGCTGATTAAAGCTATCAAGACTGCTGCTGACGACTATATGAGATAATCCGCGCTTTGTATCACTTACAATCACTCTATTCGTGGTACCCAAGTTATACGCCCTAGAAACAAACGCCAGCACAGCCGACGGTGTAGCGCGTCCAACAGCATAGGCCGCCAGCGTGAGGCCGGTCATTATCAAGATCAGGATCGCCGCTGCTCGCAGCCAAAATCGGAACATCGGTATCGTCCTTTACATTATCCGCCAGCGGATTTGAGCGTTTTTGCCCAGGCAATCGTGCGGCGGATGCCTTCTTCTAGGCTGACTTTCGGCTGCCAGCCTGTTTCTGTCTGCAAGCGGCTGGAATCCAGCACATTCGACGGCACATCGAAGCCGCGTCCGGGCTGATAAATTACGTCCAACGGCGTTTCGATTTCGCCCCGCAAAATCTCGACAATAGCCTGAATCGAATGTCCGATTCCGCTGGAGATGTTAAAGACATGCGGTTTGCTGGTGGTCAATGCTGCCAATGCCGCCGTGACGAGATCATCCACGTAAATATAATCGCGCAGGGTCTTGCCCGTCCCCCAGATTTCCAGCGGCTTGCCCTGCAAAGCGCGTTCAATAAAAACGCCGATGATGCCCTGATTGATGTGCAATTTTTGCCCTATCCCATAGACGTTGGCAGGCCGCAAAATGGTATGCTCGATTCCGTTCAGCAGCGCGTACATGCCGATATATTTTTCGATGGCGAGTTTGGAGATGCCATAAGCGCTGATGGGATTCGTCGGATGATGTTCGTCGATCAGTGGGTGATCGCTGATTCCATAAACTGTCCCACCCGACGAAAAATAGATCAGCTTGCGGATGCGCGTGTCTGATAGCTGCGAAAGCCAGCCTGCGGTTGCGGCGATGTTGCTTGTCACATCATAAGCCGGGTCTTTCATCGATGAACCGGGGACAGTGGTATGCACCAGATGAAAGACCACATCCGAATCGGCAATCGCGCCCATCACGTCGGGCGTATGCAGCATATCGCCTTCCACAATTTCGACGCGCTGTTCGATGTCGCGGATGAGATCGCGGGCGGCGTAAAGCCGATCAAAGATGCGGACGGTGTAACCTGCGTCCACTAATGCGCGGCAGAGATGGCTGCCGATGAAGCCTAATCCACCTAAAACGGTGATGCGCTGCGGGGTTAAAACACTCATGATATTGACACATGCGTGGTGCTGCTCACCAAGCCTAATTTGGCTAATACGCGGCGTGTCCCCGTCCGATCAACGATTTCGCTGCCGAGCGTCCTCACCGCAATCGACAGATCACGGAAAAATTGTGAACGTTTCCATTTTCGATAATTCACCCATGCCGTCCGCCCCCATAACGTTTCCTGAACATCCGGCGGCAGCGTGTCGTCATCCCATTTCGCCCAAGTTTCGCGCATCATATTGGGATCGGTTGGTTGAAGATTGCCCCATTCGCGGTGCAAAAGGCGCACGACATTTTCTTCAATCGGCGTGTCTTGATGTGTCCACATGCTCAAATTGTTCCCATGCACGTAAAACGTCCCGCCGCTGGATGTGCCGATACAGTACGATGCGAATTTAACGGCGCGGCTTTGCCAATCAAAATCGCCGACGATGCGAAACCGCCCATCAAACCGCCCCGTCTGCTGATAAAGTTCCGCCGAAAACAGAAAAAACGGGCTGGCGCGGCACCAATCCACAGTTCCGGCGCGGGATTGCATATAAGGGACGGCGGGATTCTCAAACGAAATTTGCACAGGCCGTCCGTAAAGCTGCTTAAACGTCATTTCCAGCTTATAAGAAAAATCAATCAGATGGCAGCCGCCCTGCTTCAACTGATGGCCTTCCAGTAGTGCCGCACTGTTCCGTATATCATCGACATTCCAGATGCCGATGAGCGCCCCTGTCGCCACGTCCATCGCCCGTGACCATGAGGCATAAAGCGTCTCACGCGGTACTTGCAGCAGTTTAACGGAAAGCACTGTTCCGGCGGAAGCGATTAAGCGATTGATCTGTTCTAATTCAGCGGGGGTGGGATCATTGGCGACGATGATCGACTCAAGCGTAAGTCCGGCTTGGCTCACCTCGCCGCTGACTCGCAGCAAGTGATCGACAAAATGGGTGAGGAATTGTTCGGAACGATAAAGCGACGTAATCAGCGAAACGTCCATAAAAACCTTTTCTAAAAAAATTATGGCGAAGGTTAGTATAAACGAGGCGTAAGTTAGCTGAAAAGCCTAAGCCTGAAGAGGACTCCGGTAGGGTTTCCCCTACCGGAATATTTTAGAGAAGCTCAAAAATTACCGCTGCACGAGCGCGACAGTCCCCGGCCTCGGCACGAAAGCACAGGTCAAGTGTTCACTAACAGCGCTTGGCAGGTCGGTTTCTTCACGCGGACTTGTCGAGGCATCCAAAAAGACGATATGCCCCTCGCCTCGGAAGCAGATCGGCAGCGCGTTATCGAACTCACGCAAGGACTGTCCGCCTTCCAGACTGAAAACTTCAATCGCCAGCATCACACCGCGATCAATCACCGACTGTGGCACAGAACCGGGATTATTCACCCAGCCGCCATTACGCATCAGGACGCGGCAGTAGGTATCCGCTGGCGCTTCAAACGAGCGTAAGCCGACGCTGTTGAGTAGGTTACAATCGCCCTCGGCTGGCGCTTCGATGGCGACCAACGCGGGATAATCTTCACCGTTAATCTCAACAGTTTCGCCATCTTGTTCCATCTCAACCGCCCCAATATCGCAGCCTTCGCCTTGCGGCCTTTCGCTGCCGCGTTGATCGGTTTCCGCCGCGCAATCGGCTTCCGGCACAGCGTCTACTGCCAGACTATTAGGGAGCAGGCCGTAAAGTGTGCCTTCAAAAGCACTGAGTTCGGGCGAATCGTCCAGTAAATCCGTCGCAGCGAATTCAAACGGCGCGACAAAATCGGTGCTGCCGAACAGGTTATAGCCGTCGGAAGTGAGGCCAGCGGCATAATTGATGTCATTGCCATACTCTCCCCCATTCGCCGCAACGATGTTCTGCGCCAGCGTCAGGCTGCCGAAACGCGCCTTCAAAATACCGCCGCCATTAGCTGCATGATTGTCGGTGAGGGTGCTGCTAGTGATGGTGACATCGCCGCCGCTGATATTCACTGCACCGCCGCCATGAGCAAGATTGCCCATGAAGGTGCTGTTCGTGATGGTGACTTCGCCGCCAAAGATCGAAATCGCGCCGCCGAGATTGTCGCTGTTGTTCGTCACAAAAGCGCTGCCGTTGATTTCTACCGTCCCGGCGTTGATTAAAATCGCGCCGCCGCCGAAAGCCGAAAATGCGTTGTTATCGCGGAAGGTCACATTGGTGACTGTCAGTTCGCCGCCGTTGACGTAAATCGCGCCGCCGAGTCTGCCGCTGTTATTCTGAATCGTCAGATTTTCCAGCATAAGCTCGCCGCCTAAATCAACACGGAAAGCACGATGTTCGCCGCCACCGTCGATGATCGCACCACCGCCGTTGATAGCGAAGGCTTTGGTGAGCGCGGGAAGATCGCTCAAGAGACGGATAGTGCAGTCTTCGGGAAAGTCTACAGAATCGATGGTGTCTGCGGTGATAGCTGCGCGCAGGGCATTTTCGGTACAAGGGATTTCTTCCGCCTGAACAAAAGCGGTGGGCGAGGCGAAAGTCACGACCAGCAGCAAAAGTGCCGCTGCGGTCAGCGCTCCACCCCATTTTTTAAACAGATTTTGAGTCATCTTCAACATCACTCCTTGAAGATTAGTGAACAATATCGACGGACAAAAATGACTGCCGATAACTTCAGTATAGAGGATGTAAGCGAAATGTGGGGAGATTGAAGTTACGAAACGTTACTTTCGTCCTGATTTAATGAGGCGCGTCTTTCACCTTTAGAAAATTCGATGGCTTTTCGCACTGCATCACACAGATGACGCAGACGAATAATCGGCTCATCTGTGCTCATAAATTGTGACTGCTGTCTCAATAACGTGCTGCCGAAAGTAAGGGCTTAGCTCTTGCAGTGTACGTAAATCAACTTCGCGCCCCAAAATAGCACTCAGATCAATTTGTAGAGTGACCAGCTTAAAATAGCCTATTTTGGCTTCTGGCAGAAATTCTACCAGCATATCAATATCGCTTTCGGAGGTGAAATCCTTACGGAGAATCGACCCAAAAAGGGATAATTTTTGAATAGGATTCTGCTCACAAAAAGCAATAATGTTATGGATTGGAATGGTAATAGGGAGTAGCGGAAGAAAAACACGATCTGGCGACATAAAGCACCTATTTTTAACCCCATTATACCGTCATTTAGCGGACTTGTTCCCGCGCCCAAGCAATCGTTTCCGCCATGCCTTGCGTGATGTCGATTTGCGGCTGCCAGCCGAACAGTTCCCGCGCCCGTGTGATGTCCGCCGCCGCGCAGCGCATATTCCCAGCATGAGAGGGGAAATATTCTACCGGATACGTCGCCCGTGTATGCCCAAACGCCGCCAGCACCAGATCACATATCTGGTTCACGCTGAGCGCTACGCCTGTACCAATATTGATGACTTGCCCGTAGGCCGCCGGATTTTCCAGCGCGTCCGCCCATGCCCGCGCCACATCCGCCACATGCACGAAATCCCGCGCCTGTTCGCCATCACCAAAAATTTTGATCGGCTCGCCACGTAATACGTTGCCGATAAAAATTGCCAGCACCCCCTGATACGGATTGTTCAAGCGCTGACCGGGGCCATAGACATTGAACATCCGCAGCGATGTCGCATTAAACGTAAAATCCAGATCGGGGCGCTCGGCGGTGATATGCACATAGCGCTCGGCGGCATATTTGGTTACGGCATAAAACGAAATCGGATTCGGCGGCTCATTTTCCGGCGTGGGGATAGTCGGCCTATCGCCATAGACCGTCATGGTGCTGGCGAACAACAGTCGAGGGACACGATGCGCGATACACTGCTGCAAAACGCGGATCGTCCCGCGTGTGTTGACGTTTAAATCAGTATCAGGATCGGCAAATGAAACACGGATAGAGGCTTGCCCCGCGATGTGCAAAACGGCATCTATCCCCTGACTAAAAACCGCGCCAAGCGCCTCAGAATCGCATACATCGCCGGAAATAAACTCGACTTGTGGCGGCAGGTTCGCACGATTTCCAGTGCTTTCATTATCGTAAACGATGACGTGATAATCACGCGAGAGGAGATACGCGGCGAGATGGCTGCCGATAAAGCCCGCCCCGCCTGTGAGGAGGATACGCTTATTCATAAAAGACCGTTCAATTTTTTAACTACCAAATTAGATTAAATGTAGAGTCTCGAAAGAAATTGGGAAAAGAGTTAACCACAAAGAACACAGAGATTTAAGTTCAAATTCTTGGTGTTCTTGGTGACTTGGTGGTTCAATATTCCAACACCTTTCGAGATTCTACATTTCTGCGTCTTGGTAGTTCCAATTATTTTTCTGCTTTTTCAAGCACTGTTTCTAAAATGTCGGGCTGGGGAGCAACCCAGGGTTCAAATACGCCGCCGTCAGTCCGATAGGTATCGTGCTTGACGAGCATCCATTCAAACCAAACGGTCAGCAGGGTGAAAAGGTAGCGACTGCCCTGCTCCTTGAGCTTAAGCGCCGATGTGCCGTAATCACGATTGCGCCACGAGATCGGCAGCGTTTTCACAGTATAACCGCGCACAATCGCTTTCAGCGGAATCTCGATGGTCAGATTAAAATGCGGCGACACAAACGGCCTGCATCCTTCGATGACGTGGGCGCGATAGCCCTTAAAGGCGTTGGTGATGTCGTTGTACGGCAGATTAAACATCATTCGGATGATGAAATTAGCCAAGCGGTTAATCACCAGCTTGAACTTAGGATAATCATAGACGTTTGAATCACGCATAAAACGCGAGCCAAAAGCACAGTCGGCTTCATCGCGCAAAATGGCATAATACTTGACGACATCCTCCGGCGCATCGGACGCATCCGCCATGTAGATGACGACGGCATCGCCCGTGAAATGATTTAAGCCGAATGTGACCGCCCGCCCGAAACCATGCCGCCCGTTATTTTTAATCACACGGATGCGCTCATCCTGCTGATGCGCCGCCAACACAACCTCGTAGGTGGTATCACTGCTGCCATCATCCACGACTAGAATCTCAAAGGTTGAAATTCCCGCGCTGTCCAAATGATCGCGCAGGAGCGTAAGCGTTTTGCCGATATTTTGGGCTTCGTTCCGCGCTGGGATCACAATCGAAAGTTTCATTAAAATCAAACCTGAAAATAAGCGATTGGCTGCAATGATAAATCACCCGCGCCAAAAAGAAAACAGACAGGACTAACTCAGTTGGTCATCCATTGTAGGGGCGTAGCACGCTACGCCCTAAAAAAATCGTGTTTAACCAGAGGACTTCTAACAGATTTGAATCAAAAAACGAGGGCGATCCGCAGACCACCCTCGTTTCTATTATTGGGACTTTGGAAGCCCTTAATCTTTAGCCCACATTTCCACCGATGCGCGGCGGGACGTTGCCTTCACGGCTGGCGTTTTCTTCTGTCGGGTTATTTTCGGGATAGACATCATTCGCTTCGTCAGTCGTCATCTGATTCGCTTCTTCATCGACCACAATGGCGGGCGCTTCGATGGGCAGCGCGGGTGTATTGAAGATGTTCGGGTCTTCCGTTACATCCGATGTGAAGACCACAATCGGCGCACCGCAAATCCAGGTCGGCGCATAATCCGGGATGACGTTATCCGTCACGAGGCGGGTTTCCTCAGAGTCGAATTCGTAAACGTAGATGTCCAAATCGCCGCCTGCATCCGATTGGTAGGCGATGATCGAGTCATCGTAATACCAAGTGTGGTTAGAGGCATTGCCTGCTGGGTCAGAGATCAACTGCACATCGCTGCCATCCACATTCATGACATAAATGGCGCTGGTCGTGCGCCCGTCACGATAGGAACGGAAGGCGACCTTTTGTGTATCGAAGGAATAAGCCGGGTCATGATCTTCGCCTTGACCGTCGCTGATGAGGCGTTCTTCCTGCGTGGCGATTTCCATCTCATAAATCTGCCATTTGCCGCTGCGATCACTCTGGAAGACAACCTTGCTGCTGTCATCCGACCAGAAAGCATTGATGTCGCTGGAGTCGTCGGTGGTCAAGCGGCGTTCTTCGCCCGTTGCCAGATCAAGCAGATAGAGTTCCCAATTGCCATCGCGGTCTGTCTCGAAGATGATCGAGCGACCATCCGGCGACCACACCGGGTCAATATCGCGGGCAACAGTGTTATAGGTCACGCGGCGGATTTCGGAATTATCCACTCTAGCGACATACAATTCCCAATTATCATCACGGTTGCTGGTAAAGGCCACCCATTCCGCATCGGGTGAGCGCGTCGGGGACATATCAATTACATCCGTGCCGCGTCCTTGTGACAGGTTCGGGTCTGCATTCGGGTATTCCGGTAGATCGCCGAGTCGGAAGACTTCCCAATCGCCCGTCATATCGGTGTGATACAAAAGCCAATCGGGGCAAATCGCGCCGCCTGTGATGATGCCGTCCCATGCTTCAGAACGTTCCAATGAAGGATCCACTGCACCGGGGGTTAAATCCAGCACCGGGAAGAAGTGGCGTACACCATTGACGTTAGCGCCATTGGTCGTGGGCAAAGGAAGGCCTGCTGTCCCTGCGCCATTCGTTCCGGCATCAGTCCCAACGCCGGGGGTCGTGCCATCGATACTCAGACGCGGCAGATTAGAACAATCGGTTGTCGAATTAACCAGTGTTGTGATGCCTTCAGCACCTTGACTTAGAAGGGTCAATGCGCCGATAGCGCCTTCGACACGAACAGCCTGAACGCCACCGTTGGGCGCAATCGTCAGCATACCCGCTTGCAGCAGGGTATTGTTCACATCAACCACTTGATAACGTTGGTTGGAAGGTGTCCCCGTGCTGATATTGCTGATATTGAAAATCAGAGTCGTGTTGTTTTCGCACACACCAGAAACCACTAGCATTGGAGGCTGGGCGCAGCGTGTATTGGCGGTCAGTTGGGTTGTAGCGCCTTGAGCGCCCACTGTCGTCAGCGTCAAGCTGCCATAGACCCGCTCGACCCGGATAACGCGCTGTCCGTTATTGCCTGCGACGGCAAGCGTCCCCTGCTGAACCAGTTGATTCTGTGCGCTGCGGACTTCGTAAAGCTGGTTAGCGCCGCGATCACGGCTGCTGTTAGTGATGGTGAAGATAGCGGTGCCGTCAATCGCGCAGGTTGTTGTCGCGCTCAAGACAGGCGGCTCGGCACAATTTGAGTTCATGGCAAGCTGCGTGGTCGCGCCCTGTATCCCACTGGTATTCATGGTGAGCCTGCCATAGACATTCGCCACACGCACTTCTTGTGAACCGCCGTTTGCTGGGATCACCAGCGAACCGGAAGTCATGATATTGCTGTTTGCGTCTACTACCATATAAAGCTGGCTGGCGGCAGTATCACGGCTGGTATTCGTGATGACAAAAATCGCCGTGCCATCAATCGCACAGCTTACCGTCCCATTGAGGATGGGCGGTTCAGCACAATTGGTATTGAGTGAAACTTGCGTGGTTATCCCCTGTGTGCCAGTGGTACTGAAGGCCAAGCTGCCATAGACATTCGTCACACGCACTTCCTGAGAACCCCCATTGACCGGGATCGCCAACAAACCAGAAGTCACGAGATTGTTGTTTGCATCCAAGATCGTGTAAAGCTGGCTGGCAGCGGTATCACGACTGGTATTGGTGATTGTGAAGATGGCAGTTCCATCAATGGCACAGGATGCGCTGCCACTCAGAACGGGCGGCTCGGCGCAGTTGGTGTTCAGCGCAAGTTGGGTTGTCACACCTTGTGAACCGCTGGTACTAAAATTCAGTCTGCCGTAGATATTCGCCACACGTATTTCCTGTGAGCCGCCGTTTGCCGGGATCGCCAGCGAACCGGAAGTCACGAGATTGTTGTTTGCATCCAACACAGTATAAAGCTGGCTGGCGGCGGTATCGCGGCTGGTATTGGTAATTGTGAAGATGGCAGTTCCATCAATGGCGCAGGTCGCGCTGCCGCTCAAAATAGGCGGTTCGGCGCAGTTGGTGGTGACATTCAAACTGCTATCCACTGTCCGCATGGTGATGATGCCGTAATGACCACTCACGGTATATGTCCGGCTTTGGTTCGCGCCCAATTGCAGGAAGTCATCCGTCAAAACGATGGTGCCAGCCGCGTTGATAATCGTCAGGCGATCCGGCAAGCTCATGCTGCCGCCTATGTTGCTGACGGTGAACGAAGCGACAATTGCATTCGAGCAGCTTCCGGTAGCGGCTAAGGCGGGCGGTACTAAATTCGTCCGCAAATCGACATCCACTGGTCGTCTGATTTGACCTGTGGTGGTGCCGTCGGTGATCCGCATCGTCACCAAATAGCTGCCCGTCATCGTATACCGATAGCATGGCGCATTGACAGCACCCGCTGTACCGCCTTCACCAAATTCCCAGCCCGTGACGCTGATGCCAGGATCAATAATGGCCTGGAAGCAGTAGCGCCCGCCGCCTTGCGGTGTGATGCGGAAGCTCGCCCGCGATTCAAGCACGTTATAGGTGCGGACGACGTTGGAGGCAAATGCGGAAAGTCCGCTGGTATTGCTGATGGTCAACTGGACGTTATAAGCAGTGGCGGGTGTGGTGTAATCCGCGCAAACCTCCGATGGGATGTTGGTATTGTTGTAGCTCAGGGTTTGCCCGTTGCCAAAATCCCAAGTCCAACTGTTGATGCCATTGCCGATACTGTTATCGGTGAAGCACACATGCAGCGGCGCTAATCCGCCATAAGTGGATGGGCGGAAAGCAGCGCGGACATCGTTGGAAGAAATCAATTCAAAGCGGCTGGCGGCAGTCGTCACACCCAGCGACCCGGTAGCACGGACTTCCGCCTCATAGCGTCCCGCCGCGCCAAAGTAAAAGCTAACGCTAGCGCCAGTACGTGTACCGAGGACTGCGCCTGTATCCACATTGCGGAACGTCCACTGATAAGGCGTATTCACATTCGTTCCAGTCGCGGAGAACGTCATCGTGGTCGGCGCGAACTGCTGGTTAGATCGCGTGAGGGCGATGCTCTGCGACCCATAGACCCGGAAGGTCACTGATCTGTTGGCGGAACGCAGCCCAGACGCATTCATCCCCGTGAGGACAACGTTATAAGTACCCGGCGCAGTAAAGCTGAAGCAGCCGGGCTGTTGATCGGTGCTGGTTTGGCTGTTCAAGCTGTTAGCGCTGGTGCCAAAATTCCAAGCATAGGTCAGCGCGTTAATGTCGTTATGGCTGGTGCTAGAAGTGTTGGTTAAGCAGATTTCCTGCCCAACTTCAATCAAGTTGTTGTTGCCGGTATAGGTGTAGTTAACCGTCAGCGTCCCGACCACAAGTGCCGACTCCAAGGAGCAGGTATGGGATGTCGCCGTCGAACTGACTTCAACGCGCAGAGTATAGTTATCCGCTGGCCCTAAATCCACACCGGAGAAACTCGGACTCGTGACATTCCCATCGACATCCGAACTATTTGTACCCAAAGTGCGCG
>DAOTTO010000015.1:0-4994 GCA_034437895.1 Anaerolineae bacterium | reverse complement strand
TTACCCCACCCCTAAATCCCCTCCCCATTGCATGGAGAGGGGACTTCAAGATGCGTTTTTCTCCCCCTCTCCAAGTATTGGAGAGGGGGCCGGGGGGTGAGGTAAGCGAAAGTCCTGCTATGAATACTTAGGACTTACGCATTTGCCGTGTTGGTAGGGGAAGGTCTCAGACCCTCTCCTACGGGAATATTTTTGAACCACCAAGCCACCAAGGACACCAAGATTTTGAACTTAAATTCTTTGCGTCCTTTGCGTCTTTGCGGTTCAGTTTTACATTTTCTTTCGCAAGTCTACTGTAAGCCCTATACATAAAGATTTTGTAGGGACACGATATGCCGTTGCGGTGTCTCTACGGCAGCGACTTCTATGCTCTTGATGTTACCCACTCGCGGAAAGCACCATATCTTGCTGCATATACGCCTTCAAAGCGGATTGTACCAGCGGCATAAGCTGATCGATCAATTGCTGGCTTGGAATTTTAGGGCTGCCCCATGACGATTGCAAGGCGGGGCCAAAGATCGCCCAACTCGTCATCATAGCGGCGACTTCTGGCGTGGTCGTCGCAGATTTGGTATGAAACGCAGAGCGTTTTAGCCATTCCAGCAGGACGGTATAAAGCTGCGTCTGCACCTGCCGCATCATCAAGCCTTGATCGCTGTCGACATGCGGCGCTGAACATTGACTCGTGAAGCCCGATAAATAGCTATAAACCGTCTCGATCAGCAGCACCAAATTAGTACGGGTAAGGGTGGGTTCTTTGGGTAGGTTTGCATCCAGTGCGTTCTGAAAATGATCCCGGATGATAGCGTTCACCAGATCATACTTATCGACGAAATGGGCGTAAAAAGTAGCGCGGTTGACCTCAGCACGAGCAGTAATATCTTGAACAGTAATTTCGGGAAAACGTTTCTCGCTCATGAGTTCGTTCATCGCCTGCTGGAGCAACTGCCGAGTCCGCCGCGCGCGGGGATCATTTTTAATCTCTTTTAACATCTTGCTTCCTCAATAAATCTTAAATCATATCTTAAACAACATCTGATGTTTAGTCAACAGATGATGCTTTTTGGAAGCCCTGCTTTGTGCTTCCGCCAGAGCGATTGATTTATCCCCGCGATGAGCTTGACGATTTTATTGACCCTAAATGACCTTTTATGCTTGCTAGAAGAACCGTTTTATGTTACGCTATGCGCTATTATCTATAAAATAAGCGCAAAGGAGGCATAAAAAATGTATTCAACAAATTTGCCATTCATGATGTCGAAACGGGCACACCTTTATGCCGCCGCGCTTAGACATGATCCAGCACAAGCCTGATTTTCTCTTACGCCATTCGGCCTAATGGGTTAACCGCTTGCCGCAGCGGATTTGAAATCGCTGAACTAGCTTCTCTGGTCATGTCCTTTCTCCACCAAGCGCCTCTTTGATCAAGTGTGCCTGACGACCTCTTTTCATAAGACCTCACCTCATCCTGTGAGGTAGTGATACAGTGCTGCCTGGTGATACGCTGAACAACATTCACAATAATCGCCGCGCCCTCCCTGTCGCTATGGATTGGACTTTTCATGCTGCTTGGTCTGCTTTAGGAGATAATTTGTGCATTCTAGAATCAGGAAATTTTTGTCTTACTACAAACCCTATCTTGGCTTGCTTTTCGCCGACATGGTATGTGCGTTTATCGTATCGGTAGTTACGTTGATCCTCCCGTTATGCACAAGATACATCACCAAAAATGTGTTAGAAGCAAACGCCCCCAACGCCCTCAACCAAATCTATGGGATAGGCGCTTTTATGCTGGCGCTGGTCGTCGTTTATACGGTGTGCAACGTCTTTGTTGATTATCGCGGTCACATGATGGGGGCGATGATGGAAAGCGACATGCGCCGCGAATTATTTGAACATTATCAAAACCTGTCGTTTGGTTTTTATGATGAACAAAAGACAGGGCAATTGATGACGCGGCTCACAAATGATTTATTTGGGCTTTCCGAACTCTATCATCATGGCCCCGAAGACCTTGCGATTGCGTTTTTGAAGTTTTTCGGCGCGTTCATTATCCTGATGAGCATCAACGTGCAGTTTACGCTGATGATCTTTTTCTTTATACCCATCATGGGTGCCTATGCGTTTTACTTCAATAAGCGCATGAATATCGCATTAAGGCGGAGCAAAGACATCATCGGCGACATCAACGCCCAAGTGGAAGATACGCTTGCTGGCATCCGCGTCGTAAAGTCATTCACAAACGAAGCCGTTGAAAAGAAGAAATTTGCCTACGAAAACAAGCGTTTTGTGGACAGCAGGCGTGAAGGCCATAAAAGTGAGGCCTATTTTTCTAATGGCTTAATTGCGTTTACCCAACTGATCACCATCGCTGTGGTCATCTTCGGCGGCGCAGCAATTGTACGTGATGCGCTGGATTTATCCGATTTGCTGACCTACTTACTCTATATCGGCATCCTCATCGAGCCGATTCAGCGCTTGCTGAATTTCGCCCGCTTGTATCAGGAAGGCGTAACGGGGTTCAGCCGCTTTATGGATGTGTTGGAGATAGCACTGGATATTCAGGACTCAGCCCAGGCCATCGACGTTACCCACGTTCAGGGCAACATCGCGTTCAGAGATGTGCGCTTCAGGTACAAAGAAGACTACGCTTATGTATTAAAGAACATCTCGCTGGAAATAAAAGCCGGCGAATATGTCGCGTTAGTCGGGTCTTCAGGAGTCGGCAAAACAACCCTTTGCTCTTTGATCCCGCGCTTTTACGATATAAACGAAGGGGCAATCCTGCTCGACGGTAAGCCCATTAAGGATATTAGCCTATGCTCACTCAGAGGCAACATCGGCGTTGTCCAGCAGGATGTGTATCTGTTTGCCGGGACAGTCGCAGACAACATTCGCTATGGGAAACTTGATGCGAGTCAGGAAGAAATCGTCGCGGCGGCTAAAAAAGCCAACGCCCACGATTTTATTATGGCCTTACCGGAGGGGTATGCGACGGATATTGGTCAGCGCGGCGTGAAATTATCAGGTGGGCAAAAGCAAAGGCTGAGTATTGCCCGCGTCTTCTTAAAAAATCCGCCCATCATCATCTTCGATGAAGCGACGAGCGCCCTCGACAATGAAAGTGAAAAGGCCGTTCAGGAGTCCTTAGAGGCTTTAACCAACAACCGCACCACATTGGTCATCGCCCATCGTTTATCAACCGTCAGGAATGCCCAAAGAATCATCGTCTTAACAGAGGACGGGATTGATGAACAAGGAACGCATGAGGCATTAATCGTATCGGGCGGCATCTATGCGAATTTATACAACACGCAGTTAACAATATAAGCCTGAGCTTCACCGAGATGATTAAGTCGCCCTATCCCTGTTTGGGCTTCCCACTTCGCCAACACTTGTCGTTTTTTGTTGTTTAGGCAACAGAAGGCAGTTGTTGTTGGTTGCTTTTGCTGGGTTGTATGTCTATCATCCTAAATGACATCCGTTGGTTAAACAACAGGTGATAGTTTATTACATAATACACGGCTGAGGATAATATCATGAACATCGCAATCTGGGTTGTACAAGTGCTGCTGGCCTTTGCTTTTGGGGGGGCGGGTTTTATGAAGCTGACCTTACCTTATGCAAAAGTGAAGGAGCGCATGGCTTGGGCTGGAGATTTTTCCCCTAATATCGTCAAAGCGATTGGGGGGATCGAGCTTTTAGGCGCAATTGGCCTGATTGTTCCCGCGCTCACAGGGATTTTGCCGGAACTCACGCCGATTGCTGCCGTTGGATTGGTTATTACGATGATCGGAGCAGCCTTTGCCCATTTTCGCCGCAATGAGATTCCGATGATGATGCCGAGCCTTGTATTAGGGGTGCTGGCGGCTTTTGTGGCCTATGGGCGCTTTGTTGCTGTCCCACTGTAATTTTTTATACCTCATCTAAAGTAGGGGCGACTCGCTGAGTCGCTCTAGCAGCATCAATCAAACACTATTTCCGAAATTCTCTTCACTCATTATCACTCAATCAAAGGAGCAGGCACCTTATCGCGTGCCGCATGAATATGACTCTCGAAGCCACTGTTAACTATGCTGTACCCGCGTCGCATGAACAAGTTTTGCAAACCGCCGACGCTGTGAGAGCGCGTGGAATCCATGTCGAAATCGTAGATACCGCCGCTGAGGCGCTGGAAAAAGTGACCGCGCTGATCCCAGCAGGTGCGACCCTCATGACGGGCATGTCCCGCACACTTCAGGATATTGGTTTTGAGGCACGGTTGATTGATAAAGCCCATCCTTGGATCAATCTCAAGGACGAGATTTTGGCAGAAACCGACCCTGCCAAGCAGATGGAACTGCGCCGCAACAGCATCTTGTCGCCTTACTTCTTGGGCAGCGTACAAGCCATTGTACAGACAGGTGAAATTGTCGTTGCCAGCGGCAGCGGCAGCCAAATTCCAGCTTATACCTATTCCAGCCTGAATGTCATCTGGGTGGCGGGTGTCCAAAAGATTGTCCCCACGCTGGATGATGCCTTACGACGTATCCGCGAATACGCGCTGCCGCATGAGAATGAGCGTCTTCAAGCGTTATCTGGCATGAACAGCATGGTTGCCAAAATCCTGATTATCGAGCAAGAACCAGCCATGCTGCGGCGTAATGTGAATCTGATTTTGGTGAATGAGCCTGTCGGGGTGTAAGTGTAGTGGGTTTTGCCACTGATTGAGGCATTATCGAGAGGGGCGACCTGCGTGGTCGCCCTCTTTTTGATTACGTCTACTTCGATCAGGAAGCCTATTTCGGCACAGCGATATTAAGCGCTTCCGCCACATTGCGGACGGGGATAATTTCTATTCCGGCGGGGACATCTTCCAGTTTACGGCGCATCCGGGGGACAAGCGCCCGTTTAAAGCCGATCTTCGCCGCTTCATTCAGGCGGGCAGTGATCTGACCGACGGCGCGAATCTCGCCGCTTAAGCCGACTTCGCCCATCATGGCTAAATCAGCAGG
>DAOTTO010000014.1:0-6763 GCA_034437895.1 Anaerolineae bacterium | reverse complement strand
CCGCGCTGCACCCAATCGCGGATACGACGGGCGGCGACATCCGAATACACCTTATCGCCCAAAATGAATAATACATCAAGCGAATCAAGCGCGGAATCTGCCGACATCTGCTGGACGCTATAGCCGCTTTCTTCCAGCCATAACCGCAAGGCCAAAGCCCCATTTTCGTCGGCACTACGGGCGCTGAGGGGCGGTGGAAGTGGGGCGGGGGCGATTGCGGCAGAAATGATGGCGACCATGACCGCGCCGATCATGCCGATGATGAGCCACTGGCGATCTGTAACGCGGGTCATTCCTCACCCCCCGCCCCCTTCTCCAAACATTGGAGAGGGGGAGTAAAACGCATTTGATGTCCCATCTCCATGAAATGGGGAGGGGATTTAGGGGTGGGGATTGATACGATGGAAAAATTTACAAAGTTGGTCATATTGCCAATTTTTCTAAGCGTTCCACCCGCTGGCGGAAGCCTTGATACAGCGCTTCATCGACTGGCGCGAAACCGTGCCACACGCGATCAAACAGGCTGACGATGGCGCTCAATAACTCGAAGATTTCCCGGCGCGGACGCACTTGTTCCAGATGCTCCCGGTTCGTCAGCGAAGGGTCGTAATCAATCACGCCGCGCTCATCTAATAAGAGCAGGCTGGATAAATACAAATAGCGAATGGCAGCGCGATAATCCTGTGTGGATTGCGATTCTGCCGCCCGTTCTAAAGCGGCTGCCGATGTTACAGGATCATCTTCTGGCGTAGTATCGGGAAGTAAAGCGGCGCGTTGGATGCGAAGCCCCCGTGCGAAATTCACTAGAAGGGCGATCACCAGACCAATGCCGATCATGATTAGGACTAACTGCGCGGCGGGGCTAAATCCGCCAGATGGGGAAGGCCGCGAATTTGTAGGTTGGGATTCAGGCGGCACTGGTTCTTGCTCATAGCGAAAGCGTTCATCTTGCAAAATGCGCTCTAACGCCGCCAGCGACGATTCGGCATTTTGCGCTGCTGCGGTCTGTACATCGTGATAAGCCAGCAGCGCTTGAATCCTTGTTTGTAGAGTGCGTAAATCGTCGGCACTGAGGGAAACATCGACCATCAGCCAATCGACATCAATCGCTAAGGTTTCCCCATCCGGCAAGGTAAGTGATTCCACCCGCGTCCACATCGCATTAATCTGCGCGGCAGCCGACTCCGATAGGCCGTTAGCAAGACTTTGCTGCAACAGGGAGTCGGTCTGCTGCAAGCGTATCCAATACTCCGCTTCTGGGAGCGGCGTGGCTTGAGCTGTAACTGTAATGGAAGCAGCCACCAGCCACACAACAATCAGCCAGCGATTAAAGCTAATCAACAGAAAAGAGCGCATAACTCAGCCAATGAAAGATGCCCCTAAAAACGCCAAAATCAGCACATAAGCTGCAATCGAGAAGAGAATGAAAAGGCCGATTAAGATCAAGATGTTGACGAAATCCTGCCCCTTCAAGAGCGGTCCGGTGGACGGTGGTGAGGCTACATCCGCCGGAGTGGGGTTGGGGCGCGTTACAGATTCCATCGCAATATCTAAGCCTTCCACACGAACACGGGTATCGTAATACATCAAGGTCAGTGCAATCGGCTGAATGGGCGCAGCGAAAATGGTCAGTACCAGATTTAGCAGGAGAATAGGGGTACTTGAGGCAGAAAAAACGCTGCCAGAAACCCCTAACAGTACACCAGCTAACGCACCGATAGCGGCAGTAATGATAAATACGATCAAAGTGATCCCAGCGACCAGCCCGAAGCTGGGCCAAAACCGGGCTTTACCGAGGGCAAGCGCTCGGCTGATGCCAAAACTAGCGCCGACATTTTCTAGGGTCAAAATCGGGACGATATAGAAAAAGCCCGCAATCGCCAGATAAAAAACCACCGGGATGCCGAGAATTGGACACACAATCAACGCCGCACCGAGGAAGCAGATAAACGCCAAAATGCCGATGACCAGCCCGAACAAAAAGAGGCCAAGCCCCAATGGGACGAAGCGCGACTGCATGGCAGCGAAGGCCTCGCCAATCGACTGCCGCCGCCCCAAATAATTTTCCGACGCGATAGACGTAATCGGCCCGTTCAAAATTACGCCCTGGATGATCGCGCCTATGATTGTAATTAACAGACCGATCAATACTTGATTGATCTCTTCAGGGGAAAGAGATTGTGTTGTACCAAAGCCACCTCCAATAGAGAGGTCGTTTTGTGCTGTACTCGTCGCACCATTGTTAAACAGCGTTAACGGCACGAGGACAACCGCCGCCAGCCCGACAAACGTAATAAAATTATCCCGATAAATGCGAAAAGTGCGGTCAATAATTTCTACGACACGGTGCGGAATCAGGGCATCGGCGTTCAGCATTTTATCTCCCCTTAGTTGTACGAAGGTCTTAATGGAGTCTGATGTGGATTATAACATACGTCTAATGTGAAATAGAAAAGGACAAAACATCCATATTGGAGCATCAAGCTAAGACGTGGCGATAAACAAGAGCGGCAATCTTGGCAGCGACGCGCACATGTAAACCCCGTTCGTGCTTTACCAGTAAGCGTTCAAGATTGCGTCCGGTATTTTGCAGCGCATGAAACACACTCTTAATCTGTTTGCGTACCGAATTGAGGAGACGGTCAAACGCAGGCGGATTTTGCTGTTTTTGGTTCGTCCGTTTCTGCGTCCAAACGCGGTTGGCGGTTGTGGCATATATGCTTGACAAGCATCACCGAGGAAACCTTTGTTGCCCAAGACATCGACGTTTGTCACATGGGCTAAGACCGTTTCCGCCGCCACACGCTCATCGGTGGAGGCAGGCACAGGGTCATAGACCATAGGCAGTCCGTCAAGTGTGGTCAATAACACCAGTTTGTAGCTGAAATAATGAAACTGCCTTGCGGCACAGTAACCATAATCCGCTTTTCCACGAAAATCGCTGCGGCGCTTGCTGCGTTGCTGCGTTTCATCCCTAGCACGGGAACAGGTTTGGTGTCTACTAGCAGATACTCAGGCTTCCCCACGCCCAAATGCCTCAATCCGGCTCGACGTAGCGGTTCGGTCAGCCAGACCAACCCCCGCGCTTGACGGTTGTACTGGCTGTGGTCAACCAGCTTGGGGAACAGCCCCAGGTG
Organism: Anaerolineae bacterium; assembly: GCA_034437895.1. GTDB lineage: Bacteria > Chloroflexota > Anaerolineae > Aggregatilineales > Phototrophicaceae > JANRLJ01. Next base: position 3,626 of record DAOTTO010000014.1, on the reverse strand, counting down.
ACTGGCGCGGATGAACGATACGTAGTGCGTCTCGCTCGGAAACAGTACAAAATCGTGGGCGATCATCAAGGTGAGCATTTCGCTGTCACTGAATGTCGGTTTTGCTCCCACTTTGCCACCCATCAACTGGTTGTCTTCCCCTTTATACCAATCGTTAATCAGCACATACAAAATCGTGAATAGTGTTTCTAGCGATATACTTGTCATGAGAACCTCTCGCAAACTGATGTAGAGGTACTTCAATCTTGCAAGAGGGTCTCCTTTTTCGCCAACTTCATTTCACATCAGGCGTAAAAAATATCCGAATGTCAGCGCTTTAGTGCTGCTCTCAGACTCATCTTAGAGGGTTTGTGCCATCTATAAACGTCGTATAGGTCATTGTGGGGCAAGACCATATCCTGCCCCGAAGAATAGCCCCATACTCAAAATTGTAGGACTTCGCTCACGCATTTACCCCACCCCTAAATCCCCTCCCCATTGCATGGAGAGGGGACTTCAAGATGCGTTTCTCTCCCCCTCTCCAATACTTGGAGAGGGGGCTGGGGGGTGAGGTAAGCGAAAGTCCTGAACTAATTACTATGAACTGCGTAACTTATAATTAACCTGAGTTTCGGACAGTGTTTTCATTCTATCCCCACCCCTAAATCCCCTCTCTACGAAGTGGGGAGGGGACTTAAAGAACCATTGTGAACCAGTTTTCTCCCCTTCTCCATGCAATGGAGAAGGGGTTGGGGGATGAGGACATCATAAAAGTTAATCAAAGTGTGTTATCCAAAACTGAGGTTAATTATCAAAAATCTAATGCGTATCATGGTATAATCAATAGATAAAATGTTTCATTTTGAGGTGATTTGTGGCGCTTACCGCGATTTATGATGGGCATTGTGTCATCTGTAATACGACCCGACGTGTGGTCGGTGCGTTGGATTGGTTTAAGCAAGTTGAGTTCTTGGATTTACATGACCGGACGCAAGTATCATCACGTTTTCCGGCGCTCGATCAATCGAATTTAATGGGCGAAATTCACGTGCTCGATTCAAATTTGCGGGTTTTCCCCGGCTTTACCGGAACACGGCGGATGCTGCGGGCGCTTCCGTTGGGTCTGCCACTTTGGGCGATTTTGCGACTGCCCTTTATTGGCGATTGGGTAGGGCCGCGCATGTATCGCTTTATTGCGAAAAATCGCTACGCCATCAATCGATTGGTTGGGGTTGATCTTGACCAGCTTGAACGCGAAGAAGCGGATTGTATTGATGGCGTGTGTAAAATCCCGCAGCGTTAACTAAAGTCTTACATCTAAACAGCACGCTAAACAGCGCGAAATAGAGAGCCAGAGAACCGAAAAGTTGTTGTGTCTCTGTCTCTTTTTTTCTCTGCGTTAAAATAATCTTTATCCGTTGACGAGTCCTTTTGATGTATATTGAACATCTTTCGCTGACCAATTTTCGCAATTATGCGCGTCTGGAAATCGGTTTGCCAGATGCGCCTATTCTGCTGCATGGTGCGAATGCTCAGGGTAAGACCAGCTTGCTTGAGGCCATTTATTATTTGGCGACCTCGCGTTCCCCCTACACAACGAGTGATCGCCAGTTGATTCACTGGCGCACCGAAGAAGACTTGATGCCTTATTCCCGCCTTGTCGCGGAGATCAGCGGCAAAAATGGCGCGTATGATCGGCTTGAAATGACCCTCATGCTGGAAACATCAGGCGAGGGCAGGCAGCGCTTTAAGAAGGTTATTAAGCAAAATGGGGTCGATAAGCGCGTGATGGATATTGTCGGCCTCGTGAATGTCGTGCTGTTTCTGCCCCAGGATTTATCCTTAGTGGAAGGAGCGCCTGCTGACCGCCGCCATTTTATGAACGCCACACTGTCACAGGTCGATAAGCCCTATTTCGCTGCGTTGGATAAATATGAAAAAATTCTGCCACAGCGCAACGCCTTACTGCGCCGGATTGGGGAGCGGCGGGGCAGCGCTGATGAATTAACTTTCTGGGATGAACAGTTGATTCAAACAGGCAGTATCATTATCGCCGGACGGCAGCGTTTTTTGCGTGAGTTAGAAATCACCGCCCAACGCGCCCATTACGATTTAACAGGCAACAAAGAACAGCTTACGCTGCGCTATCAACCGAATTTTACGCCAACCTCTAATGGCAGCAGTCAGCTTTCATTTGATGTTTTGGGGTTGGATTTGCACCGTGATCTTGACCCCGCGCAAATTGCGCCGCAGTTCGCGGATAAACTCAAAGCTGAGCAGAAAGAGTCGATTCAGCGCGGCGCGACCCTCAGCGGCCCGCATCGAGACGAACTGCGCTTGAGCATCAACAATCGTGATTCGGGGCTTTATGGCAGTCGCGGACAGGCACGTACAGCCGTCATGTCGCTTAAATTGGCGGAACTGCAATGGATGCGGGAAAAAATTGGTCAGTGGCCTATTTTGCTGCTGGATGAGGTCATCGCCGAATTGGATTCTAAGCGCCGCGCTTATTTATTGGAACGCATCGACGGCGCGACCCAAACCCTGCTGACGACGACAGAACTTGAAATTTTTACGCCGGAATTTCTCAAACGTGCTGCTTTATGGCGTGTCGAAGATGGGCAAATCGAACCCGGATAAATTATAATTTAAGCCGTTGCACCCCCCAACACAAGGAAAAAATACATGTTCATTACGTTTGAAGGCATGGATGGCAGCGGCAAGACAACTCAGATACGCCAGACAGCGGCTTATTTGCGCGAGTGTGGTTTTGAGGTGCTGCTCACCCGCGAACCAGGCGGGACGAGTATTGGCGACCAGGTGCGCGGTGTTCTGCTCAAACAGGCGGAAAATGGCGAGGATGAGATGCAAAACGCAACCATGCACCCACATACTGAACTGCTGCTGTTTTGTGCGTCGCGGGCGCAGCTTGTGGCGGAAGTGATCCGCCCTCATCTGGAACGTGGCGGCATGATCATTTGTGACCGTTATATTGACTCCACTTATGCCTATCAAGGCTACGGTCACGGCCTTGATCTTAAAGCGCTTAAAAGCATCGTCACTTTTGCGACAGGCGGCCTGCTGCCCGATTTGACCATGTATCTGGACATCACGCCCGAAGACAGCCTCAAGCGGCGGGCGGCGGCTTCACTTTTTGGCGAAGAATGGAATCGGCTGGATGATATGGAAATGGCCTTCCATCAGCGCGTGTATAAGGGCTACAAAGCGCTCATGAAAAAAGAGCCGAAGCGTTGGGCGCGGATTAACGCCAGCGATAGTGTGGCGCAGGTGCAGCACAACATCATTTCAGCCTTGAATGAACACTTGGGTTTACAAATTCCGCAGCCGCTTTAGAGAGAAAGTCTTGCAATGATCGACATTGAATTTAATATCCAAGTAGATGAAGCACAAGCATCAGAAGATCGCATTCTGGACGATTACGAATTGGCGCTGATGATCGACCATACCAAAGCGCAAATCACCCGACAGGTGCAAACTGCGTTAGGGAGCCTTGTTTGTGCTGAGCATCATCAGCCGCCGCGTGTGATTATTTCGGGCGCTTACTCGCTGGAAACAGAGCAGCTAGAGATTTCTTATCATGTGGATACATGCTGCAAGCCGTTTTTGATGGAGGCGGTTCGGGCGCT
>DAOTTO010000013.1:0-21935 GCA_034437895.1 Anaerolineae bacterium | reverse complement strand
TATATGGATGAACCCATTATTTTTACATTGAGTCTTCGCCTAAAACTTCGGTTTTAAATCCAGCGACTTTTAGGCGATCATTGACCGCACTGTTAGCTACTGCTGCTAATGCAGCCAGTGTGAGCAGTAAAAGGATTGGCGGCAAGAGGATACTTATAATCAAAAGGGGCAGGATGCCAATCCATAACCCAAGCGTGAACCAAGGATTGAGGACGATCATCAGCGCGGCGTTTTTGAGCGCTTTCCATAAAGTCGGCTGTTCCATCTGGTAAAAAATCGGCCACACATAAAGCTGTACCGTGAACCAGAACAGCAGCACCGTAATCCAGACCGTCCGCAGCACATTGGCGACCAAACCGGATTGCAGGCTGTAGCTCCACAGGTTAATCAGGTTTAGCCCGATAATGACGACATTCAGGCCGAACATCACGAATCCACGCGGCAAATTTTCTCGGAAGCCACTCCAAAAATCATTGAGCGTTACAAATCGGCTGCGATGGGCGGCATGGCTCATCTTCATCAAACCCGCCCAGGCAGCGGGGGCGGTGATAATGGGGATGGAGACGAGCAAGGCACAAAAATTCGCCCAGACGTAAAGATAGCCTTGATGTTCGAGGTGGCGAAGGCCATGCCACCATGCTTTAAGTCCTGCAATCATTTTTTATGATGAGTGCTGAGCAAGGAATACTGAGTGCTGAGGAATTGAGTATTAAGCCTTCGCCTATAATCACTTGTGACTTAGCTCACTCAGCACTTTTTCCTCAGCACCTTTTATCCTTTCAAACCCGAATAACTCACACCTTCCACGAAATAGCGCTGGAAGATGAAGAACAAAATCGCCATCGGGAAGGTCGTAATAACCGAACCTGCCAGCACCAGATCAAACTGAATATCCTGCCCAGAACCGCGCAACTTGGTCAAGCCCATCGGCAGGTTAAATAAATCCTGCTTGCCGCCGATGATGATGAGCGCATCCATGAAATTGTTCCACTGCCCTTGAAAGCTGAAAATCGTTAGCGCGACGAGCGCCGGGGTCGCCATCGGCAGGACAATGCGGAAGAAAATCACGAATCGATTCGCACCATCGACTTGGGCGGCTTCTTCAATTTCGCCCGGAATAGATTCAAAGAACTGCTTCATCAGCAAAATGCCAAAGGCATCCGCCGCGAGGACAATGATATAACCCTGATACGTGTTCAGCAAGTTCAACTGCTGGAGCATCAAGAAGCGCGGAATCAGCAGCACTACACCTGGAATCATCAGTGTTCCCAAAATGAGGAAGAACATCAAACGGTTGCCGGGGAACTTAAGCCGTGCCAGCGCATATCCCGCCATCGAATCGAACATTAAGCGCAAAATCGTTACGGCGATGGAATAAAAGACGGTGTTGCCCAACCAGCGCGGGAGGTCATTGCTGCCGCTGCTATCTAGGATGCGGCTGTAACCGGAAAAGGTGGGATTAAAGAAAATACCATCGGTCTGGTCGGCTGCGGATAAGCGACCCGTTACTTCACCAGCATCATTCGTGACATCGCATGATACCCCAAAAGGGGGTGCAGGAATAAAGGAACCCGGTCTTGAGACAATCGCAGCGTCGCATTTAAACGAACTGGCAACCGTCAAGACAAAAGGCATGATCTCAACAAAGGCAATAAAAACAAGAAACACCACACCAACAACACCCAAAATTGCGCGAATGTTGATTGGGGAAGCTTGGCGCTGCGGTACGTCGGTACCTGCGGTTGTCGTCATTTCGGCGCTCCTTTCAACTTAGTTGTCGGCTTGGTCGCCGCCGACGAATCGGCGTTGAAGCACAGTGGCGAAAAAGATAATCACAAAAAGCGTAATCGCTGAGGCGGCTGCCAGCCCCATGCGCGGATCGCCCAAGTTAAAAGCAGTGTCATAGACCAGATAGGCCGCCGTCATCGTTGTTCGGCGGGTTTGATCGTTCCGCAACATATAAATTTGGTCAAAGACTTGGAAGGTACCAATGAGGCCAATCGTCACCACAAAAAAGGTCGTGGGACGCAGCAGTGGCAGCGTGATTTTGCGGAACGTTTGGAGTCCTGTGGCACCATCGACTTGCGCCGCTTCATACACGCTGCTGGGGATATTTTGCAGCGCTGCTAAATAGATGACCATCATCGTACCAATTGTCGTCCATACCGCCAGCAGCATAATCGTGAACATGGCAACACTGGGGCCGCTGATCCAATCCCAAAGTTCAATTCTAAACACTTCGCTTTGTGCCCAACCACCGACATTGCCTTCATTGATGCCTACAATGCCCAAAATATTGTGGAACAACCCGTTATTATCCGATAACCACGAGACCCGCTCATAATTAGGGAAAATCGCTCCGAGCAACCCATTGACCGGCCCCGTGTTGGAGAATAAAAACAGGAAGATCATCGAGACAACAATCGAGGATGTAATTGAAGGAAAGTAAAATGCTGTTCTAAAGAACCCACGTCCTTTTAACCAACGCTGATTCACGATGACCGCCAGCACCAATGCGAGGGCTGTTTGCAGGGGCACAACGCCAATGACGTAATAGATTGTATTTTTAAGGGCGTTGTAAAAGTCATCGACACGCCGCCCGTTGATGAGCAGCGTTTCATAATTTTCTATGCCGACAATGCTGTAGGCATCGTCATTCGTGAGCGGCGTACGCCCATTCCAATCTGTCAGGCTGAAGTAAAACGCCACAAAAAGCGGCAAAATTAGAAAAACGAGAAGAATAAGGAAAGCAGGGGCTGTAAAGGCCAATCCAGCAACCGCTTCCTGACGTTTTGCGTTGTCTTGGCTGTTGAGTGTTTTCTGCTGCGCGGTGGCAGTAGACGCTGCTTGTTCCATAGATTGCCCCCTTTAATTCAATTTTTTTGAAGGGGCGACTTACTTTTAAAGGTAAGTCGCCCCAGTGGTCTGAAAATAGTAGAATTTACGCTGTTAAAAGGTCTTTTTCGTAGGGGAGGGTTTCAAACCCTGCCCTACATAGCGATCAACGGCGCGAGTTCTAACCTTATTGCTGTTCCGCCATAATTTCGGCAGCGATTTCGGCAGACTCGTCCATCGCTTCTTGCGCGGTGGCTTCGCCTGCGATAACGGCAATGGTGCCTTCGTCAACAGAAGCGGTGAAATCGCCATAGCCCAAGGGGAAAACCGGGGCAACGGCGTAGTCTGCACCCGTGACAAACGGCGCAAATTCTTCGCCGCGTGTTTCCAGCCAAGAGGCTACCGCGCTGGTGCGGGCAGGGATAACGCCAAAGCCAGCGGTTGCTACTGCCATCGCGCCTTCGGGACCGGTGAAGTAGTTGACGACTGTCCATGCTTCTTCAGGATGTTCGGTGTTCGCGCCGACTGCCCATGCTTCGGTGAAGGTCAGGGTTGCTTTTTCGCCGCTCGGTGCGGTGGGGATTTCTGCTACGCCCCAATTCAGATCAGGAAAGGTATCGTTCAGGTAGCCGATGGCCCAGTTGCCTTCGACAGTCATGCCTGCCAGACCTTTACCGAAGGCTTCGCCGCTCCAGCCAGAGCCGCCCAGATCAGCCGGGATTGCGCCCACGCCGTTGAGGACAAAGCTGGCATAGAAATCCAACGCTTCGACAGCTTCGGGGCTGTTGAAGACGACATTGCCGTCGGCATCAAACAAATCTGCACCGTTGGCATAGAAGAAGGCCATCCAGCGATTGCGATCAACCCCGGCGCTAAAGCCCACGACTTCAGAACCATCTTCGACGGTAATATCAGCGGCGGTGATGGCTTCGGCGGCGGCATACATATCTTCCCACGTCCATTCGGCGGTGGGATAATCGATACCAGCGGCATCAAATGCGTCGGTGTTGTAGTAGAGTGCGAGTGTGGAGAAGTCTTTCGGAACGCCATATACATTGCCTTCAGCATCGGTGAATGCTGCCAACAAGCTGGGGATCACATCTTCTTGATCGACGATATTATCACCTGCGACGGACAGTACGCCCGAATCCGCCAATGAGGGGAAATCGAACTGACCGATGGTGAACACATCAGGATAATCACCACTTGCGAGGGCAGCTTGAATCTGGGTGCCATAGTCGGGGGAGATTAACAGATCAATATCGATGCCCGGATTGGCCTCTTCAAAGGCGGCGACTTGTGCTTCTTTGAATTCATTTTCCGCCGGGGATGATGAGCCTGTCCACACTTGAATAACAACGGGATCCTGCGCGGCAGCCATGCCGCTGATGGACAGCACCAGCACCGCAAGCAATGCTAGGGCGACAAAACGATAGGTACGCATAGGTCTATTTCCTCCAAAAGTAGTTTTTTTACTGTTCTGACGTGTTTTTCTCACCCACTATTGGGCGACCCCATCACGCCATCGGGGTGTCCTTCACGGGTTACGGATGCGTGACGGTAAACGTCTGCTTCTCGCCCCGATAGTACACACTAAAAGTGACGCTCTTCCAATGCGCGGGCAGGCGGGGATTATCCACCATTGGGCCATTCGCGCCGAGCGTTAATCCGCAAAAGCCAAGTGCAATCGCCTGCCATAAGCCACCGCAGGCCGCGCCATGAATGCCATCGCGCACATTGCCTTTGTTGTCTTTTAAGTCGATGGAAGTCGCGTGTTCAAACATATGATACGCTTCATCATCCAAGCCCAACCGCGCCGCCACCCACGCATGAATGGCCGGGCTGAGGGACGAACCTTGATCGCAGCGGGGATAATAGGTGTTCCAGTTATTGAGCATCACCTCATGGCTGCCCACTTCATCACCGATTAAGGCCATCATCATGACGACATCGGCCTGCTTGATGACCTGCGATTGCAGCGCTCGCTTGTGACCGAGCATAGGCCATACACCGCCCACACGCGGTTCATAATGCGGCACAGGGATGTATTCCATATCGAAGAAACCCTCGAATTGGACGTGAATCTGATTTTTCTCGTCAAAAGGGATGAACATGCGATTGATGATGTCTTGCCATTTTGCAAGGCGCACCGGGGTCAGATGGAGGCTGGCGATCAAACGGGCGGCTTCGTCGGGCGCATGAGCATTCAGCCATTCCAGCAAATTCAGCGCTTGCTGCAAATGCCAGACTGTCATGCGGTTGACGAACACACTGTTATCAATATTCTCGTGATATTCGTCGGGGCCAATTTGCTGGCTGAGTTCGTAGCGCCCATTTTTTTCTTCGACGCGGCTGCCCCAAAAAACGGCTGTATCGAGGACGATTTCCGCGCCATAGTCGCACAAAAAGTCATCTTCGCCCGTCCACTGCCAATATTGCAGGATGGCGTAGGTGATGTCGGTGGAAATATGCTGTTCGTTGTCGCCCGTCCAGATGCGAATCTTGGTGCCGTCGGGCTGTGGATCGCTCCACTGCGGCGTAGTTTCCTCACCCGTATCGGTGCTTTCCCAAGGATACATCGCGCCTTCGTAGCCATTGGCTTTGGCTTTATGACGTGCGCCTTCCAGCCGATGATAACGGTACATCAGCAAGTTACGGGCGATCTTAGGCTGAGAAAACGTCAGCGGCGGCAGGATGAAAAGTTCCGTATCCCAAAAGACATGGCCTTTATAACCGAGGCCGGAGAGGGTCTTCGCGCCGATGCTCACATCATCATCATGTTGGGGTGCGGCAATGAGGATATGGTAGGTGGTAAAACGAATAGCGATTTGCGCTTCCTCGTCGCCTTCGATCTGGATATCGCTGTCGCTCCAATAACTATCCCACGCTTCAGCATGATCGAGCAAAAGCGTGTCGTAACCGAGCGCTGCCGCTTGTGTGACGACTGACGAAGCAGTCTCCAACGGTGTTTCGGTATCGCGGCTGGTGTAGATGCTCGTGATTTTATCGACGGTGGCTGTGCCTTCGGGTTCGAGCTTAAAGGTCGTGCGCGAGGTGGGGCGCAGTTCATCAGCTTTAGATTGCACTGCCGCCGGACTGACCAACTGTGAGGCCATCCCCACGACATAACCGGACTGTTGAGCAGTGGCTTGGACGGTAATCTTATTATTTAAGCCAGTTGTCTGAATCTCTTTCCAGTGACGCGCCCCATTGTTGCTCACGTCGGCATCAATCGCGCTTTCGACGGTGATTTCGGGCGAACCGTCCACGGCGGTAAACGTGATGCGCTGCGCTAAAACATGGATATCGTGCAAACTGGCAAAACGGTCAAAGACGATTCGTACCGTTGCGCCTGTGGCTGCGCGGAACAGTACCTCGCGCCGAAGTAGGGCAATATCAAAATGCAGTGTGCGGCGATAACCGAGGAGTGCGCCGTTGGTCGGCTTGAGCAAATCATCATTTCGATCCGGCAAAATTAGCGAAAAGGGTGTGCCATCAACCGTGATTTTGAGGTCAAGCCAATTGGGAACATTGACGAGTTCCGGCACTAGCATACCGGGGGTGTGGTCATAAATGCCGTGTACCAGCGTCGAAGGGGAGTCGTCTGCAGAGCCTTCTTCAAAGCTGGCACGAGTCCCTAGATAACCGTTGCCGATGCTAAAGATCGTCTCGTAATAAAGCTGCTTTTCCGGCTGAAACGGGTATTCGCTAATGCTCCAGAGTCTTTTATGCACGGGCAGCTCCTTTAAGATAAGGATTAAATAGCAAAATGAATTTTATATTAAACGTTTAACCTATGGAAATTAAAATCAACTTGCTTTGGAAACTCATTTTTAATGTCTTTTAATAAAATTTCATAGCATTTTTACTTAAACGTTTAATTTAACTGATGTGCCAACGAAACGCAAAAAGATTTGTGCAAAGTAAACAAATTTTCCCTGAGTAAAAATAGTTTTTGCGGCTAAGTGGGTTGGCTATTGTGTGTTTTACGGTAAAAGGTCAAAATTCTAATCCAGCAACGTATTGTACCTTCATACACAAAAGGACGGATGGCATGGAATCGATTCGGGTCACGGTTTGGGGCGAATTTCGCCATGAGAAAAAGAATCCTAAAGTCGCTGAGGTATATCCTGACGGGATGCACAATGCGATTGCCGAAGGACTCAAAGAATACCCCGGCTTTACCGTCCGCACGGCGACGCTGGATGAACCGGAACACGGCTTAACGGAAGCCGTCCTCGCGGAAACCGATGTGCTGACATGGTGGGGACACATGGCGCATGATGATGTCAGCGATGAGATCGTCAAGCGGGTACAAGCGCGGGTGCTGGATGGCATGGGGTTGATCGTGCTGCATTCCGGGCATTTTTCCAAAATCTTTAAGACGCTGATGGGGACGACGTGCGACCTGAAATGGCGCGAAGCGGATGAACGTGAACGGATTTGGGTAGTCGAGCCGGGGCATCCTATCGCTGAAGGATTAGATGAAGAATTCGTTTTGGAACAGGAAGAAATGTATGGCGAGCGCTTTGATATTCCGCAGCCGGAAACGCTCGTTTTCATTAGCTGGTTCCAAGGGGGCGAAGTGTTCCGCAGCGGCGCATGTTACACACGCGGCAAGGGGCGCATTTTCTATTTCCGTCCGGGGCATGAAACCTATCCGACCTATTTCAATCCCAATGTCCGGCGCGTGATCGCTAATGCGTCGCGGTGGGCAGCGCAACCGCCTGCTCCCGCCGTTGTATTCGGCAATGCCAAGCCGCGTGAAGTGCTGCCACAAGGATAGTTACGCGCCAGATGAGGTTTTCGTTAGGGGCGACTCGCCGAGTCGCCCCTACAAAAGGCCACAGTACACCCCGCCTATCAACCAAAGTTAAAAAACAAACTATAATCTAACTGAGGGATTCTTTTGCGCGGTTCATCATGAGCAGCGTATTGGGAAAACTGACCCTCAAAAACTAAAAACTTTGCCAACAACTGGACGACACTATGAGCGATATTAACCCAGATGCCATCGAAGCCACGATCCGCACGTCACGCGACCTGTATGCGATTGCCGCGACGATGCAGAATGAGACGGATAGCAAACTCTCCAGCCTGACTCTGCCAGAAATCCAGCGCCTTTCGGAAGAAATCGCCCGAATTGTTCCGGCGGGGAATGTGCCGGGGTTGATTCTCAGCGGTTTGGCGCGGTTGGATAGCCGGACGGTGGAGCCGAATGATTCGCGCAAATATGTGGAGCTGCTGTTTCGTGGGGCGCGTCAGTCGTTGGATAAAGCCGTTTACGAGACATTCTTCGCCATGCCAGCACGGGCGCTGTATGCCTATCAACAACTGCTGCGCTTGGCGGGTAAAGACCCCGAAGCCGCCTTCCCCGAAGGAACATGGCAGTTTTATCTGGAATTTGCTTTGCGGGAAGACAGCGCCCGTCATGCCAACGAGACAACAGGTTTTCATACTCGCTTGCTGCAAGAGCGCATCGCTTTGATGGATGGGGAACTGCTCGGTGCATGGATGCTGGCGGCGGCGGAATTTGCCCAGCGCCTGCCGGAACATCTGGAAAATGAATGGCGTGAGCGTGTTTTGCTCAAGACACTGGCCGATACTGCCGAGGCACATAAAATCCGTAAGGCAGATCAGATGCGCGGGCTGTATCCATTGTGGGAAAAACAGCGCCCGTATACACGCAAGCAAGGCATGGATTACATCACTTATCGGCGACAGACATTTGAGGCATTCTGGCATCCCTATTATGCGATCCTGCCCTCCAAAGCTGCCCGTCATTTTGATGAAATAATGGATGAATTGCAGGCGGAAAACTTACCCGCTTATCAGCGCCAAATGTCATGGTTGGCTTACTTAGAACCCGGAACACATAATGAACGGCGCGTCGCTTATGATGTCGCAGAGGCCAATTTCGCCGTGATTTATCAAGGGCGCTATTACCTCATGCCCTTGCGCGAAATCACGGATACGAATGCCGCCCGCAGCCTCGCTAATGCTATTCTCGCCGCCAAGCCTGTTTATCTACCCGCGACGATTGATGAGGCTTTAGTCAAGGCTTATCGGTCTGAGCAAGTGACGCTGCGCCGCCAGTTGGATGCCGCCACACAACAAGAACTTGAACTCTTGCGCCGTGCGCCGATTGTGCTGAATTGGGATTTGCGCGATGGCAAGCAGCCGTTAGCGTACATCCGGCAGGGCAAACGCGGCATTGGCGATCATGCGTTGACGATTTTCCGCACAGTGGAAAGCCTCGTCTTTGACCAATCACATATCTTTTTTGATGGCGCATGGGGGGCGGCGGTGGCGCAAATCATGACAAATGAAGCCATCGTCCATGCCCAAACTTATGCCGAACACACCCGCATGAAGCGTCCACCCAAGCCAGCCCCCTATAGTCCGGCCTTGCAAGCATCGACTAAACTCGTCAAACAGGCGGAAAAACTTGACCTCGCGCCGGAAGCCAGTGCGGAAAACAGCCATATTCAAGCCAGCGCGATTACGGAAGTGCGAAAACTGCTCAAACAGCGCAGCGAACAGGCACAAATTACGGTCAATGATCTATTGATTCTTTATCGCGGGCTGCACAGCTTCCTCTATCGTCCGTCCCCGGCGCTGCAACAGGCGCTGGATAAACTTGCCTCGGATCGCCGCCCCAATGCACAGCGAGCGTATCAAGTGATTCTTGAGGCGCTTAACCGCGCCGAAAATCGTAATCCGGCGATTCTGATTCCGATTGATGCCAGCCGTTATGATCCGCGCGATCGCGTTTTTCCCACGACGTTTCGTAACCCGATCACGGAATTTTGGGATTATCATCAACGGGCGATGGCGACATTGACGGAATATCGCGCTTCAGCAGGCGGGAATGCTGCCAAAAAAGCCTTTAATCGCTTTGATGAAGCACGGGCGCTTTATTTGCGATTGATCGGCGGCTTTGGCGAACTCTTGGCACGGTATAAGGATATTGCCTTGCGCGGCGAAAGCACGAGTACGGCGACCATCAAATTTATGGGCAATCTTTCTGGCGCGATGCAAAAACTGCTGAATACAATTCCGGGGCGCTTTGATGTCTTAAACGAAATCATCAAAGGTGAAGAAGTTTTTTCCAACACCGGGCGCGTGGCGGCAGGTGCGAGTCTGCGTCGCTTTATTACGGCGAAGGACGATAACGAGCAGAAAACGTTTGCGTGGGGGGTGCAAACCGACGATTACGACACCGTTCATATCAGCCTGCGCGATTTCCGTCCGCATGTGCGCGTTTTGCATGAACTGGGTGTGCAGACTTTGGCGCAAGCGATGACGCAAGATTATTTGAACGCTTATGCGGATGGGCTAAACGTGTATGTCCATGATCTGCGCGAAATTGTGGTCGCTAGTATTAAATAACTGACGTTACGCAGTATGCCGCGCAGGGTTCAAAATTTAGCGCTAAACCGAAGATTGGAAAACTCTGATGTACTTTGAGAAAATAATAGGGTCATGCGTAGGGCGCACGGAGGGGTGCGCTATGCAGGGAACGACACATACGTTCCCTACATAATTGCATAAGGGGAGTTGTTTTGCCCTAAATACTGTTTACGCGATTGATTTGCGATGAATTCTGCTCCCAATCATCACCAGAAGAATACTGAACAGATACAGAATCAGCAACGGCCCCATCACCAGCGACATATTAACTGGATCAACCGTCGGCGTAATCAAGGCTGAGGCTACCGCCGCGCCAACAATCGCCGCACGCCAATTCTTAATCAGCACACGCGCACCGACCAGGCCAAGCAGTGACAGGACGAAGAAGACCAGCGGAGTCTCGAAGGCCACACCCATCCAAAAGAGCAGAGAGGTGATGAAGCCGAGATATAAATCCGCCGTCCATTCTGGCTTAAAAAGCGTGGGTTCAAAGCCTTGCAAAAAACCCATCGCTGGAGGTGTCAAGACGAACCATGCAAAGGCCACACCCGTCAAAAACAGCAGGCTGATCGCAGGGAGTGAAAGCAGGATGAAGCGTTTTTCCCGCCCATTTAAGCCGGGCAGGACGAACATCAGAAGTTGATAGGTTATCATCGGGATCGCCAGAATCGCGCCGATGGTCAATGCGACCCGAAAGTAAGCGACCACGCCGCCCGTGGGACCGAGGACGGTGAAGGCTGCGCCGTAGGGCTGTTGCAGATACTTCATCACAGGAGTGGCTGTGGCTAACCCAATCCCGGTACCCAGCACAACCGCAGCAACTGCCTTAAGCAGCCGTCCGCGCAATTCGTCCAGATGATCGAACAGTGACATGTGCGCTTCGGTAGATAAACTTTGGAAAGGACGCGCAAGTCTTGCCATGTTGTGTTACTCCGTTTGTGCCGCTGATTGTGTATTATTGCCCGACCATGCCCCAAAATCGACTACGCCTTCTTCAGCCGTTATAAGCTGTGGTACAGGCTGGGGAGGGGCTTCACCTGCTTTGTTCGCGCCTAATTTTGACGAATTTTTGATCCCTGCCAATTCTGCGTTTAATTGCTTCGCCGTTTCTTGCATCGGCTGAGTCATCGGCTTGAGGACTTTGTTCAGCTCACGAGTCAATGTGCCACGAGTGGGCATTTGCTCCGGTACTTTGTAATCCACACCGGACGCATCCAATTCTTTTTGCAGCATAACCGCTACGTCTTTCCACATGTGGCGTAGTTTTGCGACATATTGACCGAGAATGTACGCCCATTGCAACATCCGTTTGGGTCCTGCTACCACAATAGCGATGACCAGTATGGCGACCAGTTCAAGGCCGCCGACCCCTAAAATTTCCATGACGTTTGGCCTTTACGCCTTATCAGAATTCGAGGTGCTTTCGTTGGTGCTGCCCTCGCTTAAGCCTTTGCGGAAGTTGCTAACGGCGCTGCCCATTTCGCTGCCGAGTCTGGAAATACGCCCAGCACCAAACAAAACCATTACAATCGTCAAGATAATCAGTAGTTCAACAGGTCCAAATCGCATGAGATTTACTCCATATTAGATAAGTTTAGCTAACTCATTGAATAGATCAGCGAAGAGCAGAGAAGAACAATGAGGGGAATTAGGGCGAGGTTTCCCCCGCCCCGGTTAAATCTGAGTATCGAATTACAGGCTGGCGAGGTCAACTGCTGGGAAAGGCGCAACCGTCGTGTATTCCAGCATTTCCATGTCGGCACGGACACCCGCAATGTCATCGGCGGTAGGCGGTGCAACCGGGCCAACGAAGCCTTCGCCAGAGCCATCCAGGAAGGCCTGGAGCGGCGGCACGGCATCGGAGGTATTGAAGAACAGATATTGCCCGTAAGATTGGTTGTTCGCAAGGCGACCACCGATCTGGCGAACCAGTGCGCGATGTTCGGCTTCGACGGTGGCGATCTGAGCAGCGGTCACGGCGAAAGCGGCGGTTTCTTCAGAAGCGCCCCAGATGCGGACGGCAGCCAGATAAGCGGCGACGAAAGCGGTTTCGGCAACTTCGGTGGTGGCGGAGAAGACTTCGATGTCGCTGAACAGGGTTTCGGGAACATAGAATTCCGTCACAACCGGAACTGCGCCCAAGCTCTGGAGCAGTTCAAGATGGTCTTGTTCTGCCAAAAAGCCGGCCTTCATGTAGTTCAGGGTTACTTCATCGAAGCCCAACGCTTCTGCGTTGTTGATAGCGGCAAGATAGTGAGTGGTGGCGAACAGTTCAGCAGTCGCGGCGACATTGATGATCGTCTGGGTATCGTCGTTGGCAGCCATATCTTGACCGAGAACGCGGCTGAAACCATAGAAAGCATTGAAGACACCAACAGCGCTTGCACCAGCAGCCAAGCCAGCGCCCTTCAGGAGTGAGCGGCGGGAAATATTTTGCATTGGTCAAACCCTTTCATAGATTATTTCGTTGAACTAGCATAAGTATCAGTATCAGCGCTTGAACAGACTTGCTCGCTGTGGGGCCCTCACTTTCGAGCAGCTCTGTTTGCGAACCGATACATCATCCATAACGCCGTCTCGCTGCCGACTGGATTTACGGATTTTAGAAAAGCGTAGGTCTCTCATTTTTTACTCATCAAATTTAAAAATCGCTTGTGAGTGGGGAAGTGGCCTAAACTATGCTAAAATGCGATCTTGGTGGGTTTTTAATCTAATAGGCGTAAATGTTAGATCATACTGACGATTCCGAGTTGATTAGACGCATCCGAGCGCGGGACGAGAGCGCCCTCTCTGAACTGTACCAACGGTACGGCGGGTTGGTATACAGTTTGGCGTTGCGTGTCCTACAAAATTCCGGCCTTGCGGAAGAGGTGACGCAGGATGCGTTTTTTAAAGTCTGGTCACAGCCGGAAACATGGGATGCGGAACGGGGACGGTTGATTGCGTGGCTGATGACGATTACACGCCACACAGCGATTGATCGTTTACGCAAAGAGCAGCGCAGACCGATGATAACCGCGCTGGAATTAGACGAAGCCCTGAATATGGTCGGCAGTTTGGCGGTGATGGATGATCCAGTGTGGCAGGATGGAAAGCTGCTGCGGACTTTGTTGACTCGGCTTCCCACCGATCAAGTTCGAGCTATTGAATTGGCATTCTTCGGCGGTATGTCCCACAGCGAAATTGCAGAAAGCCTAAACCTGCCGTTGGGGACTGTCAAAACGCGTGTTCGGCTTGGCTTACAAAAACTCAAAGGTTTATGGCTGGAAGCAACCGGACAACTGGTCGAAGAATAGATAAAAGTTAAAGGTTAAATCTATTTTATTAAATGATGCGTATATAAAGATAGTGAAATCATCTATTATAAGTTTTTGGTAGTTAGTCATATTGACGTTTACGCTTTTGTTCGTCATCATCAACGGCTAAATGCTATAAAGACCAAACGGCTCAGAGGCCCAAGCAGCGTAAAAACGCAATGAATAACACAAATGATCCAGCCCATTTAACCCAAAGCGATTGTGATCGCCTGAGAGAACTTATTCCCGCGTACACCATCGGCGCAACAGACCCGGACGAAACTGCCCTCGTCGAAGCGCTTCTGCCGAATTGTCCAGAAATTTCGGTGGAGATAGCGGAATATGCCTCAATGTCACGAGCGTTCCTTTATACTATGTCGCTGGAGCAGCCCCCTGCTTCTTTGCACGATAAGTTATTGACGCGTATTCGCCAGAATGGTCAAGCCGACCATGCCGCGTCCGATAACATCGCCGATGCGCCCGATTCCGTGATGCCGAATATGCCCACGACATCCGTTGGCGCGAATCTCGTTTCTACTACGCCGAATTTGCGTGTACTGCCTGCCCCACAAGCGCCGCGCCGCACCCGCAACCGTCGGATGATCGCCATTGCGGCGGTGGCGGCGGCCTTGTTGATTGCGACTAATGCTTTTTGGCTGTCGCAGGTCAGCAGTTTACGGCGCGAAAACGATCTCCTCAATTCTGTGTTTACCCAACGCACTTCGCTAACGGGTGATGAGTCGGTTAATGCGACGATTGCTTGGGGTGAACAGGGGCAAGCACTCCTCGTCGCGGATTTTCTGCCACCGCAATCTGCTGATCGTGCTTATCAGGCATGGATCATTGTCGAGAATATGCCGGTGAGTGCGGGGCTATTCCGCGTTGATGCTGACGGACACGGCACGCTGCTCTTTAGCGCCGATCAACCGTTAGACAATGTGACGTTTGCCATCACAGATGAACCCGCGCAGGGAAGTGACCAACCAACCTCTGCCCCCATCGCCGCCGCACAGCTTTAAGAGAAGCACTATCCGTCTTTAATATTTCAACTTTGCGGCCTTAACGCAAATCTTCTATGCTTTTAGCAAGTTTTTAGCGAAATAAAAATCGCTTAATTGCGAAGGATGGAAGATTTAATGCCACAAAAACTGATGGTGATTATGATCGACGGGATTAGCGCGGATTATTTCGCCACCTGTCGCGGACGGCTGCTACATTTATCCGCTTTAGCAGAGCGCGGCCTCGTCGTCGAAAATCTACACTCGGAAGTGCTGGGAATCTCGCTCGGCGGACGGGTTGGGATGATTACAGGCGTATCAGCCGATCAAAGCGGCGTGTACGGCAACCTGATTTGGGATGGTGAGCGCTTTCGCTATGCCAATCCTGATGACGTGCGTGTGCCAACGATCCCCGGACTTGCGAAGGCCGCTGGGAAAAAAGTAGCGGCGCTCGGTTTTGGGATGATTCGCCCGGAAGATGCCGATATCTTCAAGCCGCCCTGGTGGGTGGTTTCTTTTATCCAACGCGCCCGCGATTCCGTACCCCATCCGAGCGATGACTCATGGCTGCGGGTGTTCGCGCATCAAGACGGCGGCGAGGCATTTAATCGCGCCTGTGAGCAAGCCGGATTTCCGTCGTCATGGCCTATAATGGAAGCGACTTCCAGCGCGGATCGGACGATTTACGGGATGGTCGCCGATCAATACGCACTGAACTGGACGGGCATTCTCGCCGCGAGTGACGACCCGCCCGATTTCATCATCACGGAATTTCTCATGACGGACTCGGTGCAGCATTACACGGGCTACAAAAGTGAACAATCGCACTGGTCGATTGCTCAGGCCGATGCGATGGTCGGCGTGGTGATCGAGCGGCTGCGAAACGCGGGCGTTCTCGATCAATGGAATATCGCCGTGATGAGCGATCATGGACACAGCGAAATCGAGACTGCGATTCATCCGCAGGTCTTTTTACCAGATACGATCATGCAATCGGAAGGCAGCGTGTTGAACGTCGTCCCGCGTGATGCCGCGCACCTAGCAGAAATCACCGAAAAACTCGCGCCTTATGGGGTCGTGTCGTTTCATGTCGATTATGTGCCGGAGGATTTGCGTCCACAGGTGGCGAGCTTTCTGGCCCCGCCGCGTACGTCATTTGAACCGGATGATGTCAACGAAACCGAGCCAACGGGCAAACCCGTCAATATTTCCAGTCATGGGCTTAAACCGGGCGATCCCAGCGATGATCGCATGTGCATTTTTGTCGGGCCAGATGTGCCACATACGACGATTTATGAAGCGAATGCTGTTCAGGTCGCGCCGACGTTTGCCAAACTGCTCGGTCTATCGCTGGATAATTTCCCCGCGCCGCCGATTTTCTGATTTAAGTGGTGTTCATTATGAATCGGGGCGAATAAAATCGCCCCTTTTTATCTAATTCGCAATACTTCCTCAACTGATTTATTGTTAAATTCACTTTATAATAAAAGCAAAAATTTATATGAAAGCCTTAATAATGCCTACCTATTTAACTTGGGCTGATGACTCCCACACGATATTGATTCAAAAATATGAGGGTGTTTGTACGCTGGATGATTTTCATCGAACCGTTGATGAATCCAATCAAGCCTTAGCGACAGTCTCTCATCCTGTGGATTTAATCCTCGATATGACGAGTATGCGAATTAGTGCAAAACAATTACTTTCCGCAGCCAGCCATGCGGAGCGCAAAGTACCGCAGAATCAGCGGTTACTGCTCGTCGTCGGCGCACCGCCTTTCATCAAAGCCATCGTCAAAGCCGCGTCCAAAATCGCCCCAAACGCGACCCGTAATCTGCATTTTTTGAACACGATGGCTGAAGCTTATACAATCATCGAAAAAGTATCTTTAGTAAATGGCTTAAATCCCTCGATCAAATGAGGATAGACACTCCTTAACGCTTCTCATGAATTACTCAGGCTAACCCCCCAATTATGAGGGGCTGGTTTGGGCTTATTCTGCGTTATGCTAATTCTGATCTTCTCTGTCAAGGAAACTAAACAGAAGTGAAAACAGACGACCTCCAGCCGCCTGTTTTTGCTTGCCTGTTATCCTGAAAAAGATCGCAGGAACACCCCCAAAACGAATTTTTATAGGAGTTTTATGGCACTCAAACAGGCCACCCCTACGCCGCTCACCGATCAAGTCATCTGGCATGTGCTTGATACTGAAACCGTCCTCCAGCGCTTAGAAGTCGATGTCAACAGCGGCTTAAGCACCCTACAAATCAATGAGCGCCTAACGCAATATGGCGAGAATGAACTGATCGAAAAAGGGCTGACCAGTCCGCTCACAATCCTCTGGGAACAATTGACCAATCCTCTTGTTTTGCTGCTGATCTTCGCCGCCGCGCTTTCCGCTCTGTTGGGTAAAATCGACAGCTTCATCGCTATTTCGGCGATTGTTATCCTGAATGCGATTTTGGGCGTGGTGCAGGAATATCGCGCCGAGCAAGCGATGGCAGCGCTGCGAAAGATGGCGGCTCCGCTAGTTCGAGTGCGGCGCGGTGGACAGGTGATCGATATGGATGCGCGGCATCTCGTTCCCGGTGATGTGATTATCCTCGAAGCCGGCAGCATCATCCCCGCCGATTCGCGTTTAGTCGATTCGGCAAATTTGCGGGTGCAAGAAGCCTCGCTCACGGGCGAATCGCAGCCTGTCGATAAAGTCCTTGGTGCACTCACCGATCACAATGCAGCGCTGGGTGATCGGGCTAATATGCTCTATATGGGGACCTCCGTGACGTATGGGCGAGGTTCAGCCGTCGTCGTAGAGACCGGGATGAAAACCCAATTAGGTCGCATCGCAGAATTGATTCAATCCGTCACCAGCGAGAAAACGCCCTTGCAGCGCCGCATGGATGAATTAGGACGTGTGCTGATTCGTGCCGCGATTGTCGTGATGATCGTCGCCATTTTCATCGGATTGGCGGTAGGTGAACCCCTTTTGCCAGACCCCGCCGACCCTAATGGGCATTCGGTTTTGCTGGACGCGGTTGCGATTGCCGTCGCCGTTGTGCCGGAAGGGCTGCCTGCTGTCGTGACGATTGCGCTGGCCTTAGGCGCACAGCGAATGCTGCGGCGTAACGCCCTCATCCGCAAGCTGCCTGCCGTCGAGACATTAGGTTCGGTGACGACAATCTGCTCCGATAAAACCGGAACGCTGACCGAAAACCGCATGACGGTGACGGTGGTGGATGTGGCAGGCCACAAGGCCAATATTGATGAAGTCGTGCAGAACGGCCTATTGATGCTGGTCAATGCCAACGGCACAGGGTTCGATACCGCTTTCGCCTCAGAAGCGATTATGCTTATGGGCGGCACGCTTTGCAACGACTCAATTATCGAAACCAGAGGCGGCGGTGATTTTCATCTGATCGGCGACCCGACTGAAACGGCGATTACACTGGCAGCGGCACGATTCGGCTTGGTGAAGCCGCAGCTAGAGTCGGTTTTCCCGCGTGTGGGGGAAGTGCCGTTTGATAGTGATCGCAAACGCATGACGACCATCCATAACTTTAACGAAAGTCTGGCGATCAGCGACAGTGAACGCATGATGAAATCACTGCTTCACGCCGAAAATTCGGACTACATCGCTTTTACCAAAGGCGCGTCGGACGGCCTCATCAGCATCAGCAGCCATGTCTGGACGAATGGTGCGCCCGTATTGATGTCGCCGGAGTGGAAAGACCGGATTGAAGAGGCGACCAACCAACTGGCGAAAGATGGCTTGCGCGTTCTCGGCGTGGGCTATCGTCCGATGAATACTAGCGATGGCGCATGGACGGCGGAAAATGTCGAGCGCGATCTGATCTTCGTCGGTATGGTCGGCATCATCGACCCACCCCGTGCGGAGGTCAAAGAAGCGGTACGAATTGCCAAACAAGCAGGCATCCGTCCGGTCATGATTACTGGCGATCATCCGCTGACGGCTTTCGCTATCGCCCGCGAACTTGGCATCGCGCAGGACGGCGACACCGTACTCACTGGACAAGAACTGAGCAAAATGAGCCAAGCCGAACTCGAAGCACAGGTCGAGCGGGTGCCGGTCTATGCGCGTGTGTCGCCGGAGAATAAGTTAAACATCGTGCAGGCGCTCCAAAGCCGAGGCCATATCACCGCCATGACGGGCGACGGCGTAAACGATGCACCCGCGCTCAAACGTGCCGACATCGGCGTAGCGATGGGCATCACCGGAACCGCCGTCAGCAAAGAAGCCTCGGATATGGTCATCCTCGATGATAACTTTTCCACGATTGTGGCTTCTGTAAGCGAAGGTCGCACCATTTATGATAACGTACGCCGTTTCGTCAAGTATCTGCTTGCCAGCAATACTGGCGAGTTGATTGTCTTACTGTTCAGCCAATTGATCCCCGGCATGGGGCTGCCGCTGACGACGCTCCAAATTTTGTGGATGAATCTGATTACCGACGGCATCCCAGCCTTAGCGCTCGGCGTAGAAAAATCGGAAAAAGGCGGCATGAATCGCCCACCCTACGCCGCGAATGAAAGTTTGTTTGGGCGCGGGATGACGCGGCATATCCTCTTAATCGGGACTTTGTTGGGCGTAACCGGATTGGGCTTGGGCTATTGGGCGCTTTCCAACAACATCACCGCCAGCAACGGCGCACCTGCCTGGAACACGATGATATTCATGTTCCTCGCCTATTCCCAAATGGGACACGCCCTCGGCCTTCGCAGCCACCGCGAATCATTCTTCACGCTGCCGTTTTTTGGCAATCCGCTGTTGCTTGGTGCGGTAGTGACGACGATTTTGTTACAATTGGTGGCGATCTATACGCCGTTCTTCAACAACGTCTTTAACACCAATCCGCTGACCTTAAATCAACTGCTGATCTGCTTTGCGCTGAGTGCTGTGGTGCTCTTGGGCGTAGAGCTGGAAAAATGGTTCATCCGGCGCGGCGTGTTGAAGTAAAAAGTGACTCAAACAAATGGGGAAATGTCTAAAGTAAGGGATACCATAGGGATGTAACGATGTGTGCGTCCTTGCCGGGAGTGACACATGGGTCACTCCCTACGACGACCAAATAGACACTGCCCGAAATTCATGTCAACACGCTGTTGCAGAGATACAGAATGGCAGAAAAGTTCCAAAACTTGCACTTCTGAGTTTCTATTCCACTGTGTTGAGTACGATGAAAGGTAACACCAAATGAAATGTCCGATTGATGGAAGTGAACTGAAAATAGCAGAACGTCAGGGAATCGAGATTGATTACTGCCCGCAGTGCCGGGGCGTATGGCTTGATCGTGGCGAACTCGATAAGGTGATTGAACGCGCCGCAGCAGCAGAAACACGTATCCCACCCGCCGCACCGACTCGCCCTTATCCAGTGGAAGTGGAGCAGTATCGTCCGGAAAGCGACGCAGCAGGGTATGATAAGCGCAAGAGCGACGAAGCCTACCGCCGTCACGATGACGACGACTATGGCTACGATTCTGACGACAAACGCTATGACCCCAGCGATCCGCGCTACAAGAAAAAGAAGAAATCCTTCTTAGGCGAGGTTTTCGACATTTTCGGGGACTAAAACGCGATAAGATTCCCTGAAATTTGGCGAGATGCTGATCCGTATAGGCGTTTCAGCATCTCGTGTTTTAAACGGCGCTCAAGCCCAAAAGGGTAAATGCTATGCAAATTCAGCCCATCAATCCCCTCACGCATCCCGACTTTCAATCACTCTTAAAAATTAGTACCGACGAGGGCTACAGTTTCACGCAGAAATTGTTGGATGAGTATGAATCCGGCGTAAATCGGTTTGACTCATCAGGTGCAGCGCTGCTCGGTGTATCGGCTGACCAGCAGTTGATCGCTGTCGGCGGTGCCCACCCGGATACGTACGTCAATCAGCCGCAGATTGGGCGCATCCGGCATGTTTACGTTTTGCCGGATTATCGCCGAACAGGGGTGGGCAAGCTGATTATGGAGGCGTTAATCGACCATGCTCGCGCCCATTTCGAGATTCTCACCTTGCGAACGCCGACTGCACACGGCGATGCGTTTTATACGGCTTTGGGCTTCAGCCGAGAAGTGCGCTTTGCCGAGTCGACTCATTGGCTGGCGCTCAAAGGCGAGTCGCTCACTTAGTGACCTGAGTTTCGGATAGTGTTTTCATTCTATCCCCACCCCTAAATCCCCTCCCCACTTCGTAGAGAGGGGACTTAAAGAACCATTGCGAACCGTTTTTCTCCCCTTCGCGATGCAATGGAGAAGGGGTCAGGGGATGAGGACATCATAAAAGTTAATCAAAGTACGCTATCCAAAACTGAGGTTAGTACGGTTTTTCGCCTTGCGCCAGCCGCGCATTGATTTCCTCTAAAACGGGCGGCGTGTCGGCTAGGGTATCCACCACATAATGAGCGCCGGCGGTTGTCAGTTTTTCGTGGATGGCTTGCAGACGCATGTCCAGTTCGTCTGGCGGCAGCGCGTTCACCTCCGCTTGGTTTAAGCCGAGTTCGTTCCCCGTCTTGGCGAGGCCAATCGTCCACGTTCCGGCGTTGATTCCCTCCTCGATATCGCTGACAGTATCGCCAATTTTGACCAGCGCCGCCATCGGATACACTTTTAGCTGAATCGCGTTTTGATAGATCATATATGGGGCAGGCCGTCCGCTGGAAACATCATCCGGGCAGACCAATGAGTCGGGAGCATAGCCGCGTTTTTGCGCTTCAGGCAGCAAAATGTCCATCATCGAGCGCGTATAGCCCGTCGTTGAGCCGATTTTAAGCCCTTGTGCGCGGAAGGCGGCAATCGTCTCGACTACGCCGGGGATTAAATCGGCATACGCGGCGATGACTTCCATCTGGCGCGGGATAAAGGCTTCAAACAAGCGCTGGACATCGTTATCGTCGGGCAAGCGACCTTGTACAGCCTGCCAACGGGCGGCGACGGCGCTCATTTCGGTGATGGCGCGGATGTGATCGCGTTTATATGTTCCCATCGGGGTACGGACTTCCGACTGGACAATTTCGACCCCTTCCTGAGCGAACATCTCTATAAAGACCACCGTCGGCGCAAGGCAGCCATAATCAACGGTAGTGCCTGCCCAATCTAAAATAACACCTTGCAAGGGGCGCGTGTAATGTGCTTTGGTCATGTTTTCTCCTCAGTATTCAGCGGGTGAAGTTAGGCCAAAGCATACCAGAGTTCGTTTAAATTTTGCCAGAAAATTGCGTCATTGAGTACCCGTAAAATAATTGTAGGACTTTCGCTCACGCATTTACCCCACCCCTAAATCCCCTCCCCATTGCATGGAGAGGGGACTTCAAGATGCGTTTTTCTCCCCTTCTCCAATACTTGGAGAGGGAGCCGGGGGGTGAGGTAAGCGAAAGTC
>DAOTTO010000012.1:0-22348 GCA_034437895.1 Anaerolineae bacterium | reverse complement strand
GCACTGGCTTTTCCCAATCGCCTGTTTAACCACTCACGGCAGAGTTTGGAACTGGTGAAGCATCCCAAAGTGCCTATCTATTCACCGCTAACGGAGTTCCCCGAAGGGAACCGAGTCGGATAAGCATTAGGGCTTTTAAAAGCCCCCGCCTTTAGGCGTGGGGATGCTTACAGAGCTGCCAATTTGGACAGCCGCTTATTCTGACTGAGTTTAATGAATGTTGGCTGAGTTTTCATACAATAATTCTTAACAGGGAAGGTTGATCTAGGGTATCATCTCAAAAGAGTGGCTCAACTTTTAGTGAGAGGCGATCTGTTTTGCCATATTCACAGCTTGTTCTTCCGCGTGGTCGGCGGCGCACGAGTCGGTTTGCACGGGGTATACGGGCGATCTCCCGCGATACTTCAGCACTTTTTAAAGAATTTCGTCAACCACTGCTGATCTTCTTGTTCATTCTTTTCGTGGGTGGATTTCTCTATCGTGAGCTGATGTTTAGGGCTGGCGAAGATGTAGTTCCGCCTTACATTGATATGCCTTATATCATGCTGGCGCTGATGGTGTTGGAAACGCCGATCAGCTTACCCGATGAGCCATATCTGATCGTGTTCTGGTATGTTTTGCCTGTATTGGCAGTCTACATTATTGGGCGTGGCGCGGCGGATTTTGTGCGACTGTTTTTTAACCGGAATGATCGGCGTGATGCTTGGGAGGAAGCGGTGGCTTCAACATATCGCAATCATATTATCGTTTTGGGGGCGGGGCATGTGGGTCTGCGGGTGACGCGTACCCTGGTAGAAATGGGCTTCGATGTGGTCGTCGTCGATCAATCCGTGAACGATGAGAAGAAAGCTCAACTCGGTGGCTTGAACGTCCCGACGATCCCCGGTGATGGTCGCCAGAGCGCGATTCTGGAAAAAGCGGGTCTGCGGGATGCCCAATGTTTGGTTGTTTGTACCTCAAATGAATTAGTCAATTTAGAAACGGTGATGCGGGCGCGTGATATGAACCCCAATATTCGTATCGTGGCGAGAAGCTGGGATACGCAGTTTGCGAATCAATTGAAGCGTTTTATGGGCGTAAATGCGGTACTCAGCGCGTCGGAATTGGCTGCGCCTGTTTTCGCAGGCATGGCGGTTGGGATCGAAATTACGCAGACACTCGTCATCAATGGTGAAGAATTTAGCATGATTCGCGTGACGGTGGAGCCGCAGTCCTTTCTCGATGGCGAGACGATCCAACAGCTTCAAATTAAAAATGGGATGGATATTGTGCTGCACGGACGCGGCGATTCAATTAACGTGCATCCAGATGGGGAGACAGTTGTCCGTGCTGGCGATACGCTGGTGATCTTCGCCCGCCACAACAAAATTACCGACATCGCCGGACGCAATCGGCGGAAGTAAGCAGGGACAAGGTATACCCTGTCCCTTTTGAAGATCAGGAACTTATTTGGCTGATGCGGCTTCGATCAAGATTGCTGCTAGAGCGTCTGGAACGATGATATAGGCAGCATGACCCGCGTCAAGCGCATAAACGTGATCGACAGGGGTGTTGGCAATCATCAGGGCTTGAAGCTGCGGACTGACGACGACATCTTGCGATGTAAGGATATAAACTTTACGCACCGAACCAAAATTTTCTGGGGTTAGTGTTACAGGGGTGTTCAGCGGCGCAAGCGGCTCATTCAACTGCGAGGCTGCGACGGCGGCGAGTTGCTCCTCATTGCAATCCGGGCAAAATGCCGAGGCGAACACCGTATCTAACACGGCAGCATAAGTATAGGACTTTCGCTCACGCATTTACCCCACCCCTAAATCCCCTCCCCATTGCATAGAGAGGGGACTTCAAGATGCGTTTTTCTCCCCCTCTCCAAGTATTGGAGAGGGAGCCGGGGGGTGAGGTAAGCGAAAGTCCTGAGAATAAGTATTGTAGGGACATATCAATGTGTGCGCCCATAGGGAGTGACACATAGGTCATTCCCTACACCCACGAAAATAGACATTCACTAGCAGATTATGGCCTTTGCTGGTCTGACCGCAGGCTATATAACCTCAGTTTTGGATAGCGTACTTTGATTAACTTTTATGATGTACTCATCCCCCGACCCCTTCTCCATTGCATGGCCAAGGGGAGAAAAACGGTTCACACTGGTTCTTTAAGTCCCCTCAGCTACGAAGTGGGGAGGGGATTTAGGGGTGGGGATAGAATGAAAACACTATCCGAAACTCAGGTTATTAAGCGAATTCAACTTTGCGACGGGGTTTATTCGCAAACAGGCAGCCTACTAACGGGAAGATCGCCAAACCTGCACCGATCCACAGCACGGCGTTATAGCTGCCGAGTTGATCGTAACAGAAGCCGAAAATCACTGGCCCTACTGCCGAGCCGATGATGAGCGCCGTCGTTACGAAGCCGCGAATCGCCCCGATGTGCTGCCGTCCAAATAAATCCGCCCAAACGGTGGCATCGAAGGTCGCGCCTAAGCCGCACACCACCCCGAAAGCCAGCGCCAAAGCTGTGACCAACGGTTGTGTTTGCAGCGTTGTTGCCAAGACAAGTGATGCTACCAGCCCTGTGAGCTGGATAGACATAAGCCAACCGGGACGCAAGCGGTTGTTCGCTTGGCTGATGAGCAGCGTTGCTCCTGCGTTCACTAACGACATCAGTCCGTAATAAGAAGCGACGGTTGCCGTGCTGTGATTGTGCGAGGCAAAAATAGACACTTGATGGAAAATCAGCCCGGATCCCCACGAAGTCGAAACCATACGTCCGCCGATAAACAGCCAGAACACCGACGAGCGCATCACTTCCTTAAGCGTCCAGTGATCTTCAATATCCGGCCCGGTGGTTTCATCAATGTCGGTCATAACCGCGCCGTCGGGCAAAAGGCCGTGATCTTCCGGCCTATCGCGCATCAAAATCCACCAGGCCGGGATGATCGTCACGCCGACGAACAGACCGAGCAAAATCCATGTCGAGCGCCAGCCGTAGCTCTCAATTAACGATTGAACGACAGTCGGATATTTGTATTGGAACAGCGCGAACATCACCAGCGCGAGGCTCATCGTCCACGCCCGTTTGCGCCGCCACCACTGCGAAATAGCGGTAGTACTGGTCAAACCGAGCGCACCTTGCCCCAAAAAGCGAATGGCGACGAAGGCGATTAACAGCGTGAATGGTCCGGTGATAAATACCGACATCAGAATCAACACGACTGTGAAGGCGATACCAATCACCACGCCGACTTTGCGATTGCCATGCAGATCAATCTTGCGTCCCACCCAAGTCAGGCTGAGTGCGCCGACAAACGTCCCCACGCCAAATAACGTAGACACCGCCGTGCGGCTAAGGCCAAATTCGGTGATAAATTGATTATTGAACAACGAGATAGAAAAGGCTTGCCCCGGTGAAGTGGCGATGAAGCCGAGGGTCGCCACCGCCCAGATCACCCATCCATAATAAACCGATGAGCGCTCAACCGGGCGCGTAAGTGTTTGTGTCGCCATAAAATCCTAAGGGCGCGGTGCGCCGGAGTGAACATTTGAATTGTGTTCAGTGTACACCCGCGCCAGGTTTGAATGGACTCACTTGGCCTTTATGGTTCTCATCATTTTTGCGATGGCATCACTCAAATATTTAAAAGTTGCCTATGCTAAAATAGGTGAACAAAGCGAAAAGGAATGAATCGCATGACCACCACGACGATCATCCGTGCCATATATGAAAATGTCCATTCTCATATATCTGCGAAGGATGAGCTGTCAACAACCCCATAGCTAAAGCTAGGGGCTTGCAGTTGGGGCGGGATTTTCACCCACTTCACCCACCGCGTTTGGGGCATTGACTGACCCCCGACGACCAATATTGATCGCCGCGTTTACATCAGCGTGGGCAGCGTGTCCACACCGCGTACAAAGGAATGTGCTTTGAGAAGGACGATTAGCTTTATCCGCATACCCACAATCACTGCACTGGCGCGAAGTGTTGCGCGGGTCTACCCACTGCACCGGAACGCCTGCGCGTTTGGCTTTGTAGGCAATCTTCATTTGCAAATCGTCAAACGACCAACTATGCAACACGTCACGCTGCCGCCGTCTAACCGTTACCCTGTCGCGGATGCCGTTGAGGTCTTCAAGGGCGATACCGCGTCCAGTGTCTTTGGCGTTTTTAACGAGCTGTTTGCTGATACAGTGGTTCACATCATGCGCGAAACGACTTTCCTTGCCGGAAAACTGTTGCAATTTGCGCTTCGCCGATTTCGTCCCTTTCTTCTGAAGTTTACTTCTCAAGCGGCGGTGACGATGGCGCACACTCAACAGGTGTTTGCCAGAGTAAAACCGTCCGTCGCTGTCAGTGGCAATATTCTTAATCCCCAGATCAACGCCGAGAAAACTTTCGATGTCGATCACGGTGTCCTCCGGCACGTCGCAGGTGGTGTAGAGATAAAACTCGCCTTTGCGATAGACGAGATCGCTTTCGCCTTTTTGAAAGGCCAAAAGTGCCAGATGGGTCGCGCCTGCCACGAACTGGATTTCCTGCCGTCCACCCAGCAACCAGATCGACACATTCTGCTTGGGGATGCGCCAGTTGAGGATGCGACTGTCATACGGCACAGACCCCAACTTCTGGAACAGATGCTTGGTCTGCTTTTCGGATTTGTAGCTATCGACCACTTTGCCAATGCAGCGGACGACAAGCTGCGCCGTCAATTCAAACTGCTGACGCACGGGCGTGTAGGTCAGGCGATGGACTGGAACACGCCCAAACACTTTCGCGTCCCACGCCTGCGCGCTAATCCAGTTGCAAGCGGCATTGGCGCGTTCCAGCGTTTGGTACAAATTTTGCCGTTGTTCGTCGCTCGGCAGCAGTTTCACTATAGCAGTCAGTTTCATACGCAAAGTATAGTACAAATCGTCTTATTTATCAACCTAGTGAAAGGAGACAGCGCTTACCGCGAACCTCTGGTTCGACCCATAGCTAAAGCTAGGGGTATCTCGCGCTAATTTCGATGAGTATAAGAACAAACGATCAACAAACGGATAGAAAAATGAATGACCAAGATGCTGTAACGATTGCTAATCTCTTAGCTCGTTTGGAAAATGGTTGGAATGATCTGCATACTTACTTAAAAACCTTGAACGAAACGCAAATGACGATTCCTACCAACGCAGCAGGCTGGACGGTCAAAGATCACCTCATGCACCTTGCCGTCTGGGAAGATGGCATCCATGCCGTATTGACAGGAGATAATCGGCGGGAACGGATGGGGGTGGATTCGGAAACGTGGAAAAGTGATGGCTTTGAGCAAATTAACGCGCACATCCAACAACAGCATAAAGACAAGCCGCTTTCTGAGGTGATGACCACATTTGCCGACATCCATCAGCGTATGATCGACAAAATCCAAACGCTAAGCGATGCCGACCTGATGCTGCCTTACAATTATTATCAACCGAGATCGACGCAAACAGCACCTATGATCGGTCACATCGCTGGCAATACCTTTGGGCATTATGAGGAACATCTTCCTTGGATGCAGGCGATTGTTGCGGGAAGTTAAGGCAAGTTCGTTCTAAAAATAGGTCTGAGGGCGGTTTTCTTCCTGCGCGGATTCTTCGGCGGCTTCGGCTTGGATGGCTTCTTCCAGATGCGTCACGGTGGCTAACGCGGCGATCTCCCAACCGTCTGGAATACGCTGCAAAATCGTGAGCGAGGTGTTGGCGAGTTCCTGCTTATCCAATTTTTCCGCCTGTGCCGCGAACAGCCGCATCAACAGCAGCTTAATCGTCCCGCCATGCGAGACAATGGCGACTTGCCCCGCAGACATGTTTTCCACCGCATTCTGCCATGCCGCAAAAGCGCGTTCTTGCAACTGCCGACGCGATTCGCCTTCCGGGATGACATAATCCAGCCAATCATCGTGCATCGCGGCGAATTCAGCCGCATAACGCAGGGTGATTTCCGCACGAGTCAGCCCCTGAAAAATCCCAACGTGTAATTCGCGCCAACGCTCGTCAACTGTGGGGGTCAGCTTATGAACATCCGCCAGCGCCTTGGCTGTATCAAAAGCGCGGGGTAAATCGCTGCAATAAACGGC
This sequence comes from Anaerolineae bacterium, assembly GCA_034437895.1. Taxonomy (GTDB): domain Bacteria; phylum Chloroflexota; class Anaerolineae; order Aggregatilineales; family Phototrophicaceae; genus JANRLJ01. Next base: position 16,251 of record DAOTTO010000012.1, on the reverse strand, counting down.
CTCAATCGGCTGATGCGCCAGATACGCCGCCAACTTACGCGCCTGTTCATGGCCGACATCGTTCAAGCCGACAGGCGTAATCCCCTGCCAGCGCCCATTCGCGTTCCAATCTGTTTGTCCGTGACGGATAATATAGACTCGTTCCGGGCGCATCATCGGTCTTTACCTCGCAATTTATGGGATAGACGCTATTTCTGAACATACTCCGATATTTTTTCGCCAGAGAATTTTTGCTGATATGTCGGAAGCGTCGTCATCGGCGGACGCTCCACGTCACCGATTTCGGCAATATCCAGCGCGAAACGTTCCGGCTCTTGAATCACTAGCTTCATGCTGTGATTGGCTTTTTCCAACAACTGCACCCCATAGCGGCTTTCAATCCGGGCGATAAATACTTGCAAAATCGCAAATGACATTTTGCTCAGATTAACCAACGGCTGATTATGATGGACGCGCACTTCCAGATCACTTTGCGCGATGGCTTCTAGGCCGAAGCGCTCATGGAGATCAATCAACAGTCCGGTTTCTACGCCGTATCCGCTGAAGAACGGGATCTGTTCCAGCGCGGTTCGCCGTCCAGCATATTCCCCTGAAAGCGGCTGAATGATACCAGAAAGTTCCGGGTAAAAAAGATTGAGCAGAGGCCGCGCTACCAGTTCCGTTACGCGCCCACCGCCATACGCCTGCATCTTACCGTCCATTTGAATCGGGCGGGCATAAAAGCCCTTCACATACTGCACCCGCTGATGCTTGAGCAGTGGCCCCAACAGGCCATAGATAAAGCGGGGATGAATGTTGGTGATGTCGGTATCGACCCAAATGACAATATCGCCTTTGGTGACATACAGGCTTTTCCAGAGCGCTTCCCCTTTACCGCGATGCGTCCCCACTTCATCAGACAAAATATCAGGATGGTTATAGGTCGGAATACCGAATCCTTGGGCAATCGAGACGGTGTTATCGGTAGAGGCGCTGTCGATCAGGACGATTTCGTCCACTAGCGGCAGATCATCCATCAAGGTGCGTTTTAGTAATTGAATCACATGACCGACGGTTTCTTCCTCATTCAAAGCTGGCAGCGCGATGCTGATCGTCACGCCTTGTTTTTCCTTAAGCGCCATGAGGGCTTGCAGATCACTAAATTCACTGCTGTGGAAGCTGTTTTCCGCGAACCAACGATCTACCCGATTAGAAAGCGATTCCTCTGTTGCTTGAACCAATCGTGGGAGATGAAATTCGAGCGCTTCTTGTTTCGTGCCGCGTATCATCGCCATCGGCAGCCCGGTATGCTCATAAATTTGCTGAAAAACAGGCTTATTTTGTGCGCTGTCTTTTTCCGATCTTTGAAACGATGCGCCGATGACTACCGCTTTGTGTCCGGCGGCTTCACGCGAGATTCCGCCTGCAATGTCGGTCACGGCGGTGACAGTGCGTGAAATCTGGGGAACAGCACGCATCATCAGTTCCAGATCAGGCGCGGCGCGGCGATGATCGGCGGCATGAAATAAGGTGATGTTATGTTCGCCTGCCAAAGCCTGTGCCACCCGTACCCCTAGCGAGATATTGGGACCACCGCGCAGCGAAAGCAGCACATCATCGTCCTTCTGTATAGGCGCATCGCTCAACAGGACGACATCAACCGGAGTCATCTCAAAAATCGCGGCGATGCTCATGCCACCAATGACGACTTCCGGTACATGCCACTGCGCCAGCAGCAAGTCGGCCTGCATCCGATCAACATCTTCGATGACCCGCTGAAAAGGGACATAATCGACATACACCTGCACTTCATCATGAACGGCAGGATGATCTATTGCGGCTTGATAGAGCGTATCCCGCCACATCCGAGCGGCAAGCGCCCCTTCGCTTAAGGATTTTTCGGGTTCTACCGTCACCATGCCGCGCAGATGAATTTCCCCACCTTCCGGCAGCAGTCGCAGTGCCAACACAATCCAATCGTCTAACTGGACATTTTCGGATAGGGTTAAAACGAGATTATAATCACTCATTGTTCCTCCAATAACGGGACGAGTCGCTCCCGGATAATTGCTTCCCATCGATACTCACGGCGCACACGAATACGCAAACGCACTACAGAGGAATTGTCTAAAATGGCGTGGATACGCGCCGCGATCTGTTCGGCTGGTTCGTTTAGGGGATCGAAGTAAAGGGCATCTTCTCCAGCGGTTTGATGAAACGGGGGAATATCCGAGCAGAACACCGGAATCCCCGCTAAACCCGCTTCTAGAATGGGAATCCCGAAACCTTCCTGCGTACTAGGGAAGAACAACCCGTCCGCCAATTGATACAGATTCGCCATTGTATCGTCATCAGGAATCAGCGGCGGATCGGCAAGCTCATATAAGAAATGCGCCGACTCTTGTAGATTGAGTGTGCGACGCAGTTCAAGCAGTTCGCCTAAATAACCGGGGTTCGCCGGATTATGCGGCCCCGGCGGCCCCGTGACGATCAAGCGATAGTCGCGTCCACTGTGTTCACGCAGACTGTGTAAGACATGCAGCGCCAGTCCGATATTTTTACGGCGGGTCAAACGCGCCGGTAGCAGCAGGATTCCGTCCGAGTCCAGTAATCCTAAGCGTTCGACAATCTGCTGGGTGGTGGCTGTCCAATGAAAAAATGTCGCCGGATTCACGCCCGGCACGATCACATCAACAAAATCAGGCGGAACATTGAGTAACGTCGCCAGTTCTTCGCGTCGTGCTTCGGAAACAGTCACGTAATGGGTATTCGCCCACACCTGCCGCAGCAAATCCCAAGGATAGCCGTCGTACAGTTCCGGCAAATATTGGGGATTCGTCCATGCCAGATCATGACACCACGCGATAGAAGGGATTTCTATCCGCGCTAAGGCGGCTGTCAGTGGTAGATTTTTGTTCAGCGTATGGATGTTGTGGACGATGCACACGTCGCAACCGTCGAGCGCGATTTTAAGCGCGTCCAACTGGTGCTGTACGAGTGCTTCAAACGCCTCTGGCACAATGCCCGAATCTAAATCGCGCTTAACTGCGAGTACGTCAGGATGTTGTGAGCCAAAAAGTGGATTGATGTAAACGTCGATGTGGTTATTGAATGGTGCGCCGCTGCCGCTGATGACGCGCACGGTGTAGCCAAGTAGGGTGAGATGATGGGCATGATGCGCGATGGTTACTTCGACTCCGCCCACGCCCGGCGGACTGGCGTAGTGCAGAATGCCGATGCATTTGGTCAATCGATTGTCCTTCCTCGTGATTGAATGCCTTGAAGTGTAACTTTATTTCGGCATTCAACCAAGTAAAAGGATTAACATTTGCTTCATATTCTATTAAGGCGTGGTCGAATCCACCGTCGGCAGCGGCACCGCCGTGCGCGTCAGGTAGAAGGCTTCTTCCGTCAGCCGTGTATACGGATACCACGACGGATAGGGGGTCGGGTTCAGCGGCAGACTTCCATTACCACCCGGCAGCGCGGTCAGTTGGGGCAAAAGCGTCACAGGTGGCAAACCGGGCAGCGTCATCGGTGGCAGCGGCGTAAAAGTCGGAATCAGCGTGAGTGTCGCCTGCGGTGTAGCCGTGACTGTGACCGTCGGCGTGGGCGTGCGGGTCGGTGTCGCCGGAATGAGTAGCGTCGCCGTCGGCGGGACAACCGTCTCCGTCGGGACAATCACATTTAAGGGGGTCGCGCTCAAAATCATCGTCGCCGTCGCAGTTGACTCCGGCGTAAAGGTTGGCGAAGTTAGTGTCGGCGTGGGCGGCACAACCAACGGCGATTCGAGTCGGTTCGCTTCCAGCGCAGGCTGAATCACGCTCAAGAGCGCATCGTGCCAGCTTGAATCAGCCCAAATGAGGGTCGGGCTTTCTAACGCTGTTTGGGCGGATTCGAGATAAGTCACCAGCGCGGCGGTATTAACGGGACTGGCATAGGCCACCGCGTTCAACGTGGCTTTCTGCATATCATTCACGGCAGATTCGGTCAATTCGCCTTGTTCGCCCAACGCCACCAGTTCATCTAAGCGGGTTTCCGCCAGTTGTAACCAGACATCATCCAGATTTCCGGCGATGGTCGCCACCAACACAATCACCGACTCCCACAGTCGCTTAATTCCATAAAGCGACTCGCCCGGCATATCGTCGGCTGATGCGCGGACGAGGCCGCCCCCGCTGCCGAGCGCGATCAAAAAGACGATGAGCAGCACGGCTGCCGTCCGGCTGAGAAAACGGGTGGACGCAGCAGAAACACGAGTCTGGGCAGGCCGCAGCGGGATAACGTTGGTCGGCGTAACAGGTTTCCCGCCATTTACGGGTGCAGCAATAATTTTACCAAACAGCTTTTCTTCCAGCGCATCGACTTTGGCAGCACTTAAACGCGGCGATTTTAAACGTGCCGTCAGCAAGGCGATCTGCAAATCCGGCTTGAGCAGTTCGGCATATTGGGGATAGCGAATCAAACAGTCTTCGACGGTCTGCGTGCCGCTTAAAACCGCGCCCACGCAAAGGTCTAAGATGTCATAAAATTCTGGGTTGAGTGTATTGTCGCTCAAGATAAACCTGCGATAATCGTCGCAATATCAAATCCAGCACGTTCCAGGCGGGTTGCCAATGAGCGCAGCGCACGATGTTGCAGCGCTTTAATCGCATTAGCATTCTTGTCCATTAGTTCCGCCACTTCTTCCAAGTGATACCCCTCGATAAACCGGAGGACGATGACTTGCTGCTGGTCGGCTGTTAAATCGGTCATGGCTTGGCGTAAGGCTTTGGCTGCCTGCCGCCGCAAAAGATTTTCATCCATATTTTCATCAACCGGGATCGGCTCGGCCTCCACATCGCTTTCTTGTGGACGGCGCTTGACCTTGCGGTAATGATCGACCACCCGCGCATGGGCGATTCGGTACAGCCATGCCACAAACGGCTTACCCTGATCGGTGTAGCTGCCGATTCCCTGTAAGGCTTTCGTGAACACATCGCCCGTTAAATCTTCCGCTAGATGGGTATCGCTTACCCGGTTATAGATATAGCGAAAGATAACCTGTACGTTTTCTCGATACAGCGCGGCAAAAGCCTGAGAGTCTCCCCGGACGGCGGCGCGTAATAGGCGCTTTTCCTCATCGCGATCCAAACACAATCTCCAATATCATCTTTAGAGTCGGTTGGCGCGGAAGGTACGCCGTTATGCGTCCGTCTTATGCTGTATACCGCGCCAGTTAGAAAAAGGTTACGGTGCAAAATGCCACTACTTGTACGTTGCACTGCACCATCCCTCTAGTATAATCGCATGACAGACTTTCAACCTTAAGTTACCTGAATTAGCGAAATTATGGATAAACAGCAGTCGCCGCTTCCCCCGACCCTCTATACGGAAGAATATTTCCGTACCGCGTGTGAGGGCTTTGATGAATTTAACGAAACTGAAGGTCAGCATCTTTCGCGGCGGCTTTCGGCGGCCTTCGCGCTGGCGGAAATCACGCCGGGGATGACGGTGCTGGATGTCGGCTGCGGACGCGGCGAAATCCTGCGCCACTGTGCGGCGCTGGGCGCGGATGCCTTCGGGATTGATTACGCTCCCGTCGCCGTTAACCTTTCGCAGCAGGTAATCCAAACGGATGATGAAACCCGCCCCGGCAAAACAGGGGTCGGGTTGGCGGATGCCAAGTTTCTCCCTTTCCCCACAGCCAGCTTTGACCGTGTGTTGATGTTTGATGTAGTCGAGCATCTGCATCCTTGGGAACTTCATCAAGCCATGCTGGAAGTGCATCGGGTACTCACGCCCAACGGACGCTTTATTATCCACACCGCGCCCAATGTCTGGTATGATCGTTATGCTTATCCCGTCGTGCGCCTGATGCGGACTCTGATGGGCGAAGGGGCGAAATATCCCCGCGATCCGCGCCAATTCGGGGTCGCTGTAAACGAGCATGTGCATGTGAATGAACAATCGCTATGGAGTATGGGACGAGCGCTGCGCGAGGCTGGTTTCGAAGGCAAGGTGTGGCTGGATAGTCCGCCACAAAATCGCCATGAAAATGTGGTGATGGCGGGTTTAAGAAAAATGGCCTTCGGCCTGCCGCCGATAAGCTGGTTTTTCGAGCGTGAAGTGTTCGCGGTGGCAGCCAAAATCAAGCCGTGATTAATGCAGAAGATTTGACGCAAAGGCGCAGAGAACGCAAAGGTTCGCAAAGCAATTAATGCGGAAAATGCGAAATAAGATGAACTGTGAAGTCCAGATGAAATCATAGAGCGTAAGAGGCGTATGCGCGATAAACGACCTGTAGACGAACTTTCAATTGAGGAGCTGGAACGCATCCTCGCCATCAAAAAACGTGAAGCACGGCAGCAGCAGCTTCAAAGGATGCAGCGTGACGGGCGGGTGGTGGATAATGGTGTCACGAAAACGGGAGCGGAAACAGCTTCATCCGCCGCGCCGCTTCAAGTTGTGCCGTTGGAGGAACAGCGCTTTCCGCCCTTGCGTCCGGCAGAGAACAAAACTAACAATCAGCCCACGCCAACCATCGCCTCCTCATCAGCACCGCCTCCCATTCCTAAACCTGCCATGCCGCCTATGCGTCCCGTTGTGCGGTTTGATGACGACCCCGACGACGTAGACGAGCCGCCCCGTGCGCGGAACAATATGGGTGATCGTGCCTGGAAATTATTTATAGATCGCGCTTTGGTTTTGGTCGAAATCGGCGCAGTCGCAGGCTTGATTTATGTGGCGGCCAATTTGTTCGGCGCAATCGATACGCTTCAGCAAGAAACAAGCGCCGCCCAACAAATTTCAGAAGAACGTCGGCTAGCTTCGGTGCCGACCATCCAGCCTACGCCCACCATCCGCCTAGAAGAAGTTGTCCTCCCCAGCGGGCATACCTTCGTCAACGATCAGCCGGTCTTTAACGTCGCGGAGATTCCGGCGCAGTTGCAAGCGCGGGTACAAGCGCAGATCATCACGCCCGTTATTAGCCGCCCACCGCCTAGCCCGGAAACCGCATTGGTCGTAGAAATTCCTGGCATCAATGTCCGTCAGACGATTGTACAAGGCACAGATTGGGAAGCGCTGCGTCAGGGTGTAGGGCAGGCGCTCAATGGCATAAGTCCGGCGGATGAAACGGGAAACGTCGTTTTAGCCGCCCACAACGATATTTATGGGGAAACATTCCGTTATATCGAAAATCTCGAAATCGGCGATACTTTTTATGTCCAAACCGAGACCGTCACCTATACCTATGTCGTGACCGAGACACGCATCGTCGCACCGACGGAAGTGAGCGTGATGGATAATGTCCCCGGCAAGGCGACGGCAACCCTCATCACATGCCATCCTTATGGGGTGAATACGCAGCGTTATATCGTCTTCGCGGAACGCCAAGAAACGTAAACAGCGTTGAAAGTTCTCATTTCTGAAGTATCATCAGCGATCAAAAATCAACGAAAGACGAAAGTAAAATGACCAAACGCACCCGTAATACCATCAGTCCCGCCGCCGAAACAATTGAACGCGCCAAGCAAGAACTTGCTGGCGAGACGAAAGAAAAAACACCCAAAGCTGCGGCGGCCCCTGTGGCCCGTTCCACGAAGACCACAAGCGAGCGCCGGGCGGAACGTCGTGCGACGGGTTCGAGTTCAGCACGTCGAGCGCCGGGCGCACCTATCCAATACAGCCAGAACAGCAAAAAAGATGGGCTTTCGAGTGAACGCATCGAGCGTTTGCTGGCGAACCCCACCAAAGTTGTCACGGAAGCGGAACTCCGTAAAGAATATGGGCATGTCGTGGTCGATTTACGCAATATGTTTGGTCTTGCACTGGTTTTAATGGTGCTGCTGGTTCTCCTCGCACAATTTATTTAAATTTTAAACCACCAAAATACCAAGAGCGCCAAGAAGAATTTCCTGAAATTCTCTTGGCAGCTTCTTATAAGCTATGTTGGTGGACTATATTTTTCTCTTTGTTTTCGTGAATTTATGAGAACTGATGGTGGGATATTCCCGCATCAGCATGAATATTTACCGTGAATTCACCTTATAAAGGAACAAAAGTCACAGTTTTCAGGGGCGCTCCCTTACAATAATGAGCGAAAAGTAGAGCGGTATTCATCACATGGGCATTGATTGGGAACAGAGTCCTTACTTCGTAGGTATCGATCAGCTTGGCCTCGCACGAATCGAGCGCACCGCCCACTGTCACAGCTATCAGGCAGGCGCGACGATTTTCAATGAAGGCGAAGAATGCGCCGGATTTCATATCGTCCTGGATGGCCTCGTCCGCATTTACCGGATGAATCCCGAAGGCCGCTTGCACACCCTCAGTTTACTGCGTCCGGTGTCCACCTTTAATGAAGTTGCCGGCATTGACGGCGCGACCAATCCTTTTAACGCCGTCGCCGTAACCAGCGCTCAAGTGATGATCCTCAGCCATCACAACTTAATGAGTCTGCTTTCTAGTGAGCGGGTGTTATTGGGTAATTGTGTGCAGCAGTTGGCGCATATGAACCGCGAATATATTGAACGGCTGGAAGACATGACGTTTCGCTCGATTCCGTCGCGCTTGGCGAAGTTATTTCTGCATGAAGCCACTTATGCCGATCAAATCGCCGAAACACCGACTAAACTCACGCAGGAAGAAATCGCCGCAATACTCGGCACAACGCGGGAAGTCGTCGGGCGGGCGCTGCGTGGCTTATTGAACGCGGGGCTGCTCAAGAAAAAAGGCCGCGAAGTCTATGTCGCGGATCGTGAGGGGCTGGAATGTCTTGCCGTGACGAACACCATGCCCGGTCATTTACCAGTTCTCGAAGAAGCCTAACCGTATCTGCTCCTACTCCTTAGCAAAGCGCTCTTTGCATGTGCTATAAAAAATTAACCTTAGTTAAATCAGTCTATCCTCTTTAGAAATTACTCATCCCTTTTGTGAAAATCTCAATTTAAAATCCAACAAAAGTTCCAGACACACCGGTTAAAGCGCGTTATGCTTACGTCATTGAATAGCAAAAGCATCTATTTTTGTTTTTAGGAGTTTCTTCATGACCCACATTATCACCAGCCTATGTCTGCGCGATGGCGCATGTGTCGAAGTTTGTCCTGTGGAGTGTATTATTCCCGGTCAACCGGAAAATGAATGGCCTTGGTATTTTATTGACCCCGACACCTGCATCGACTGCGGCGCTTGCATCCCCGAATGCCCGTTTGAAGCCATCTTTATCGAAGAAGAAGTGCCTTCAGACTACGCGATGGCAGAAAGCCAGGAACGTTTGGACTTTGATACCAAAGAAATCATCGCTTATGCTGGCGGCGAAGTGATTGACCTCACCCGCGATATTCAGCCCAATTATGATTTCTTCACCAAAGGCCCCGGCTACGACGCACTTGGTTGAGTTATGAGTGCTGAGTGGTCAGTTTTTAGTTGAAATCAAAGGCGCTCTATCCAAATGGGTAGAGCGTTTTTCATCTATCGCCTTTACGAAACTTTGCGTTCTTCGCGTTCTTTGCGGTTACTCTCTTCGCTAATCGCCAAAAGCATTCTATCCAAGCGATTGAGCGTTTTTCATTCACCTCTTTGCGAAACTTTGCGTTCTTTGTGCCTTTGCGGTTACTCTCTTCGCTAATCGCTAAAAGCATTCTATCCAAATGGGTAGAGCGTTTTTTTATCTATTGGCTTTGCGAAACTTTGCGTTCTTTGCGACTTTGCGGTTACTCTCTTCGCTAATCGCTAACAACTAAAAACTAATAACTCTCCTATGGGCACACTTTACATCGTACCAACGCCAATCGGCAATCTGGAAGACATCACGCTGCGGGCGCTGCGAATCCTGCGCGAGGTAGGCCTCATCGCCGCCGAGGATACCCGCACGACGCGCATTTTGCTGGCGCATTATCAGATCACGACTCCGCTGACTAGTTATCATGAGCATAACAAAGTCGGTAAGCTGGCAAACGTGCTGGATTCACTGACGGCAGGCGATGTCGCGCTGGTGTCGGATGCGGGGATGCCCGGAATCAGCGACCCTGGTTATGAACTGATCCGTGCCGCAATTGAGCAGGGCTATCGTGTCGAGCCGCTGCCCGGTGCGAATGCCGTTTTACCCGCGCTGGTCGGGTCGGGTTTGCCGACAGACAATTTTGTTTATCTCGGATTTTTGCCGAAAAAGAACGCCGCGCTAAAACAATTTCTAGCGGATTTAGCCGCCGAAACGCGCACAATGATCGTCTATGAGAGTCCCAACCGCCTGACGGATACGCTGCAAGCCATTATCGACATGCTCGGCAATCGACCTGTGTGTGTGGCGCGGGAACTCAGCAAAATTTACGAGGAATTCCAGCGTGGCACTGCCAGCGATGTTTTAGCCCATTACGTCCAAAATCCACCACGCGGCGAAATTACGTTGGTGATTGGTGGCAAGCCACCGGAAATCCAACAAACGTGGGATGAAGATCGGGTGCGGGCAGCGCTCCATGCGCGATTAGACGCAGGTGAACCACTTTCCGCCGCCGCCAAAGCCCTCGCCGCCGAGTCGGGCTGGGATCGCCGGACGATCTATAATTTCGGTTCGGAACATTAAAATCCACCCTAGCAATCGCCCTCGAATTGGGTAAAATGACAGGCCTTACGTCCAATTCTTTATGCAATCAACGGGCAGCGTCCCGATGAAATAATGAGGTTTAGAGTCAATGGCTTCCAATCACGGCCCAAAGGCAAAAGTTCAGCGCCGCTTCGGTGAAGTGCTGATCCCACGCGCCAAATATCAGAAGATTGTCGACAAGCGTCCGTTTGGACCCGGCGATCATGGCAAGGAAAAACAATTTAAGTCTGGTCGGCGCAGCAACTACGGTCTGCAATTAGATGAAAAGCAAAAACTGTCGTTCATCTATAACATCCGCGAAGGCCAACTGCGTAATTATTACAAAAAAGCCACCCAGATGCCGGGACGTACCGGTGAAAATCTGTTGTCACTGTTGGAACGCCGCCTGGATAACACGGTCTACCGTGCCGGGTTCGCGGCTACCATTTGGGCAGCCCGCCAGATCGTGAATCATGGTCATATTCTCGTCAACGGCGAGCGCGTGAACCTGCCCTCGTATCAACTGCAACCGGGCGATGTTGTCTCTATCCGTGAACGGATGCGCCAGAACGTCCACATCATCGAATGGATGGAAGGCGGCATCAGTGCGCCGCAATATCTGGACGTGAGTGCGGAAACTTTTAGCGCGACCTTCACCCGTATCCCTGAGCAGAAAGAAATCCCCGTCCCAGTGGATATGCAGCTCATCGTCGAGTTCTACAACCGCCTCACGTAATCTTTTTAGTCCTAAGTTCCGCGTGCTGAGGACTGAGTTAAAATCCGAAATTAAAACGCCCTGTCATGACTGATAGGGCGTTTTTTATATTTTGCTTACTGGCTGCCGCCTGCTTCGCCTACATTTGGCAGCGGCGTATACGGCTCAAGATTCCACCAGTCCGGGTAAAGCGCGTAATTCTCTTGCGGCACGTTGTAATACTCATCCAAAATACGGCGGGTGATAGGCGCGGCGACTTGCGAGCCTTCCAGCGTATTCGTCACCATCACCACAATCGCAAACTGTGGGTCTTCGGCGGGGGTGAATGAGACAAACCACGCATGAGGATAAGGTGAAGCCTCGGCGGTGCCTGTTTTGGCACAGATGGTGAACGCTGCCGCCGGATTCCAATTAAACTCGTAGTCTCCATCGACATTGTAATTAAAGCGTCCGTAGGCCGTGCCGAGATCGGGATTGCTCGTCACGCCGCACATGCCCTCGCGGACATTATCCAAGACACCAGGATTCAGCGTGAGCGTATTGGCGACTTGTGGCTGTGCGGTGAAAGTGGCGGGAGTGCCATCCAATCCGCCTACTTGCTGCACTAAATAAGGTCGATACACCGTCCCGCCGTTGGCAATCGCGGCAACGGCAACCGCCATCTGAATCGGCGGCACCTGCATATTGCCCTGTCCGGTGGCGTTGTTCATCGCTTCGGACGCGCTGCCCGGCGTAATCAAATTACCGGCGGCTTCGCCCAGACCAGCCGAATTCAGTCCATAGACCTGTCCTAAGCCGAGCAACCGAGCATACGTATTCAAGACATCCGGCCCACGCTGCGACCACATTTCCGCCCCATAGCGCCAGTAAAACGGATTGCATGAGGCCATGAGCGCCTGCGCGGGCAGAATATCGCCAGAAGCTTCTATCCCATCTTGAAAACGCCAATCGGTACGTTGTTCCAGCGTATCGCCATACAACCGCCCGTCCCATTCCAATGGGCAGCTAAAAATCTGGTCGGGTGTCGTCATGCCCTCGTTGAGCGTGGCGATATGGGTGATAATTTTATAGGTCGAACCGGGCGAATAGGCATCCTGCGTGGCATGATTAAACAGCGGACGGCGGCGATCCCCTTGAAGCTGTAGCAAGACATTGCCGCGATTTTCGATGGCGGTGGCTTGCGGATTAAACAGGTTAGGATCAACCAGCGGATAACTGACCAATGCCAGAATCGCGCCTGTATTCACGTCCAAAACAACCGCCGCGCCGCCCGAAGAAACACTCTCCGCACCCCAACTATCCGCCGCATAATTGTAAGCGTCGGACATGGCCTGCGCGACAATCACCTGCAAACGACGGTCAATCGTCAGCGTTACAGGGATAGCAGGAGAGCCAGACGCACCCGCCAACTCGCGTAAGGTCGTCCCGCCGGGTTCGATAATCCGCAGGACGCGCTCTGGATCGCTGGAAAGATCATTTTCATAAGCCAATTCTACCCCACCCAAGCCGACCAAATCGCCTGAACTGTAGCCGCGTGATTCGTAGTTGGCGACCTGCGCTTCGGGAATCTGCCCGATATAGCCGACGGTGTGCCACATCGCGTTGCCGCCATAATAGACACGCAGAGGAGTCGCCGCGCTGTAGGCTTCTTGCAGGCCGCAGGTTACGCGCAGTTCTTCCAGATGCAACGCATAATCGTCCACCGTCATCGTCCCCATAAAGAAGATCGTATCGATATTTTGATTTGCAAAGCGCTGGCGCAGCGTGAGGATCGATTCGCGCAAAATATCCCCCAGCAGCGTAATGCAATCCGTCACACTCAGCATCGCCTGCTGCTGCCCATAAATCGGCACAATCGCGCTTTCTTCCATCAGCGGCAGCCCATTGCGATCATAAATCGGGGCGCGTTGGCGCGACTGTGGGACTGCGCGTAAAGACGCATCCCCCGCCATCACATCAAAAATATCCATGCTCGACCACGCCACGCCCCACTGTCCGCCCGATAAAACCAGGCGTATCGTGCGTCCGGGGTCTTCAATCGTCGCAAACAAGCTCGACTGCAACGAGACATCATACTTCACGGCGGCGGATAAGCCCTGAAGGTGCGTTTCTTGGAGCGTATGTGTCACACCTGTGAGGCCAAGTGTCTCCGTGACCTGCTGATAGCGGGCTTCAAACGCCGGCTGTTGAATCAGCGTTTTGCTCTGGTTACTGAGCAAGGCGTACATTGCCGGATAATCCAGCCGACCCCATGCGTCGAGAAATTGGCCGACGACAGAATCCGGCGAGTCTTGCGCCGCAGCCGTTTGCGCGGAAAAGCTCATCACCAAGGCACAGATCACCAACAGAAACGAGGTTTTAAGAGGCATTGTTCATCAATCCATCAATTTACATCTCGCTTCACTATAATGACTCGCGCCGCTTCCGTCTATGCTTTATCTTGGGCATGAGGGAAACGATCCGTAGTATAGTAATTTACGATTTACCGTCGAGACATGTCAAAAAGACACTGGAATTTACATTCACAGTATCTTTATGCGATCTAGAACGAGGTTTATTGTCCTGAACGAAGTTTTGAACCACTCAATGGGCGACCAAATAGGGGAGCAAAAATACAAAAGTCGAATACGCCAGCCAAAAGCGGTACTGCCCCAATGACTGCCACAATAAGGCCAGTGGTGCCACTTAAGCCCACTATCCCCAGAATGATTAAGGCAATCCCTACCACGATTCGAGCGATGCGTCCGGTGGAAGAAGCCATAAAGTTGACGAAGGAATTCATTTAAACATCTCCTTATAAAGTGATTTATAAAACCAGTATAGAAGGTGGATGGGCGTATGTCTGTGACAAAGTCACCGAGTAGTCAGGTTTTTAAGCTGAGTGAAGTCAAGAATTTCAATCGAACCACGCCGCACGCGAATCATCCCTTCGCTCGCCAAGTTTTCAAGGATACGGCTGATGACTTCACGCGAACTCCCCAACTCTGCCGCGATCTCCTGATGCGTCACGATAATCGGATGATGTTTCTTGCTGTGATCTAAAAGCAAGGTCGCGACACGAAGATCCATCCTCTGGAAGGCCACTTCATCTATGATTTCCATCACATTAGACAGACGCTGTGAGAGGAGCGCAAATACAAAATCGCGCCACAGATCATAGTGATTTATCCAATTGCGGAAAATTTCGGCTGGAATCATAATGGCTTCTGCATCCTGCTCTACCGTAGCGATAGCGGAGAACGATTGTTGAGAGAGAATGGCGTTAGCGGTCAGAATACATGACTCTCCAACCCCAAACCGATACAGTGTAATTTCGCGGCCTGTTTCTCCTACTTTATACACACGTACTACACCCGATACCAAAAGTGCAATGGCATCAACTTCATCGCCTTCAACGAAAATATCTTTTCTGGCGGGGATACGCGCAAAAAATGCTTCTCGTTTGAATTCATTTATTAGTTGGGAATTGGCCTGTTTTAAAATAGGTAACGCATGGAATATCCTGTTATATTGATCTTCACTAATCATCTAGGACTCTTCTCATTGCATTTTGCCTCTCTATAACTCATTCTTCCTTGAATTTCCGGCTTTTGGCGGCCTCAATTTCATCGTGCAGTTCAATAATGCGCGGTTCGTGGGCTTCGATCAGTTTGGCGATTGTCCCGGAAAGCGTGATTCCGTATTTTTCCGCGAGTAAAGAAAGCCAAGCATGGACATTTGAGTCCAGCCTGATGGTTGTCTTGTCGAGTGTTGCTTTTTCTTTCCTAGTCATAAGTTCTCCTTAGTTCGATTTTAGTAATGCCTCTTTTCTACGTCAACGAATGCAGATATTGCCTTATTGCGTGTACATATATTTTTTGCTATTATGCAACGCATACACACATAATTGGAAGCCATCATGAGTAAGTTGTTACCCTCTGTCGGCGCGAACAATGGCGACAATATCCGCAACGTCTGGCATAACGAACAGTGGTATTTCAGCATTGTAGATGTGATTGATTGGGCAACAGGACACGATTATGAGAGGGCGCAAAAATATTGGAATTGCGGAAGAAGCCTGCCGGATTAAAATGCAAGCCTTGCGTGAAGAAGATGAAGTGCCGCCTAAGACTGTGCGGGATCTGATTATTTTGCTCTCCAAACAGGTCGGGATGCAGGCGAGTGATATGGCCTTAGCGCTCGGAATCGACCTTGTGACGGGCAAACCGCTGCTGTTGAAAGGGAATGAATGAAGGGAAGATCGTCTTACGGATGCGGCGGGAGTTACGCCATCATAATTGCCCGGCGGATGCTTTCTAGCAGGCGCGTTGTCGTAACAGGCTTTGGTAGAATTTCCACTACTTGCCGGAAGTCCCGAATTGCTTTTACATGCTGATCGACCCACGCCGAAATTACGATGATAGGAAATGTAGGCGAGTCGAATTCCTCTTTAATCATTTGCAGCAGGTCTAGCCCGTGCATATCGGGCAGTTGCAGATCAAGCAGCAGTAGATCAGGCACGCCCTTGCGGATCATCTCAAGCGCATCTTCGCCTGTAGAAGCCTCAATCGTCGTAAACATCCGCCGCGCCAAATTGGTCTTCAAAAATAGGCTGATGTGTGGGTCATCTTCCACAATCAGAATAGAGGTCACTTCCGATTACCTTTCGGTAGTTTCATAATTCTTCCAACTTAACAAATTACAGGGAGATTTTTCATGAGTGCTGATAGAGAAAGCGGTTAATTATCGTTAGCAGTTAGGCAGCGAAGTGATCCCCTGAGATTGGACACAGTGCTAAATGCAGTATCATAGCACAGAGCATTGCTGCCAATGCCGCACTTCTGGCTATTCAAACCGGGATGGCACAATAGTCTCAACGCAATCTCTGTAACATCTTTAGGACTTTCGCTTACCTCACCCCCCGGCCCCCTCTCCAATACTTGGAGAGGGGGAGAAAAACGCATCTTGAAGTCCCCTCTCCATGCAATGGGGAGGGGATTTAGGGGTGGGGTAA
>DAOTTO010000011.1:0-3875 GCA_034437895.1 Anaerolineae bacterium | reverse complement strand
CTGGACGTGGTGTGCTGCAAACCGCCATTGGCGATCTCCTGCGGCAGCCGCGCAGCCTCGGCACAGGATTTGAATTAGGACTTGCCAACCTGAATGTCTTAAAGCCCGGTCAGGTCTATTAAGTCCTCTCGCATCATCGCACAGATTTGCAGCAGCGCCTTGAAGCGGTTGAAAAATCATGGGAGCGCCATCAAAAAGAAGATGCGCCCAACGTCGCGGATTACATCCGTGCGCTTTATACCCACAGCATTTCGGTCATGCGGGCAGAACTCGATTGGCTCACTCAATTCACCGAAGATTGGCGGCAGCGTTATCCCGCGGTTGAAGATCGTCCCGATTCTCAAGCGCGTCGTCCAGAAGCCGAACAAGGGGCAGGTGTAACACGGGTTAATCGTCACACCTCGCCAGAGCCTGCGAAGATGATTCAGCGCTTGCGTCGTCCGGGGAAACCCAAGGCGGAATAAGCGCATACGCCACAAAGCCGCCGCATTGATACGCTAATGATGCACGAAAACCCTGCTTTTCCATTATGTTGACCCATGTAGTGGTATTTTCATCCGCTGGGGCGATTAAATAGCGAATCGCGGGGTCAGGATTGCTTAAGGCATCTTCGGCTTGGATTTCTGGCATAGGATAATACACGCGCCGTTTATCCGTCCACGCGCCGAGATAATATCCCATCTCCCAACCCAACCAATGATCGTAAATAATCGTGCCAAGCGGCTTACTGTTCAAAAAATCTGCCAGCGCGAGGATACCTGTTGAGTCGGTTTCATTGGCATGGTGGATCGTATCCGCCGCACGATACGCTGCTATCACTAGGGCAAGCATCGCTAAAATCACGCAAACACGAAACAGCCTTGTAGGGACATGATATATCATGTCCTTACCCCACCCTAGAGCCATCCCTCGCGCCGCCAAAAGCGCTAAAAGCGGCACAAGCGGCAGTAAATAGCGATCATAAATATTAAACGCGGCTAACCAATGCAAAAGCCCGTAACCCGCGATGTATAAGGCCAAAATCAAATCGACACGATACCGATTTTTAACTACCACCGCCATGCCAATCATCACCAATACTAAAGTCAAGCCACCTCCGCCAAATATCACGCTGGCATGAGCCAACCATGCCGATAAGCGCGGCAGCCATTCGTCCGGCACAGCGAACACGCGCCCCGGATTGTTGTTAACCGCCGCCAGCGCGAAGATGCTCGTCTCACCGCGTGCTTTATCCCACAGCAAGAGTAAACCAACGCCAGCCAAAAAGGAAAGCAAAAATTTGAGCCACAGGGTTAGAGAGGTAAATCGTCGGAAGTGATTAAAAAAATAGAAACCACCAAGACAACAAGACCACCAAGAATTTGGATGTAATTCTCCGTGTCCTTTGTGTCTCTGCGGTTCAAATTTCTTCGCTTGCCCTGCATGAAAAATAACAAGCATCCCAACAACCAGCGGCAGATAAAAAATGCCCTGCTGTTTACTAGCGATACTCAACGCCAATAACGCCCCGCTCCATCCAGTACGTTCCCACGCCACCGCGACGAGCGCTCCCATTCCGAACATCACCATCAACGGATCGGTAAAAGCAGACGCACTGAAAATAATCAACATGGGAGAAAGCGCAGCAAGCAGCGCCGCAAAAACGGGGATTTGTAATGTTTTAGCAGACCGCGAATGGCTTTGAATGTTCACCCACCTAAATATCAAGTCTGTTTTATGAGACAATTTCTTGGTGGTCTTGGTGTCTTGGTGGTTTAATTTTTGAATTATCGGCGCAGATTGGCTCAATTTTTTCGCCAGCGCAAACGTCAGCGCGATGGTCAAAATTCCGGCAAACGTATTCGGCAGCCTTGCCGCGAACTCGCCTTTTTTGATCGGCACATCGAGAATAGTTTGCTCGGTGGTATAAATTGCAAAAAAGTGTATCGAAAGCGCACTGGCATAAATGCTTAAAGGCGTTTTATCTAATGCACCGGATAGCATCCAATCGCCCTGAACAGCCGCGTTCCGGGCAAAGGTGCTAAACAGCGCCTCGTCGGGATGAAAGCGTGTATCCCGCGTCAGCGCATGAATACGCAATCCGGCGGCGGTCAACAACACAGCCGTCATTAACGCCAGACTTGAGCCTGCGCCGCGCTTCACCGCGCTTTAAAGCGATCTCGCAGATAATTAAGCGCCACTCGATCAATGTGGTCAGGGTCGCCGTCTATATTCCAGCGTTCTTCCAGATTTTCATTTCCGACCATCGCCCAAAACGCTTTTTTCGTCACATCACACCATTCGCCGTCAATGATGTCGGTATAATAGCCTTGCGCGGTCAGGATTTGCTGGAGTTCAGTCGCAATCTCCGGCGTAATCGGCAGTTGATCTTCGGCCTTCGGTTTGCCGAAAAATAGATGATGCGTGTTTACCAGCATCACGATCTTTTTAACGGGTTCAGGATCATCATCGACGCGCAGATCGAGATAACGGTCATTGTCGCCGCCGTAGCCGCCGTTGATCTTCACCACCAGTACACCCGCCGATTGCTTGCCACGTCGATCTCCGCCAATCGTATCCCCTGCCAGCAGTGCCGCCGCCAACCGATCTGCTAACTCGCCTTTGGTGCTGATAAATGTTTCCGCCATCGCGTCCAGTGTTTCCGGCCCTGTCAGAATATTACCCTGACAGGTGAATCCCGCGCCGATTTTATGCCCCGCCCACGCATGGCAATCCGTACCCGTATGTGCCGCCGCGCCGCCGTGTGTATCCACAATGCCAACTTGACGATGTGTCATGTTCGGGTCGCTGGCGAGCAAAATTTCGAGCGTTTCTTGGGCGCTTTTGCCTTCCGCCAAAAGTGCCAGCCCATTCGAACCATACGTCACATTAGCGAGGGCTTGGGTGGCGACTGCCCCCGCGCCTGCCCGTGCATGACTCACGACTCCGCCCGCGCCCAAAAATTTACTGGCAACCGCCACGCCCCAAGCCTGTTCATCCGCGTCATAAGCGGCTATGGAATAAGTATTAACTTGAATCATCGTTTCACTTTCTTGTCCCAATTTTTGCGCGAGAGTAGCCCGTTTTGCCGCGAATTGCAATTTGTGTCTGTATGTCACCTCACAAGACGGCAAGGGATCAATCTAAACCATAAAGGCACAAAGATCACAAAGGAAACCGTGTTAAATGCTAATTCCCTTTGCATCCTTTGTGTCTTCGTGGTTCAAAAATGGTTTATAAAGAGCGATTGGGTTTTGATGAGTTGCCTCCGTCGATTTCTCATCACTACAGATTCCTCCCACTGACCATTATAATGCTTAGTTGATGTAGACATCTTGATAAAGGCCAAACATGAAGTTTTCGACGATTAAAGCGGTTGTGTTGGATATGGACGGAGTGCTGTGGCGCGGAAACGAACCGCTGGCAGGGATGATTGAGTTATTCGAGTGGATGCGCGAAAGCGGCGTTCCCTTCGCGCTGGCGACCAATAACAGCAGCACCAGTCCGGCGGATTATGTCGCCAAACTAGCACAGATGGGGGGGTATGATGTCCCCGAATCGCACATCATCACCTCGTCAACGGCAACCGCCGCTTATTTGCAAACGCGCTATCCCCCCGGCACCTCTATTTTTGTCCTTGGCATGGATGGTGTGCGACAGGCGCTCGACTCGGCTGGCTTCGATGTCGTCACCGATGACACCCCCGCGCAGATCGTCGTCGTTGGGCTTGATCTTGATCTCGTCTACGAAAATCTCAAACGTGCCGCGCTCCATATCCGGGCAGGCGCGGAATTCATCGGTACGAATGGCGACAGAACGCTGCCTCGTCCAGAAGGACTCATCCCCGGCGCAGGCAGTTTAATCGCTGCGTTAGAAGCCGCCACCGACCAAAAAGC
>DAOTTO010000010.1:0-20041 GCA_034437895.1 Anaerolineae bacterium | reverse complement strand
AGCTTCGACATTAAAACCGAAGTTGGGAAAATCACAACCAAACATAGCAATTGTGTAGTTCTACACCATTCGGACGGCTACACCTATACGAAAGGATTAAGGTGCTTACCGCCCCATGCCTAAAAGCAGGGGTATCTCGCACCGATTTCGATGAATGACGAACTGACAGGACAACTTACCTCCGGTTGGATTATCCCGGCGTATGCCCGCTCGGTTTTATGGCTGGAAACAGAAACTGGCATCGTACAGACAGAAGGCGAACACGGCCTGTTTACGCTCGATCATCCTTCGCCACAGATTATAGTACGATGGGCGGGGATGGAAGGCCCCGCGTTGGCAAGGCTGCCTTGGCAGGTAGACACGCTTGATTGGGATGGGCAGGTGCAGGTGGGCGGTTATGTGGATGCCATTCATGTGACCGAACTTCCGGGCGTGAGCTATCCCGTCACGGTGATTTATATGGGTGGGCAGCCGCTTAAATATCATCTAAGTGGCTATCCGAATAGTTCAATGCGGGCGACACCCCCGTATCCCGCGCCGGATTTTTATTCCGGTCTTGCTGCGGAAGTTCGCCTATCAGCGACAACATGGCTTGTGCCGGATGAAAGCCCGCTGGCAGAAATGGCGCAGTATGCCATGATGGAAAACCTGCGCCTATATTTTTTCGGGCGGTTGGCGGACGACGAAAGCAGTTGGGGACAGTACTTCGCACTGCCTATTTTGCTGCAAGCCGTGACTTTATTTGGCCCCTAACGGGAAAGTCCCTGATACACGGCTGTGGATGACCATCGGCAATCCGTGTTTCAGCCGCAGCGTAATTAACGGCTCTGGCTCAATGATGGCTCCCTGTGCGAGGGTGAAGTGATAGCGTTGGGCGATGGTCGCCAACAGGAGTTCGCCTTCCATCCACGCGAATGGCTCACCGATGCACAGGCGCGGTCCGCCACCAAAGGGAAAATAGATGTAGCGTGGGCGATCTTTCATCAGCACAGGGTCGAAGCGTTCCGGGCGAAATTCCGTCGGCGCATCCCAATACTTTTCAGTGCGGTGCATCACATATTGGCTCATCAAGACGGTTGATCCGGCTGGGATGACATAGCCGCCGATTTCGTCTTGTGCGATGGCGGTGCGCCCAATCGTCCACGCTGGAGGATAAAGGCGCATTGCTTCCGAAAAGATCATGCGGTTATAAGGGAGATTAGGCAGATCATCCATTGTTGGCGGGCGGCTGCCTAAAACGAAGTCGAGTTCCGCATATAGTTTTGCTGCTGATTCGGGATGCTGTGAAAGCAGATACAGCGTCCACGAGAGCGCGTTAGCGGTGGTTTCGTGTCCGGCCAGAAATAGCGTCATGACTTCATCACGCGCCTGTTGATCGGACATGCCTTCGCCATCGCCTTCAGTATCAACGGATTCCAGCAGCATCGAAAGCAAGTCATCGCGCTGGGATAAGCCGATGTTGCCTGCGCTGCGCCGTTCATGGATGAAGCCATAAATCGCGTCATCAAGAATTTTGCTGTATTCTTTGCGCCGCTGTGAACGGGGGAGGGGTAGTTTGCCTATTAAGCGTCCCAATGGCGATAAATCCATCAGCGAGAAATTATCAAATAAGCCTTCTAGTGCTGCGCCGAGTCCGTTGGCTTCGCCTCGTACATCGACATCGAATAAGCACTGCGTAACGATGCCCATCGTGAGCATCATCAGTTCATGATGCAAGTCGCGTTGGTCGCCATCACGCCAATCTGCGATGTGGGCTTGGGTATGGGCGGTCATCACTTCAGCGTATGTAGCAATCCGGCGGCGATGAAAAGCGGGTTGAATCATCCGGCGCTGGCGTTTATGAAAGTCATCTTCGCTGCTCAATAGGCCGTCGCCAATAATCGGGCGGAGGGCTTTTAAGGCACGGCCTTTGTGATAATTCTGGTTGTTGTCCACCAGCACATATTTAATGTAGTCGGGATTATTGACGAAATAGATCACACGCCCCGCCAATGGGATAGCAACAATATCGCCATAAGCGGCGGCTTCTTGCAACTTATTCAGCAGGCCATGCCGCATCTCGCGCACGGAACGGATGATATTTGTCGGTTTGGGGCCAGGAGGTTGAAGTAGAACCGTCATGAGTAAGCCTTTAGAGGATAGCTGGTATAAATAGGTGATTGCCAATATCTATAGATTATGCGCGTAAATGTTAATCTATTCAGTCGATAAACGTAATCTTTTCGTAAAATCGGCGCATTATCGGAGCGGGACTTCTGACCACCAATTAACTTCTGATGGGAGACGTGGCGCAAAAGTTGTGAGGTTGGCGGAAAGCGAGTCGGCTAAATCCGGGTTGATAGCGTAAAACGAGACGACATGAAAGCCCAACACCACGTTTTTCTCTGATTGGATGCTCCATTCCCCGACAAGCGTCCATTCGGGCGGAAGGCCACCATACGCATCAAACCAGATTGAATAAATCACAGCGATTTGTGCGCCTTCTTCGCTGGCAATCCCCCGAATGGCATCGGTATCATAGTGATTTTCGCGTTTGAGGTGAACCACATCGATATTGGCGAGGCCGTATAAATCAACGTTGTGAAGATCAGCGAAGTAATTGATCGCCCCGATGTCGTTGGCGGCGACGGTTGCGCCTTCATAATAAGTTTTGAGGAAATCTGCCATTTGAATTTGCTGCCAGTAAATATTTTGGGTGGCGGTCACAATCGGCGTGTTGAATGTGAGATACAGGTAGCGCGTATAGATTCCGCGCAGGACGAACAGCAGAAGAATGGCGCTGACGACATAAGCTGGAAATGCGTGGAGCATAATTCGGCGCGGCAGATATTCGCCGAGGGCAGCCGGAATGACAATCAACGCTAACGGAATCAAATAGGCTTCATAACGCAGCAGCGGTCCCGGAAAAGGCCATGAGACAAGCCGTATATTGAGATAGGTCACACCGATAAAGGCGATAAGCATCACTAACCCGCTGTCCCACAAAGTCCGACGTTTTTCGTAACGAAATAAGAAGATGAAAAGTGCTGCAACGAGAGGCAGAGTCAGGGTATGGTTGGCAAAAATACCCAATGGTTCGTCGATTAAATAAAATTTGAGCTGATCGAAGGATGCACCGGAAAGATTTTGAATCGCGCTGGATTTGAGGAGCAGCGACGGCGGCAAAAACGTCCATCCGTTAGCGATGGCGATTAAGCCATAAATCATTATGGGCGCAATGCTGATGATACCAAGCAGTACGCCATAGATGAGCCGCCGCCGGAGTGCGAACATCAGACAGAAAATCGCTACTAGAAATAAGCCTTCATAACGGGCGGTGGCAGTTAATGCGCCCAAAATACACACCAAAATCGAGTCTCGTGCGGTGAGTTTGGGCATATGGTCGCGGGTGAGCAGATCAGTCGCGGCATCCAGAAACAGTATGCAGACGAGGATTTGTAAAACGTGTTCCATCCCGGACAGGATGAGCGAATCCAGCGGCAGTAGAATCACAACGGCTGCCAAAATGATGAGACGATAAAGCGCAGGAACATCACATTTTCGCAAGAGGCGATTAATGGCGAACATCAAACCAAGGGCGAAAATCAAATTAAGTACCAGCGGCATGATCGCATGATCGCCGAGCAAAAAATAGAGCAGTGCAAGGATGCCCGTCCACAGCGGCGATGACGAGGCAGAGGTGTAGCCATATTGGGTTACGCCCCAGACTCCATGCTGTGCGAAGTTCTTGGCGATGCTCATGTGAATATAGGCATCGTCCAGCCCATAAATCAGATGACCATCATTAAGTTTGACCGACCAGGCGACTGCTTGGAGTGTGACGAGGCATAAGAGCAGCGAAGCAAAAAGCGCAGGCCAGTAAGCAATTGTCTGGATGCGTCTGAACATGACACGATCAATACATAGCCAACCGGATGCGGACATTATAGGGAACTCGTGCCAGATCGTCTATAGTGGCGCTGTAGATAGGGAGATAGAAGCCCACCGCGCATTTTTTAAAGAATTTTGGTAAGATGATGTCAAGACACCCCCATCGGTGCATAAGTTTATTTGATCGCCCAATCAGCGTGGAGTTTTGCTGTGGCAATCCTCAAAGACGGAGAACTGGATATTATCAGCTACAGCGCGGAACAGACGCAGCGCCTCGGTGTGCGTTTGGGGTCACTGCTGCAAGCGGGTGATGTCGTATGTCTCTCTGGCGATATGGGCGCAGGCAAGACCGTTTTTTCGGGTGGAATCGGGGTCGGATGGGGCGCGACCACGCCCGTCACCAGTCCGACGTTTAATCTGGTGCATGAACACCGCCGCGAGAAAGATAAGCAGCGGTTGTATCATCTGGATTGTTATCGCCTGAGCGGGGTGGGGGATGTGGACGGAATCGGACTCGACGACATTCTGGATGGCAGCGGCGCGGTTGTTTTGGAATGGCCGGAGCGCATCGAGAGTGCTTTGCCCAAACAACACTTGTGGGTTGATCTGCGCGTTTTAGAACCTACGCGGCGCAACTTCATTTTTGAAGGCGTGGGCAAGCGTTATCGTGATCTGGTCGATCAATTTCGGGCGTTGGTGTTAGGGATTTAAAAAGTGATGTGTAAAGAGCGATGAAGTAGACTATTGAAAGTAATCTGAATACATTGAACCACTAAGACACCAAGAATACCAAGTTTCTATCTGTCTTCTCCATGATCTCTGTGGTTCAATCCTGAAGTATTTATCGGACAAAGCACTTAGAAATTTCTTTGTTGAAGTAAAGGTTAATCGCTTGCGCTACTCGTTACTCATCACTCACCACTCATCACTTTAAAAACTATGCTTCTTGCTATAGATACCGCCACCCGTTTCATGAGCCTGGCGCTGCATGACGGAAAAGAACTGATCGGTGAACAAACACTGTTGATTGGCAATCAGCATACGATTCAGCTTGCCCCGTCGATTCGGTCAATGATGGCAGTCTGCGACGTGTCGATGGACAGCCTGACGGCGTTGGCGGTTTCGATTGGGCCGGGGTCGTATACCGGCTTACGCATTGGGGTGTCGCTGGCAAAGGGGTTAGCGAGTGTGCGCTCACTGCCGCTCGTGGGAATCACTACATTGGATACCCTTGCCGCCGCGCATCCCTATATACAAAGCGGTGGCGGCTTAATTGCCGTCGTGCAGGCTGGGCGAGGCCGCATTATCGTCAAGACCTATCGCTGGCGCAAAGGGCGGTGGAGCAGCCACGCCGAGCCACAGATCATGGATTGGGAGACATTGTTTGCGAGTGTGGATGGCCCCGCGCTGCTGACGGGTGAGGTTAACGAGGTGGGATTAGAAGCGTTAGCAGAAGCCCATGCGAAAAATATTCCGGTCACACTTTCGCCACCTGCACAGAGGATGCGCCGCGCCGGATTTATGGCGGAGATGGCTTGGCAGCAGTTGAACGAAGCAGTCGATAAAAAAATATTTGCGGCCTCAAAAGTGCTGCCTGTTTATGTCAAGAGCGAGGAAAAAGGGGCTATTTAAAAGTTGGAACATTCTATTTTTAGCCTCAGTTTTGGATAGCTTACCTTGATTAACTTTTATAATGTCCTCATCCCCCGACCCCTTCGCCATTGCATGGCGAAGGGGAGAAAAACGGTTCGCAATGGTTCTTTAAGTCCCCTCTCTACGAAGTGGGGAGGGGATTTAGGGGTGGGGATAGAATGAAAACACTGTCCGAAACTCAGGTTATTTTTAGACTCACTATTTTTAACTTTAATCTCAATTATCCAAAATGACGCTCAAACTCCGTTACATGACGTATGCTGACATCAATCAGGTTGTCGCGATTGATAAGGAATCATTTGAAACTGCTTGGTCGTCGCGCTCGTATGCTTACGAAATCGGTGAATCGACCTACAGCTATATGGTGGTGCTGGATAATAATCAGCCGCAGCCGCTCACTGGATGGAAGCGCTTTATCCGCAGCTTTGGTGGCAACGGGCATACGCCGTCCCAAATCGTAAGTTATGGGGGATTGTGGCGGATTATGGACGAAGCCCATATCAGCACCATCGCTACCCATGTCGATTGGCGGGGGCAGGGCTATGGCGAAGTCGTGCTAGCGGCGATGATTCGGCGGGCGATGCTGCTCGGTGCATATTATATTGTCCTTGAAGTACGGGTGAGCAATACGGCTGCACAGAATCTTTATCACAAGTACGAATTTGAAATTGTCGATACCAAGCAAAAATACTACCGTGACAATAATGAAGACGCTTATGATATGCGTCTTAATCTGGAAGATAATGCGATGCGGATTCGTTTTCAGGAACGGTTTGAAGCGATCAAAGCGCGTATTCTTTTTGACGATTCTTACACGGAAAGAGAAAGGCCGCGCCTTTAACCCATGCGGATTTTACTCGTCACGACCTATTTTGAGCCGGATTCTGGTGCGGCGGCGGTGCGGCTTTCGCGTTTAGCGCACCTTCTCCATGCGCGGGGACATCAAGTGACGGTGTTAGCTGCCATGCCGCATTATCCCAAAGGCGAAATCGCGGAAGGGTATCGCGGCAAGTTCGCGCAGCGTGAAGACCGCGACGGCATACAAGTGATCCGCACATGGCTTTATACGACGACTAGTTCACGCATTAGCCGCAAGCTGATAAGCCAAATGACGTTTATGCTCACTGCTGGATTTCGTGGATTAGGGATGAAACGATCTGATGTTATTTTGATCGAAGCGCAGCCCATTTTTACCAGTGTGGCGGGTGTTCTTGTGAGCAAGATGAAACGTGTGCCGTATGTGTTGAATGTATCGGATTTATGGCCTGACCACTTACTCTCGGTAGGGGCATTAACGGAAGATCATCCAATTTATCGTTATGCCCGTTTGTTGGTCAATCGGATGTATCGAGGTGCGTCGGCGATTACGACACTGAGTCCAGCTTGGGCGAAGGCGATTCGAGGGTATATAGGCGAGCGCCACGCACAAAAAATTCAGGTGATTTACAATGGTGTTGACCTTGTGCGCTTTAAACCAGAGATAGAGTCGGCTGCTTTTGGTAGCAAATATCACTTGCCAGATACAAAGTTGGTAACATTTATCGGTACATTCGCTACACAATATGATCTTGATAGCATGTTGACGGTAACTGAATATTTTAGCCATCGTGAGGATGTTTTATTTGTTTTCATCGGCGCAGGCAGCCAAGCAGAAGCCTTCCAAATGCGGCTGAACTCTGGTCATTATCCAAATGTGCGTTTGATTGCGTGGATTGACCACAGCGAGATTCCTGCCGCATGGGGGGCATCTTACTTAACGTACTGGATGATGCGCGATCAGCCTCTTTATCGTGGGACAATTCCTGCCAAGCTGTATGAGGCGTTGGCTTGTGGTGTGCCGATCTTGGCAGCGATGGAAGGAATTGCAGCCGAAATCATCGTACAAAGTGGGGGAGGAGTATGTGTTTCCTGCGGGGATATTGAAGGATTATCCAAAGAAATAACGCACTTAATTAATAATCCAGCAGATCGCACTCGCTACGCTCAAGCCGCCCGCGCTTATGCTGAATCCCACTTTGATCCTGAACTTGTGATTGATGCTTATGAAGCCGTTTTGCTTAATGCGACTAAATAATATCCATGAGGCCGTGTAAATCATCAAGGATATAATCCGGCTGCGCGGTGGCGAGTTCTTGCCGGGTATTATGCCCCGTACATACCCCCACCGCAACCGCGCCCACTGCCCGCGCACAGGCAATATCTGCCAATGTATCGCCAATCACAAACACATCATCCGGCAAAATCGGATGTCCGCAATAAGTGATTGCCCGTTCTAAGGCCAAAGCTGCTAAATCATTGCGGTGCATTTTCTCGCTGCCATACGCGCCGATAGGGAACCATGCCGGATCAAATCCGGCGGTTTGTAATTTAATGGGTGCAGTTGTTGAGACGTTGCCCGTGACGATGCCGAGCAGATAACGCGCATCATGGCGCAGCGCTTCGACCACTTCCAGCGCACCGGGGCAGACTTCGACATTATGACTGCCAATAAACTCGGTAATATAACGTCCGGCGACTTGCTCATAAGTTGACATTCGCTGACCGATGATCTCCATCTCGTAACCATGCGGCACAAGCAGTTCTACCAGAGTCAGCCAATCGGTTTTGCCGCCGAAAACGTGCGTGTCAATGGTGGACGATGTACCGAAAATTTCCAGCATTGCGGCGCGAGTGGCATCACGTCCCACGCTTTTAGTCCGTAAGAGGGTGCCATCAATATCGAACAGGAGCAGGCGTTTGTTAGAAGTCGTCATAGTCTAATCTTGTGGCTAAAGGATAAGCAGGGTAGTGTGCCAAAAACAATGTAAAGGCGTATGTTAAATTTTGTGATAGTCACAGCACTATTTGGGATAAAAATTCTAACTCTGCTTATTTATATCATAATATCGTTATGTAAAGTTTAAATTTTGGGATATATTTGGGATATAATTTATCGTATGAAGTAGGGCGATCAAGCCTGATCGCCCTCAATTTTGTTAATTTTCTACAGGCTCTTCCTGTGCTGGAATTTGTAGCGCGATCAATTGATTGAATAGATCACGCAGGACATTTTCGGGGAAAGCACCCGGTTCGCTAAAGACGATGCTGCGCTGCTTAATCATCATAAACAGCGGGATGCTGCGGATTTGGAAGGTCTGTGATAAGCCGGGATTTTCATCGACATTGACTTTTGCCACGCGGACTTTTCCGGCATATTCTTTCGCCAGTTTTTCTAGGATTGGGGCGACCTGCCGACACGGGCCGCACCATTCCGCCCAGAAATCGACCACAACGGGCAGATAATAATCAATCACTTCCTTCTGGAAGGTCTCATCAGTCACTTTGACGGGAACGCCATCTGCTACCAATGCGGTTTCGTCAAGCGCTTCGAGGGTATCAAGCGCTGTTTCTTCTTCTGCAATTTCGGCAGCGACAGAAACAGGAACCTTGCTTAATTCATTCATCATCATCTCAACCGCCAACGGCACATCCGTACCCCAGGGACGGCTGCGGCGGAGGATTTCTGCGCCGTTCAGCAGACCAAGCAAAACGGGTTTATCACCCGCGCAAAGCTGTTCGGCTGCGGTTGGATTTTGCTTCGGGTCAATTTGGGCAATAATCATTTTGCCGTTTTCGGCGGCGGCTTTTTTATAGGCGGTGCTAAAATCGGCGCGTAAGCCCTCCCCAGTAGAAAATAGGAGTAGAACGGGTTTGTTCCCTTTTAAGACGGACTCCAGATTGGAGTCGGTCAACGTCAGCAGTTCAGGCATGGTTGCTCCCCTTAAAATGGTTTTTTTCGTTATGGTACGATGATTTTTGTCGAAATGGTAGGGGCGCAAGCGCCGCGCCCTTACCCTTTTAGACGTGTTTTAAACCTCAACACTTACGCTTTGTGCGTTACGCGGCAGGAGGATGATGAGGGCGATGGGGCCGATCAGCAGCAGCCACATCGTTGCTTCCAGACCAAAGTTTTGTGCTACGAGACCTAAGCCTAATGGCACTAAGCTGCCAGCAAGACCAAAAATGTTATCCGCCGCTAACACTATTCCGCCGCGTCCCGGCATGGTGGAATATAATCCGGCTTGTAAAATGGAATAGGAACCTGCGTTAAAAAATCCGAGCAGGCCGAGAATCACCAGTTTGAGCGCGAAGTTATCCACCAACAGAAATGCTGGATACAGCATCAACTCAATTAAGGTGCTAAATCGCAGATAATCGAGGCCGCGCACACGCTCCAAAAGTGGAATCAGCAGAAAATCACCCGCCAAGCCCACACCCGTCCAAACTGTGACCGCCAGCGCTGCTCGTTCCGGCGCGATTTGGGCGACATTGACGAAATAAAGCGCGAGAAAAGCGAGTAATGTATCGAGCATCAAATCGGAGCATTGCAGCAGTACTAGCCAGCGCAGCACTTTGGGATTGCGAACCGCCTCTAGCGCCCCCTTAAGGCCGTCCCGAAAACTCATCTCTTCTTCGTCTTCGGATACAGCGCCGTTTTTGAAGGGAAAGCGCCAAGCATAAGCGACGACGATCAGCGTGAGGACAGCAATGATTAACAGGGTTTCGCGCCAGCTTCCGCCTAGTACGATCATCAACGACAAGACCAGTGGCCCCGTCACGACGGCGGCTGATCCGGCAAACGTCCAGCGTGCCATATTTTGTTCATGTCGAGTCGGATCGGTGTTCATGAGCGCGATTTGTGACATGCTGACAAACGCACCCGAAGCCGGATAAAGCAGAATGGAAGCCACCAAAAAAATCGCAAATGAAGGGCTTAGCGCCATAATGACCAAGGCCAACGCAAAAAATAAGCCGCCGCCCAACACCAGCCAACGTATCCTGCCCATGTCGGCGAGAATACCCATGACCGGCTCAATGATATTGGCGATCAAATCCGGTATGGTGAGAATAATGCCAATTTGGGCATAAGTCAGGCCGAGATCGGCTTGAATAAGAGGCCAAGCGGCTTCTCTAGCACCAAAAACCAGCTCATCCAAAAACTCGATGATGAGCAGAGTCAAGACGAAAAGACCGACTCTACCGGGACGGCGTACAAGTGAGGAAAGCATTGTGTTGTTCCTTTTGGCGGGAAATAAAAGTGCGAGGAATCGAAAAAGGCAAGCTGTATTGTTGGCAGCTTGCCTGAACATTGTCCTTGAGTTGTGGTTAGCGATTAACTAACGCGGGGGTGACATTGTTTTCGATTCCTTAAAGTCGATGGCTACACTATATCACGAAAATGACGTGATAGGGCAAGAGGTCACGCCTCATTGACTTGTTCGATAGATTGTACCTCCGGTAAATTTGTTATACGATGTCGGTGTATGATAGAGGATGTCTTAACATCCAATAAAAATCGAACCCATTGATCTAAACAGCCGCACACTGAGAGAAACGGGACACTGCGAGATGACACACACACATGAAGGGTCTGGGGTATTCACCCTTGAGCGTGAGCTTTCCGACTCAATTTACCAGACCTTTGTAAATTGGGTTGATGGCAAACCAGATATTGAACAAGAAGACCCGCAGGTCGCCGAACAACTTTATATAGAGGCGAAACAAGGTCTAGTGAAGTTGAGCCAAGCGCTGAAAGAGGTCTTGGTAGAACTGGAAAAACTAGAACACAACAAGGCGCATATCCGGGAAATTGGTCAACTGGCGCATTTATTCCTAACGATAACGGATCCCCTTCCGCCCGTTCCCAACGAAGAAGAGGCAGTCGCCGCCTTCCGGGCCTCATGGTACGAATCGGATACTGAAGAAGGCCGACGTAAAGAAGACGAATTGGACGATATTGAAAAAGCTGTTGAAGATTTTCGCCGGGCGCTGCGCGAAGTACAGGCGGGTAGAACCTATCCGATTTCAACGCTGTGGGACGATATAGAAGATGACGATGAATGAGCCACCCGTCCAGATTAGGTACGATGCCACATTCAAAAGAGAAGCTAAATCACTTCGGAAAAAATATCCCCACATTCAAGATGATCTTAATTCCTTAATCCAATCCCTTGAGCAAGGGGAAACACCCGGCGATCAGATGTCGGGTGTGGGATATACGGCCTATAAAGTACGTATCCCCAACACGGATTCCAACACGGGCAAAAGTGGTGGCTACCGCGTCGTCTATTATATCCAAACACCGGAGTCGGTAGTTTTGATGAGCATTTACACCAAGAGCGATCAGAGCAACATCACGCCACGTCAGGTCAAGACGCGGATCGAGCAGTACCTTAAAAAGTAGCCTATCCTCTTGATAACCTCAATTTTGGAGAGATAGCTTTGAACTTATAAACCACATCGCCCAACTCCCTCTCAATTAGGATTAAGAGAGGGAGTCGAGCCAAATAAGGTAGCGGTGAGGTGAAAAACAGAGATGTTATTCAACCTTAGATGATGCAAACTTAGCCCATTTCCGCCATTGCTGACCATTCCGCAACCAGCGCATCCAACTTCGACTGTGAGGTGGCGAACTGCTCACTCAATTTCCAGATCTCGTCGGATTTTTGCGCGTTTTGTAAATCCTGATTGAGCCGTTCCAGCACAGCTTCCATTTCGCTGATTTGTTGTTCAAGCGTGGCGACACCCTTATTTTTCTGGTTTTTCTGGCCTTTGGGAACGCTGGTCGCGGCGGCAGCGGCTTTCGCTTCCTTCTTGGCAACCGCAGCGGCCTTTTGCTCCGTCATTGTCTGCTTATCACGCGCCGCCAAAAACTCCTCATAATTCCCTTGGAAGATTTGCAGATGCCCATTCTCAAGATTCCAGATTTGGGTCGCTAGTTTATCTACGAGATAACGATCATGCGTCACGAGCAGCACTGTGCCGGGAAATTTTTCCAGCACTTCTTGGAGGATTTCCTGCGCTTGAATATCAAGATGGTTGGTCGGCTCATCCAAGAGCAGGAAGTTCGCGCCATGCGTCCCCAAGATCGCCATCGCCAGCTTACCGCGTTCACCGCCGCTGAGGTCGCCGACTTTCTTGAAGACATCTTCTTGGCGGAAGAGATACTGTCCCAGAATTTGCCGCGCTTGACTGATATTCATGTGTTGGTGACGGATGAGTTCGTCCATCACCGTATTTTCTGGCAGTAAATCTTCGTGCGCTTGCGCGAAGTAGCCAACTTTCAGGCTTGCGCCAAGATCAATTTCACCCACCAGCGGCTTGATCTGCTGTGTAATCGTGCGGAGGAAGGTCGTCTTGCCGGTACCGTTGCCACCGATTAAGGCGACTCTTTCTCCACGTTCCAGCACAATATCATCGCTGGTAAATAAAGGTGCGTCGGGGTAGCCGATGCGTAAATCGCGCCCCCGCATGACGAGATCACCGCTGCGTAGCGTAGTTTTCAGGTTAAAGTTCAGCTTGGGCGGACGGCTGTTGGGCGGTTGCAGCGCTTTAAGTTCCTGCTCGGCTTCCATCACGCCCATCGGACGGGCATGACCCACGTCCAACTGCTCCGCAAGCTGCGACCAACTTTTAGACTCACGGAAGGCGACAATGCCGACTGACCGAATAGCGATCAAATCACGGCTGAGGCGGCGCAATCTGCCGACAGCCATCGCATTGGTGGAGGCGCGGACGATGTTGCGCTTGACGTAATCCAATTCCTTTTCGAGGCGTTCTTTTTCTTGCTGATACAAGGCGGCGCTGCGTTCATAGCGTTCTTCGCGCTGCTTCAGGTACGCGCTGTAATTGCCGCGATAGGATTCGATTCCGGTGCGGCTCATCTCCCAAATGGTGTTGACGGTTTTATCGAGGAAATAACGGTCATGGCTGACGATCAACAATGCGCCGTCCCATGCCCGTAACCGTGTTTCCAGCCATTCCAGCGCTTCGACATCCAAATGGTTGGTCGGCTCGTCGAGGATGAGCAGATCAGGTTTTTCCAGCAGCAAACGCGCCAAGAGTGCGCGGGTTTTCTGCCCACCGCTGAGATGGCGCAGCGGCAGTTCCCAATGCTGCGGTTTAAAGCCCAAACCTTCGAGCGTTTGTTTGATGCTGACTTCATAGATGTAGCCGTCACGCAGCTCAAACTGATGCTGCATCTCGCCATATTCTTCCAGCAGCGCGTCGGTGGTGTCGCCCGTTGCCATGCAGTCCTCTAGTTCGCGCATACGGACTTCCATCGCACGAACTTCATCAAACACACCCATCATTTCCTCGAAAACGGTGTTGTCGAGTTCGTTGAAGGCTTGCATCGCTTCCTGCCGCAGATAGCCCATACGAACCCCTTGCGATAGCGTAAAGCCGCCATGCGAGGGTTCGGCGAGTCCGGCCAGAATCAGCAGCAATGTGGTTTTGCCGATGCCATTTGGCCCGACCATGCCGATCTTCGCGCCGGGTTCGACGCTGCCGTAAAGACCTGTGAATACGTCGAAGCCGCCAAAGGCTTGACCGAGATTATTTAACGTGAGAATTGCCATGTATCTTTTATTCCTTATGGATTGTGAACGAGTGTTTGTTTTAGCTTTTGAGCATAATGCTCTCTATAGTGGCGTAGTAGGTGAAACCGAGTCCTTCAGCAATGCCTTGCGAGCCGAGATTAACGACATCATGGCGATAGTGAATGAGACGCGGCCCGGATAGAAAATGAGCGCAGACCCTCCCGACGGCGGCTTTACCAAGCCCTTGTTTGCGATAATCGGGATCGGTGAGGACACCAATATCGATAAAGCCGCGCCATTCAAAAATGCTGGCGGCGGCTACAATACGTTGCTGGTCAAAAATCCCAAATGCGATTTCGTGGTCGATGCTTACGTCGCCCTCGTCCTTATCGTCTTCGGAACAACGCGCCAGAAAATCATCAAAGGCAGGTTGGTCGTCTGGTGTAAGCTGGCGCACGAGATAATGCGGAGCAGGTGTAAACGGCGTGAACTTTGCTGCTTCCAGCACGTACATTTTCATTTCGCTGTGATCTAATGTTTCAACGCCCCACACAGCATCAAAGTCCTTGGCGCTTAAGCAGGGATTAGTCGGCAGCGCGTCGATGATCTGCTGCACTTCAGCCAATAAATCCGGCGCAATTTCAATAACGATGCGTTGGCCTACCTGCCATAGTGTAAGCCAACTTTCTCGCGTCCGCTTATCTTTTATGATAAGGGTTGTCCCGGCTTGTTGGCTTACTTCCAATGATAGGTGGAAATGTGCCGCCCATACGGTATTGATTTGTGATAAAAGTGTTGTGGTCATCTTGTTTCTCGGATTAGTCCAACTTCTTCTCGTAGAATCGAACTGTATTGACGAGTTCAAAGCCGACGGATTGATAAAAAGCGATATTGTCCGGCTGTTCTGCACCGGTCATGACGGTAACGGTTTTTGCGCCACGCGCTTTAAAGCGGCGCAAGCCTTCCAGCAGAGTGGCCTTGCCTAATCCCTGCCGATGAAATTCATGGCGTGTGCCGACGGGTTCATAGGTGCCGAGTTGATTCGCCTCATCCAGCCAGCCCATCGCAAAAGCGGCGATTCGTCCGTCCGGCGCGAGGGTGACAATATCGAGTGTCGGGTCATAATCGGGCGCTTGCATAAACGGACGGTAATGTTCACTCCGCATTCGTGACTTGGGGCTAAACGCATCAAAATGGGCGGCGGCGCGTTCATCGGCATGAGCGAGCGTCATCGCATCAAGGAATTGAAACCCTCCGCTCAAGGTAGGTAGGGGCAGCACTTCGGGAAGTTGTTGAGCAAGTACCACCACATAATCACTGCCTGTAAAGCCTTTGCTTTCCAAATGCACGATGCGGCTGGTTTGATCGCGGTAGGCGAAAGACGCAACCATCCGGGGCGAGTCTGGCTGTTGTGGTTTACTCAAAGCTACTTCTGTCATCCACGTAATCATCGCATCAGCCATTTCGGTTTCGTTGGATGTGCCTTGCAGCGTATGATGGACGACCAGATCATATTCGCTATCGTCCAAATGTGCCCAACCATAAGCGACCACGCGCCCATCTTTTTCCCAGATGCGTCCCTTTTCCGTGTTCGGTATGCGGCTGTCACTTGTGTCGCAGAACAGGTCCCAATTCAGGTCGCCTAGATGAAAGCCTGAATAAGGTGCCGCGCCTTTGTTTTCAATCAGCAGATCCCGTATCTGCTGGAAATCATCCATGCCTGCGTAGGGGCGTGAGGTGAGTGTCATTTTTGTCCCTCTAACTTCAGTTTCCATAGTATCTTGTGAAGATGCTTTACCATTTCAAATGGTCTTGGTATAAGTGCGGATCATATTGATGGGTGTAAAGCCTGCCGCTTGATAAAAGGTAACATTGCCGTGATCTTCCACCCATGTACTCACGAGGGCAGTTTTTGCGCCCCGTGCTTTAAAGCGGTGCAACCCCTCTAATAAGGTCGCTTTGCCAAGTCCCTGCCGATGAAATTCATGGCGCGTACCCACAGGTTCATAAAGGCTGATTTTGTTCGCGGTGTCCAGCCATCCCATCGCATAGGCGGCGATCTTTCCATCCGGCGCGAGCGTTACAATATCCAGCGTCGGATCATAATCCGGTGCGGTCATCAAATGACGATAATAATCGCCCGTCATCCGTGATCTGGGACTGAACGCATCAAAATGGGCGGCGGCGCGTTCATCAGCATACTCTGGTGTCATCGCGTCAAGAAATCGAAACCCTTCGGGTAACGTCGGTTTGGGTAAATCAGCGGAAATATCTTGCCCAAAGACGACAAAATAATCCTTGCCGATAAAGCCTTGCGCCTCCAGAAGAGCGATCCGGCGGATTTCATCCTTGGAGGCATAGGCGGCTACTTGACGCGGTTTATCAGGCTGCGGCGGCTTGCTCATTGTAACTTCCGTCAGCCAATTGACCATTGTGTCGATTATTTGAGATTCTTCTGGGCTTCCTTGCAATGCGTGATGAACAACTAGATCATAATCGCTGCGATGGAAGTTTGCCCACCCCCAAGCGACGATTTGCCCCTCTTTTTCCCATAAACGCACTTTTTCCGTATGGGCAGACCCAGTGGTATCGTAGAAAAGCCACCAATTCAGGTCGCCCACATGATAGTCGGAATAGGGAAGGGCGTTCTTATTTTGAATCAGCAAATTCCGCATTTGCTGAAAATCTTCTAAGCCTTTATAGAGGCGTGATGTCATCGTCATTTTTGTTCTCGTTCGTAGAATAGCGCATATTTCGCTCTACTTATGTAGAATCTCGAAAGGTGTTGGAATATTTTGAACCACCAAGGCACGAAGAACACCAAGAATTTGAACTTAAATCTCTGTGTTCTCTGTGGTTAAATCTTTTCCAGTTTCTTTCGAGACTCACCATTTAAATCAATATATGTCTCGCTTATTTATGCCATGACAGCATCACGCAGTTCGACAGTGAGTTCGCCGTCTTCGACAACCCAGATTTTGTCCGCGAAGTTCTCCACAAAATAGCGATCATGCGAGGCCGCCAAAACAGTACCGGGAAAGTTCGCCAATGCCTGCTCGAATTTTTCCCGCGAGGGAAGATCAAGATGATTGGTCGGCTCGTCCAAAATGAGCAGATTTGCACCCCGCGCTACCAACCGCGCCAGCATCAATCGGGTGCGTTCACCGTAGCTGAGTTGAGCAATCGGGCGTAAGGAATCGTCCCCTTTGAACAGGAAAAAATGCAGAAATGAACGCGCTTCGGTTTCGCTCATCGCTGCATTGTGCTGCGCTGCGTCCATTTGAATTGTCGTCATGGGATTGGCGAGAGGGTCTAAGACTTCTTGCTGCTGCGCCAGATAGCCGATTTGAACACTGGTCGCAATCTGAATGTTGCCACTCAGTGGCGGAAGCTGTCCCATGAGGGTTTTAAGCAAGGTGCTTTTGCCGTGACCATTCGGCCCCATGAGGGCGATACGTTCTTTGCTTTGAATCGAGAGCGTCAGATTTTTCAGCAAGGGGGCGGCAGCGTTGTAGCCGATACTTATCTTGTCCAGCCGGATAGCGTCCCCGCGTACATGCGCGATGTTGCCAAATTCCATTTTGACCTGCCACGTCAATTTCGGCCTATCGACGCGCTCATCCGAGTCCAGATAGCGCTCCAGTCGTTTTTCTTTGGCTTTGGCACGCTGTGCTACTTTTTTAGCGTAACGGCGTTGGGTACTGTCTTTGGTGGCGTTTTCTTTTTTGATAGCTTTCGCCATCGTCTCTTTTGCATCGGTTTGCAGGCGGGTGATTTCTACTTGTTGATCTTTCCACTGTGATTTTTGCTTGCTGCGCTCACGATTGAGTGTATCGACATAATCCGAATAATTGCCGACGAAGACTCGCGCCGTCGCTGATTGAGGATCAATCGCCACGACGCGGTTGACGACGCGATCCAGAAATGTGCGATCATGGCTGACGATCAATGCGCCGCCGGGGAAATCGTGCAGCCAATTTTCCAGCCATTCCAGTGCATCAATGTCGAGATGGTTGGTTGGCTCATCCATAATGAGCAGTTGGGGACTATCTAACAGAAGGGCAGCGAGATTCAGGCGTGTTTTCTGTCCGCCGGAAAGTGTCCCTATAAGCGCGTCTAATGCGACATCGGCTAAACCTAGCCGGACTAACATGCGCTCGCCTTCGGTTTCATCAATGGCATAACCGAGTGCCGCCAAGCGATCTAACGCATCGTTATAGGCGGTAACTAGGGCGGGCGAGTCATCATCAGTAAGTTGATCTGATAGAGTGTCGAGTTCGGCTTGCACTGCGTTGAGTGCGGCGGCTTGTGGAAATAAAACATCCCGCACGGAGTCATCATCAACAGCGATTAAGCCTTGCGCCAGATAGCCGATGCGTACATCGGGCGGATTAAAGATCATGCCGCCGGAATCGGGCAATGTTTCGCCCATCAGCATACTGATGAGGGTGGATTTACCGCTGCCATTGGGGCCGATTAAGCCCACTCGCTCACCCGCATTGACTGTGAACGCGATATTTTTGAGTATCGGGGAGTCCATCCCCGGAAATGTTTTGGTGATATTAGAGACGGTTAACATACTGCATTATCCCTTATTTTTTTAGGACACAAGGTAATGTGTGCCTAAAGTGTGTTTCTGGACGAAGAATCAAAAAACGCTGCCAGGCAACTCCTTAAGCAGCGCGATTCAACTTTGCATGGTGATGGGATGATTTTTCTAGTAAATCACCGTCATCCAAGTGTGCTACTGAGGAAAGAATCCGAAGCAACATGCAGCGCACGAATCGCATCGCAATTAGAGGTTTGGTTCACCCTAAACTGCTGTTAGCAAACGCGCTGGTGCATGTATTCTCTCCTGATTAGTGTTGACACAAGACCGGGGGAGAAAGTTTTCTCAGCCGGACATGGTTAGTATAGGGTCAGGATGGTTCTATTGTCAAGTGGTTTAGGTGAAATAGTGTGTCTCAAGCAATGAAGATGCCTTATATAGGCAGCAGTGGGAGCGACAAGTAGGTCGCTCCCAACAACCACAGTTTCCATTACGCCATCGAGAAAACTTTTTCGATGCGCTCCATCGCCCAATCAATATCCTCGCGCTTGATAATCAGCGGCGGGGCGAAGCGCACGACATTATCATGCGTTTCTTTACTGAGTAAGCCTTCTTCTTTGAGTGCCTCACAGAATCGACGTGCGCCGCCTGCGGACTGCTTGAGTTCTACGCCGATGAGCAGACCTCTGCCGCGTACTTCATGGATGTGTTCACTTTCCAGCCGCTTGAGCCGACCTAATAAGTATTCGCCTTGCACCAGGGCGTTTTCGATCATGTTTTCTTCGACCAAAACACTCAGCGCTTCCCGCGCAATCGCCGCCGCTAATGGATTCCCGCCGAAGGTTGAGCCGTGATCGCCGGGATTAAATACACCCATGACGGCCTCGTCAGCCATCACCACCGAGATCGGATAGAAACCGCCGGAGAGTGCTTTGCCGAGCGTAATCACATCAGCGCGAACATCTTCCCAATGCGAGGCCAGCAGTTTACCAGTACGTCCAAGCCCGGTTTGCACTTCATCGCACACCAACAAAACGTTGTGACGATCACAAATCTCGCGTACTTGGCGCAGGTAGCCCTCTGGCGGCAGGACGATACCAGCTTCACCTTGAATCGGCTCAACCATAAAGGCAACCGTATTGGGGGTAATGGCGGCTTCCAGCGCGGCGGCATCGCCATAATCCACACCGACAAAGCCGGGCGTAAACGGGCCGAATCCATCACGGTACTGCGGCTCATCGGAGAAGCTGATAATAGTGGTCGTGCGTCCCTGAAAATTGCCTTTAGCAATAATAATTTCCGCAAGGCCATCCTCGACACCCTTGACCTTATAGCCCCATTTACGCACCATTTTGATGGTCGTTTCTACGGCTTCCGCGCCGCTGTTCATCGGCAGCATCCGGTCATAACCGAGCAGTTCACAAAGTTGCTTGGCTAAAAGCGGCAGTTGGTCGTTACGGAATGCGCGTGAGGTGAGAGGCAGCCGGGACGCTTGCTGAATAAGGGCGTTCAGGATACGCGGATGGGCATGGCCTTGATTCACGGCTGAATAGGCGCTCAGAAAATCGAGATAACGTTTCCCCTCAACATCCCAGACCCATACGCCTTC
>DAOTTO010000009.1:0-4934 GCA_034437895.1 Anaerolineae bacterium | reverse complement strand
CGCCAAACCCGTTCCTGTTGTTTGTCCGAAAGCACTGATGAGATAATCACTATACAGGTCGAGCAACTCTTTATTTTTCATGCCATTAGTTTATCTCATTCTGCTGCGTAAGGTGAGTTATTGATACACAAATCAGAGGTACAGCCGGATCAGGAGCAGAGGTATTAACAGATCTAGCCGTTGCGGGATTGGGGGCAATTCTTGCTTATGGGGTAGCTGCCGAGACAAGTATTGAAGGCTCTTTACTCAATCGATTTGCATCTAAGGCCGACACATTAGGCTTACCAGTAAGGGCTTTGGCATATGGCTTTGTGAATGGATTTTCAAATGCTTCTATTGCACTTACCACTACTTTGACAGATGGAGTGATTAACTTTTAGTCTTCTGTCTGTCAAGTGAATAAATGGTAAAAATAACTTCGATTGAATTGATATGACAGGGGTGTAGTGAAAACTATGCCCTTGAAAACAATAGATAATATTACCAGGACTTTCGCTTACCTCACCCCCCGGCCCCCTCTCCATGCAATGGGGAGGGGATTTAGGGGTGGGGTAAATGCGTGAGCGAAAGTCCTATAAGTTTGTGGGCTGTACTTTTCCAGATACGGAGTAGTGAGTAGTTGTTATCCATGTATGTATTGTATAGCATAGCGCTATATAATGCAAGAACGCCTTATATCCCCATACCTAAAGGTAGGGGCTTTACGGCGTTTTTTGGTAAGCCGCGCCGCGCTCGCGCCTGATAGCCCATTTCGCGCCGCTTCACAAGATTGTCGATCTCGACGGCTGCCGCATAGCCAGCCAGCGCAATGAAGCCGCGCAATTCCTGTTCGTCAATGAGTTTGCCTAAGCCACCCGCCCAGGCGTAAATTGACGCGCCGACTTCGAGAACGATTTTCTCAGCTACTTCACCTGTGATGGATTGGCTACGCCCGAAGCGAGAGGCATCACGCACGACAAATACATCAAAGTCTTTGCGTTCAATGTGAGCGATCAGGCGATCAAAGGCATCCATGCCGACGGTACGCGCATGTGCGGCTGCTTCTGCCAGTGTGTAGTAGCGCCGACTGTGGCCGGGAACGCGCAGTATTTCAACAATGTCCCAGTCTCGTGCCTCGCAGATTGCACGTGCTTCACGCTCTTGAGTGGGCAGCGATTCCTTGTCGTCTCCGGCCTGCGTAATAGTACTCACGGCAAGCCAAATTAAAGCGCGTAGAGGTTTAGTTGGTCGCAAGGTTATTGGATTTTCTCAAAGACGATTGACCAAGTGTCAGCGTGTTCGGTCTCTATCAGAACGTCGCAACCCTCAGATTCAAATACAGATTGTGCGCCCTCAGCCGCTTCACCACCCGTATAGCCCAAAAATGGATCGTCACACTCGCCACTCAGAACCGTAAA
The DNA here is from genome assembly GCA_034437895.1 of Anaerolineae bacterium. Classification (GTDB taxonomy): domain Bacteria; phylum Chloroflexota; class Anaerolineae; order Aggregatilineales; family Phototrophicaceae; genus JANRLJ01. Next base: position 3,537 of record DAOTTO010000009.1, on the reverse strand, counting down.
TCCCACGCCGAAGATTTCCGGCGCTGTAGCAATCAGGCGGTAAACACCCGCCGGGATGGTGACGGGGCCAATGACCGCCTCTTGTCCGTAAGTTGCGCTGTCGAATGTTAGGGCGCTGCATTCGGCCTGAGCGAGTGCGATTTGATAAAGCCTCTCGGTGAGCAGTACGCCGGGATCGTCACTTTCACGTAGATCGGCGGCAGCGGTTTCTAGTAAATCGGCAATGGCGACGTAATCATCAGGCGCGCAGGTCGTTGTCTCACTTTGGGCGCTGGTGGATACCATTGAAATGCTTAACACAACAAGAGCGATGATTGGAAGCAAGAGCCATTTCATAGTCAGCCTTTCATCAAGCAGCGCCGCAAGAACTTTAAGTTTGTGGGCTGTACTTTTCCAGACACGGAGTAGTGAGTAGTTGCTATCCATGTATGTATTGTATAGCATAGCACTATATAATGCAAGAGCACCTTATATCCCCATACCTAAAGGTAGGGGCTTTACGGCGCTTTTTGGTAAAAACCGTGCATGAAAGACATTCAATTTTTTAACCACCAAGTCACCAAGAGCGCCAAAAAGATTTTTAAGAAATTCTCTTGGTGTCCTCCGTGTCTTGGTGGTTCCAATTTTTGCATTACTTTCGCGGGTTCACTGAGGACACAAAGATCACAGAGGGTTGATCAAATTCTCCTTTGTGATCTCTGTGGTTAAACTTCCTATTGAAAACAATTCCCCTATAATTTACGCGCTTCTCATACAGATTTGCTACAATGCTGGCTATTAGGTTCGATGAGAAGAAGGGATTGAATTCATGGCAGAGCAAACGTATTCAATTGACCAAGATTTGAAAGAAGCGGACGCGATGGCGAAAGCGCTCGTCCCCTACGTGCATCAGGATACGCTTTACGGCAATGTTGGCGGCGGCGGCATGTTTTCCGGCGGCAAGATGCCCAGTTTGACGGTAGGTGGATTGGTGATGCGTTTACGTCGTCTGACCCTGCTGCGCGATAAAATGACGACCTCGCAGCAAACCCGCTTAGATGCCGTCATCAGCCAGAATCAACAGGTGCTTAAAGAATGGCACGCCCACTATGAAGGCAAAATGGTGCGCGAGGCCGGATCACGCTTGGACGCGATGAACCAATTTTTTGAAGAATGTTCGGGGAATCCGCGTGCTTGCGCCGCCAATTACGGCCCAGAAGCCTCCCGACGCACGATTGTGCAAGAACTCCTCATCGCCTTGCACGATATGGGGACGGAAGTGAGCGATGATCTGCAAAAGAAAATGCGCGGGGCAGACAGCCGCCTGCGCCGTACTATCAGCCCAAGTGATTTCATCTGGGCAGCGGAATTGCAAGAAATCTATCCGCAGAAAGACTTCTGGTGGCTTTACAGCCGCCCACAGGCGTAATCGGTGAAATTCCGTGACGGTTGGCGCGGGGCGCTGCTCTTAATCGGTATTTTTGTGATCTTGATATGGGGCAGCGCTTCGGCAGATGTAACGCGACAGGAAGGCTTTAGCGTTTACGTCGTGCGCGATGTGGCCTCGATGAATGTCGCGCCGCGTGATGCCCTCCGTGCGCTGCGGGCGAATGTGTCCGCGATGCTTTCTCATGCCCGCGAAGACATCCTCACGCTACCTTATTATACGGCGTTGGATGTATGGGGAATAGTCACCAGCGAATCGGTCTTCACGGCGCGATTGTTTTCGATATTTTGCTTGTTGTTGGGATGGGCGCTGCTGCTGAGGCTTATGCGGCGGGTTGATTGGCAAATGGTGTTAGGCGTTTTTGTCATCACCTTATTTATGGTCACTCGCGCACGGCAAGCCACGATCATCGCGCCCTTATTTTTACTCGGTACGCTGCTCTTGTTGATGCTGACCGCCGCCGCAGCGCGATTGACGCGGGTAAAAATCACGCCATTACAGCGCATCGCGTTAGCGGTTGGGTTGATCCTATTTACAGGAATCGCGGCGACTCCCACGCTGGAACAATCCACTTGGCAGCAAGCCATCGCTGCCATGAATACACAGCGCGATTCCACAAGTCCCGCCCTAACCAACATCGACCCGCGCCATCCCCTCGCCTATTATGATCGCCAAGCGCGGACGCACATCCGGCAGGGGATTTCACTAGATTTAAGCTGGAAGCCCTTCACAAGTGACGAACTGAACGTCATGATAGGTGCAGTAAACAACGTGCCGTCGGTTTGGGTGGTCATGCCAAGCGATTCTGAAATGCTGCAAGTCATACAGACAGTGCTTATGGAAACGCGCACACTTGGATATGAAAACATCACAAACGATATGGTTTTTTACCGATTTGATGCCAATTAGATCATTTTATGGCATTGATTTAATGAGCCGCCACGCCGCCAAGAACACCGCATTAGTTAAATGGGCTTGAGTTGAGGAGGCAGATTTTGCGAAAATTACAGGTGATGATTGGTGGGCTGCTCACAGGAAGCGGCGTAGTAGCTTATGCCTATGCGCGGTGGATTGAACCTAACCACATCGAAGTAACACAGACCAATATTACGCTACCTCATCTCAGCCCCGCCTTTCATAATTATCGCATCTTACAAATCAGCGATATTCATCTCGATCAGTGGATGCCGCGCCGTCGTTTGATGGAAGTCGTCCAGCGCGTGAATGCTCAACAGCCGGATTTGATCGTCATCACAGGCGACTTTATCACAGGCCATGCGACTTATGTCGCCGATGACCTGAGCGAAGCGTTATGCCAGCTTCACGCGCCCGACGGCGTACTGGCGATTCCAGGCAATCACGATCATAAAAAACGTGCCGAAATCGTCAAGATTCGCCAAATTTTGCACGATACCCATGTTGTTGACTTAAGCAATTCGGTACATACCCTCAAACGTGGGGAAAATATGCTCTACATCGCAGGCGTGGACAGCATGATCGCCCGAAAAGCGCGGCTTGATCTGGTGTTGGATCAGATGCCGTTGGAAGGTGCAGCGATTTTGCTGGCGCATGAACCAGATTTCGCTGATCTGACGGCGGCTGTCCATCGCTTTGATTTGCAGCTTTCCGGGCACACGCACGGCGGACAGATTCGTATCCCCGGTTTGGGTGCGGTGCGGGTGACGCTGCCGCGTTATGGTCGCCGCTATGTAACGGGGTTGGTCAAATTAGATGATCTGTATGTCTATGTGAATCGCGGCTTAGGCATGGTTTCTATCCCGCTGCGTTTTAACTGTCCACCAGAAATCGCTGTTTTAACGCTTAAAGCACCTGTTTAAGATTTAACGCAGCAAAAATTTGTTTTCCGACTACAATAAAAGTGTGTCGGTAGATTACATGCAGCGAGAAGAAACGCCGATGATTGACGATCAACTCCTTGAAAATCTGGTCAGCGATGATGTCGAGACACGCAAACGTGCCGTGGTGCAGCTTGCCAAGACGAAACAACGTGAAGCACTCCAGTATCTGGCGGAAGTCTTTAAAGAGGATGAAGACCCCGAAGTGCGCGACTTAGCGCGTAAGGGTGGCTTATTCATCAAAAAGCATTTGGA
>DAOTTO010000008.1:0-6771 GCA_034437895.1 Anaerolineae bacterium | reverse complement strand
CGCTCCTTTTTCTTTATCCCTCTATTTTAACCCACTTTTCCCCGTTCTCTGATTTGTGGGTAATGCATAGCCAATACTTGGAGAGGGGGCCGGGGGGTGAGGTAAGCGAAAGTCCTGTATTCATAAAGCGGTGGACGCACTTTCGCAGCAGCACCTCGCTAAAGTCGGGCAGTTCATCGAATACTTACAGCAAGAAAATGGGACAGGGTCGCCTTGGGCAAAGGCACTTTATGACTTGTTCGCGCCTGTTCGGGAAGCAGCAACCGATATGACCGAAACCGAAATCGATCAATTGATCGACGAAGAACTGGACGCGGTGCGGCGTGACCGACTCTATTAAAGTCGTTTTTGATACGCAAATTTTTCTTCGGGCGTTCCTCAATCATAAGTCGGCTTGTGGGCGATTGTTCTCCGATTGGAGCTGAAGCGACTTATCTGATTAGCGAAGATAAGGATTTGCTCGTTCTACAACGATATGGCGAAACACAAATCATCAATGTCGCTGCTTTCCTAAATATCCTCGAACAACAACCAGCAGACGAATAACCCTCAACTACGGCTCTTCGATAGAGAAGGGTTGCTCAATCCCCTAACTCCGCAAGCCGACGGCGATAATAGCGCTGTTCGACTTCATTCTGGCACAAGTCAAGCGCCTGTTGATAAGCAGCACGGGCAGCCTCTGTTTGTCCAATCCGGCGTAGTAGATCAGCGCGGGCAGCATGATAGGGTACATATTCGCTCAGGTCATGATAGCGCGTAATCTTTTCGATCAATTCCAGCCCATACGTATAGCCTTCAGACATCGCCACTGCTACCGCCCAATTGAGATTGACAATCGGCGACAGATTTAGTTTATACAGCTCACGATAGAGCGCAGCAATTTCCGCCCAATCTGTGTCTTCAAAAGAATTAGACTGAGCATGGACGACACTGATCGCCGCTTGTAGTTGATACATCCCCGGTTGTCGCAGCGCAGCCGCTTTTTCGAGTGCGGCCATTCCTTCGGCAATCATCGCCTGATCCCAGCGCGTCCGATCTTGATCTTCCAGCACGACGAGATTCCCTTCGTTGTCAATACGGGCAGCGCGGCGCGAATCATGCAGCAGCAGCAGCGCCAATAAACCGAGCGCTTCAGCGGATTCGTTCAACTGCGGATCGACCACGATCAATTCCGTGAGAACACGGGCAAGATGCACAGCCTCCGCGCACAGATCATGCCGGATGAGCGAGTCGCCCATTGTCGCTGCATAGCCTTCGTTAAAAATCAAATAGATGACCGAAAGCACCGAATCCAGCCGTTCTGCAATGAGATCGGCGGGCGGAATGCGATAAGGAATACCCGCTTCCTTGATCTTACGTTTGACGCGCACCAAGCGCTGCGCCATCGTTGCGACAGGAACAAGAAAAGCGCGTGCGATTTCGTCGGTTGTGAGGCCGCCGAGTGTGCGGAGAGTCAGTGCGATTTGGGCATCCTTCGCCAGCGCGGGATGGCAGCAGGTGAACATCAGTTTAAGGCGTTCATCTGGAATCGTGTTCAACTCAACCTCTTCTTCATCTTCACTTAGATCATCTGCCAGCAGCACTAGCTTATTCTCCAGCGTTTTACCACGCCGCAGCCGATCAATCGCCTTGCGCTGCGCCGTCACCATCATCCAACCGCCGGGATTAGGTGGAATACCATCGCGTGACCACGTTTCCAGCGCGATGATGAACGCCTCTTGCAGCACATCTTCCGCGAGATCAAAATCTCCAAAACGGCTGATAAGGGTCGCCAGAATACGTGACGACGCAGCGTGAAAAGTCTGTTCAATGATGTGATGTGTCGGACTCATGCGCTCCACCCAGACATTTGTTCTTATCCGGAGGATACCCTGATTTGTGTCTGGGAGAAAGCAGCGAAAAATTACCTCACAGCTTATGCGCCCGTTTATAGGCCTGCCCCACCAAATCGAGCAGCCTATCATCCACGTCCGCCGCCGTGCTGATCTCGACCATGTGAGTCAAGTTCGGCATCGCGCCGAGGCTCTTGGCTTTCTGGATAGTCTCGTCAAGCTGTAGATCACCCAAATCCAGCCCGACGCGAATGTTCGTGCGCGTGAATGTGGCACAGGCAAAACAGCGCTTACCTTCAATCGAGACATACGCCCGTGTCGGCACAAATTCGACATCCTCAATCTGTTCACACACGCGCATTTCGAGGGCGCGATAAGCAGGCATCAGCGCGTCTTGGCCCTCGAAAAGTTTGGCGAACATTGCCGCGTAATCATAAACAGGCTGACCGTCATTCAGGTAAATTCCGGTTAAGAAGGTGGCCTGCATGTGGTTCAACTTGTGATCGGTTTTCAGCCAATTGATGAGCGTGTTGGTTTTGCTTTCCCCCTTGGCTTGCAGAATTGCTATCCATTCCGGCAGATCATGCCCAGTTTTATCGCGGGCGCTGACGATAAATTCTTGTTCGAGTCGCTGTGAATCTTTTGCCATTTTTATCTCCTCTCATTTTGGATAGTGAACCACGAAGGCGCAAAGGACACAAAGAAGATTACGTTTTCTTTTTCCGCCTCAATTTCTTTGCGAACCTTGGCGTTCTTCGCGCCTTTGCGTCTCATCTTCCGCTTTTTATCTCCTCTCATTTTGGATAGTGAACCACGAAGGCACAAAGGACACAAAGAAGATTACGTTTTCTTCGTGATCTTCGCGCCTTTGTAGTTTAGGATTTATGCTTCTGGCATATCAAAAATTGGACGGACTTCCATCTTGCCGGTCTTGGCGGCGGGGCATTCCGAGGCGATCTGAATCGCTTCGTCAAGATGATCGCAGGCGATGATGTAAATCCCGCCGAGATGCTCTTTGGTCTCTGCAAAAGGGCCGTCGGTGGTCATCGTCTTGCCATCCTTGACGGTAACGGTGGTGGCGCTGGTCACATCGTGCAGCCGATCCGCAGTCTGGAATTTGCCAATTGTGCCGTATTTATTGTGAAACGCCATCCATTCTTCCATCGGACGTTCTTCGACAGCGGGATCACTATAGACGAGCAGTAGATAACGCATGAGCATGGTCTCCTTGATAAGCAAAATAAGCATCTATACAAGTTACGCATGAGGATAGACAAAATCGACAAGTTAGGCAAAAAAGGCGTAAAATCAACGCAATTATGTTTTTATCGAAAAGGAAAAAATCGTGACTTACGAAACTGACGGCAAAACGATGTATCTGGCGGAGCAAATCGACGAACTGAAAGCGCAGGGCTTGTTCAACACTATCCGTACTATCGAAAGCGCGATGGATGGGCGGATTATCGTGGACGGACACGAGGTACTCAATTTTTGCGCCAATAATTATCTGGGATTAGCGAATCATCCTCGATTAAAAGAAGCCGCCAAAAAAGCGATAGACCAATACGGCATTGGCCCCGGCGCGGTGCGGACGATTGCCGGGACGATGAGCCTGCATAAGCAGTTGGAGCAGCGGCTGGCGGAATTTAAACATGCCGAAGCTGTGATTACGCTGCAAAGCGGTTTCACGGCGAATTTGGCGACGATCCCCGCGCTGGTCGGTAAGGGCGATGTGATTTTTTCGGACGCGCTGAATCATGCCAGCATCATCGACGGCTGCCGCCTCAGCCGCGCTACTATCGTCGGTTATGAACATAACAATACCGATGATTTACGGCGCAAAATCGCCGAAACAACCGAATATGGACGGCGATTGATCGTCAGTGACGGCGTATTTAGTATGGATGGCGACATCGCGCCGCTGCCCGAACTGTATGAGATCGCTAAAGCGCACGATATTTTGCTGATGGTGGATGATGCACACGGCGAAGGCGTTCTGGGACGCGGCGGACGCGGGATCGTCGATCATTTTGATTTGCATGGTAAGGTCGATATTGAAGTTGGGACGATGAGCAAGGCATTTGGAGTCGTGGGCGGAATCGTGGCAGGCAAGCAGGTGATTATCGATTGGATTCGCCAGCGTGGTCGGCCTTTCCTCTTTTCCAGCGCGATGACCGTCCCCGACGCGGCGGCTTGTTTGGAAGCCGTCGAAATCTTGGAAGAATCCGACGAGTTGGTGGAACGGTTGTGGAGCAATGCCGCCCTATTTAAGCGTGAGATGACGGCGCTCGGCTTTGATATTGGACATAGTGCCACGCCGATTGTCCCCGTCATGCTTGGAGAAGCCTCGCTAGCACAGCAGTTCAGCAAAAAGCTGTTTGAAAATGGCGTGTTTGCGATGGCGATTGGCTTCCCGACGGTGGCGAAAGGTAAAGCGCGTATCCGCGTGATGAATACCGCCGCTCATAGCCAGAGCGACATTGAGCAGGCACTCACCGCCTTCGAGTCCGTTGGCAAAGAACTCGGTGTGATCGGATCATGAACGACGCTTATTTGCTGCAAGACCAGCTTCTGACCTATTTTCAAGAAAAACTTCCCGCTCATAAAAACGCGCTGATTACACATTTCGCGGCGATCAGTGATGGATGGGAGACGGAAGTTTACGCGTTTGACTTAGACGCGCAAAAGCTGATTTTGCGGGCTTATCCCGGCGATTCCGAAAATGCTGGACGCAAAGCCGCACATGAATTTGACTCGCTTAAAAAGCTGCATGCGATGGGGTATCCCGTGCCGGAGGTGTTTTATCAGGAAACCGATCCGGCCTGGATCGGTAAGCCGTTCATCATCATGGCGCGAATCGAAGGGATACCGATGGGCAGGGCATTTGAGGGAAATGCTGAAGATGCGCCTATCACGCCGTTTTGCCAGCTTTTTGTCGATTTGCACACGCTGGATGAGGTGCCATTTCTACCGCCAGAGGCCGCGACACTCGATTTAACCGACCCCTATTTATTTTTACGTTTGAAGCTCGATGAAGGGCGGCTTGTGATCCTTGATACTTTTAAGCGCTACGACTTTGCCCCCGTCCTTGATTGGTTGGAATCGCAGATCAAAGAAAATCCCTGTGAGCGTTTAGCCGTGATACACGGGGATTTCCACCCCTACAATATCTTGGTCACGGCGGACGGAACGCCTTATGTTATCGACTGGGGTAATCTGGCGGTAGGCGATCCGCGTTTTGATCTGGCGTGGACGCTGGTGACTTGCGGCGCACAATGGCGCGAACCGATTTTGCAGGAATATACGCGGCTGTTGGGTCAGCCTGTGACGAATATCGCTTATTTTGAGGTGATTACGGCGGTCAAGCGCTTGTTTGAGATTACGCTCTCTTTAAGCGGCGATGCAGAAGCACTCGGTATGCGCGCGGAAGGTGCCGCGCTCATCAAGCAACAAGCGGCGCATATTCGTTATGTCTATGGCGTATTGCAGGCACAAACGGGGTTGGCGATTCAAGAAGTGGAGGCATTGATTAGATCGTTGGAATAGCGTTAAAGGGATTAAATTCCCCTTAAACCTTCTGAAAAATCTCCTAAAATTTCGAGCCTCCCTCAATTATTGGATTATGATACTAGCATATCGATAACAAAATTATGTTTGTGTATCTAAACTAAGTTAACTTAAACAAACCATAGTATTTTTGAGGGAGAATCAGCGATGACTAATAAAACATGGAACTTCAAACTCGACGGCGAAATCCACAGTGTCAGCATCGAACATTCGCCGGATATGAAATACCGTGATATTCGTTTAGACGGTATGCCTGTCGCCGGACGGCGCTCCAAAATCAATTCAAATGATTACACCTTTACTATGGGTGGTCATTTTTGCATCGCACAGATTCGCCTTGTCGGTGAGGGCGAAGGCTTCACCTTCACGTATGATCTGCTGATTGATGGGCGCTCCTTAGAAGCCCGCCGTCAGAAGCGCGAAGCCGTAGCCACAGGCAGCAAACAGCCTGCCGCCGCACAGGGCGGATTCGCTGAGGCAAAATCAAGAGTGCTGGCGCAAGCCTCCGCCCACATCACCGATCAAGTCTCGACACGTCGTCCAGCACCAAAAGCAGGCACGTCGCTTTTAAAGACGATGATGGCGGAAGAAGAAACGGCTGTTTCCAAACAACGGCTGATGTCCCCCACTCAGGCCGAAAAAGCTCGCAAGCAGTTGAGCGCGGCGGCTGCCAAATCACCACGTTACGAGTCGGATGAGGACGAGGAAGATGTGCGGTTCGAACTTCCCGCCAGCTTTACCCGTCACGCGCCGAAAACAGAAGAGACGATCCCTTACTGGATGGCAGATAAACTCTATGAGCCGGCGGAAAGTGACGTGGAGCGGCCTCAGTCGCAAACAACATCCAAGGCGCGTTCCAACAAAAAAACCCGTCGCCCTAGATCAACCCCGGCGTGGGCGTGGTTGTTTATGCTGACCTGTGGCCTGATCCCGGTTGCATCGCTCGGCGGCGCAATTCCCGGCGCGATTGGCTTCGGTGGGGCGGCGATGTGCCGTTCTATCGCACGCGGCAATGCCAGTGTCGCGCTGCGGGTTATGCTGTGCGTGATCGTTGCGGCGGCCTGTTGGGGCGCGATGATCGCTTTAGTGGGCGGCCTCACGCTGCTGACGAAACTCGCGTAAGGTCGATATTGATAGTAAGGACTTTCGCTTTATCTATAGGGAAAGTCCTCGCTTAAAGCGTTGTATCAGGCGAGCCTTCAAATAATGCGCTCAAAGGGAAGGTAATCCCCGGCAAACAGCGAAAGCTGCACTGCTCAGCTTCCTTAAAAACGCTTGGCGCGGGATAATGATCTGTGGCTGGATGCTGATAAAGCCGTAATTGGCGCAGTTCCGGGTCGATAACGCCATATTCTGGCACACCTGCTCGTGC
>DAOTTO010000007.1:0-3826 GCA_034437895.1 Anaerolineae bacterium | reverse complement strand
GATTGCTTGCAACGATGATGTTACTGTAGTAGGACGACGTTCCCTAGTCCAATTTAATGCCGTCGCAGGAACACCCTATACCATCATGGTCACGGGTTTCGGCGGTGCGCGAGGAAACTTAACCCTAAAGGCACGCGCTGGCGCGGCGGGTTCGGTGCTTGAGTTTATTGACCTCGTTGGTATCCAAGTAAGACCTGATGGCTATGCCTTTAATTCGTGGACGGATACCGGCGCAGCGACCTATGACATTTATATCGTCAACACTGCTACGCTCGGTTCCCCCCATTACTTTAACTGGAACGTTGCGCGGGCTGGGATATGTGGTGCCAATTTTAGCTGTGGTATTACCCTTCCCGCACAACTTAGTAATTTGTACAACGGAAATTATCTGATGTGGGTACGCCCCGGCAACGGTGCATGGGTGGGGCCAAATGCCTTCACCATAAACGCACCGCCCCCCACTCCTGTTGGAACACCGACCTTGACCGGACTGAACACCCTTCGTCCAACCGTAACATTTGCCCCTTCAATTTACACCACAGCCTATAATATTGTGGTGTGGCCTGCGACGACTTTCCCCAATAATCCGGTTTACAGCGGTTGGCAATATCGTAGCACGATTTGCCCCGCCTTGTGTGTTTTCACCCTTCCGGTGAACTTAGCCGATAACACCAGTTATGTGGTCGGGGTGCAAGGCTATGGCTATGGCGGCTACAGTGTGGGCGGCTTGTATAGTGGATGGGCGGGGGAAAATTTTGCCGTTGACCTTATCGCCAATCCGGTGCTGCCGACCAATTTGAGCGTCAATATCAATAACGGTCAGCCGACCCTTACTTGGACGGGCAGCAGCGATGCGTCGCGCCATTACGTCTCGATTTACAGTTGGACGACCAATGCGTGGGTGTACGGCGCGTATCATAATACCGTCGGTGATCCTGCTTTGATCTGTGCGGCAAATATTTGTAACCTGACCACCGATGCGATGGTACTGCCGAATGGTCAGTATTCCTTCTACGTCAATTCGGAAGGTGCAGGCGGTGCAAGTGTGGGCGGCACCTTCAGCAATGGGTTCGCGGGGCCGGTTGATGGTGCGAACACAGGTGAGGCAGGTGACTTCGGCTTTAACCTGCCAGTTCCGGGCTTAGCGAGTGCCATTATTGCCAACACGTTTAGCACGACGGTCAGCTTCAACTTCACTGGCGATCCTCATGCGACGCGGTACAACATCTGGATTGGTACGGCAGGCGGCGCACAGACCTATTACTATAACTCCTCCTCAGCACTGAGTCTGACTTGCCATATCGATCAAACTTGTGTCGGTCAGGTGACGTTGGCAGCGGCAATTCCTTCTGGCACACAATATTATGTGGCATTTCAAGGATCAGGTCCCGGCGGCATATTGACCACAGGTGGCAACGTAGGTAACGGCTTCGCGGTTTCGGGCGCTTTCGTCGCGCCATAAACAAGCTATAATCTCTTAAACGAGAGGGTGACTCACCACGAGTCGCCCTCTACACAAGACCCCCCAACCTCGACAATCTGATTTTTTGCGGAAATCGCACCCAGCCAAACCTATGGACGAACAAAAACCCTATCTGGTACGGACACTTTATCTCGCCAATTACGCCGATGCAGCCGCCAATGTCGCCCGACTGCGGCGCAATCCTACTGATGCCGACGCGCTGCGGACGGCGCTCAAACGGATGGAAATGGCGGATAAGATGTTGGAAGACGAACTAAACAGCTATGCCGAAAAAGGCTATATGCTGGTGGAAGCGCTGCGCTGTGATGTGAAAGATCAGCCGGGCGATTTGTTGTTTACGGCAGTATTTTACAGGGAACAGTCATGAGCGATACACCGCCGCGCCGCCAGCGACTCGTCGTCTGCCGGGGGCAATTTTGCAACGTCAGCCGTCGGGCGGATGCACTCCTCAAGCAGTTACAACCCGCGCTCGATTCCCTCAATGAGGATACTTATCCGCCGCCGATAAAATTAGAAATCGCCAACTGCTTGAGTATGTGCGGCGCGGGGCCGAATATCATTCTTTACCCTGAAAAGATCGTGTTCAACAACGTGGATACCGCCAAATTAGCCGAGGTCATCGCGCATCTCGCCGCGCCTGAGCCAGAAGCGGAATAGAAATTTTCAGGCGTGTAAGTTCTGTTTGGGCTATAATCCCGCTTTAGAGAAATCATAGCTGCGCTCAGGGGAAAAATTCGTGCGAAACAACGGCTGTTTAATTGTCGCGCTGGTCATCACTATTTTTGTCTCCTTCCTCGGCTGGAGTTGGGCATCCGATTCAAGGGGGAACGGCATCTTACGCGGTGATTTGGGTTTCTCGTTAGCGGCAACAGCAACGCCTCGTCCTATGATCCGTCCAACAATCACCCCAAGCCCAACTCCAGCCTCCTTATGCCGCTTGCGTGTCTCAGTGCTGAACCCGGTCAACCTACGGTCTGAACCTTCCAGAGGCGCGGTGATTGTCGAAATCCTCTCCGCCAATACGCCGATGGATGCGGTTGAAGTGGTCGTCGTGGGCGGATTGCGCTGGTATCGCGTCCAGTTAGTGTTAAATGGGGAAGCCATTGAAGGCTATATCCGGCAGGATGTGGTTGCCGAGCTAACGCCTTGTCCGCGTTAAGTGAAGTCCCGATCTTAAAATTCTCCAATGTAACACGCATCTACCCTTCATCTAACGATGCTTTAATCAGATCAAGACTTTTGTAGTTAAGCAGTTCAACACGCCAAATCGTTTTTACGCATCTACTTAATCCTCATCTCCTCCCTGCGAAAACCTCACATCCCTGAACTGACTCACTTCTGAAGTTCGTTTGTTGAACTTTGAACTCATTTCAAAAAAGGGGTCAATACAATGGAAGATTATGTACCGGGCGTGATGCCTACCGAAAAATCACCGATGCCGACACCAGAGATGGCACCCGCCATGTTTTTGGTGCTGGCTGGCTTAGGCTTAGGGGTAGTATTAATGATGATGATTACGCCCAAACCCAAGCCGAAGGAATATAAGAAGTTCTCTCATGCGGCGGGTGATGCGGTTGACAGCGCGGGTGCCGCGTTTAATATCGCGCTGCGCGATCTTCAACGTGAAGTCAAAGACCTGCGCCGCTCGGTGGAAAAACAGGTCAAAGAGCGCTTTTAAGTAAAGCGTTTACGGATAGTATCATGGAGTTCGATTACTCGCGTGATTACGCCACCATCGACTTTCGCCATCATCCCGAACTCTATCAAGTGGGCAGAGGGGAGCAGGGCGTGTTGATGGTGGAGCCGTATAAATCGGAGATTCTGCCGTACTGGCGCTTTAAAACGCCGGATATGGCGCGTGAGTCTTCGGAAAAGATTTACGCGCTGTTTTTGCAGTACAAAGCCAAAAATGACTTTATTGGGATGGATATGGCGCGTAAATTTCTACAAATGGGTTGGACTCGCTCCCGCCGCTATGCCAATCATCGCAGCGGCAAAAAGTACGACAATGAGGGGCAAGTCCTCCCCCAAGAGCCTGACCCCATCAAAGCTGAATCCGCTCGAATCTTCTACGAAAAATATCAACAGGCCAGAAGCGACCCAGAATATCAGACGATGAAACAAGCCCATATCCAAAAATTCCGCACGAGAAGGTAGGGGTGTGGGTGTAATGATTATATTAACCTCAGTTTTGGATAGCTTACCTTGATTAACTTTTATGATGTCCTCATCCCCCAACCCCTTCTCCATTGCATGGCGAAGGGGAGGAAAATGGTTCACAATGGTTCTTTAAGTCCCCTCTCTACGAAGTGGGGAGGGGATTTAGGGGTGGGGATAGAATGA
>DAOTTO010000006.1:0-38116 GCA_034437895.1 Anaerolineae bacterium | reverse complement strand
CTACCTTCGGGTGACGCTCCAGCCTGAAGCGCTAGAACCTACTTGTTAAACAGGCCTACGGGGTACGAAGCCAGTGCAAGTTCGGGAAAGTACGGGCCGCTAACTTTGTCGAGGAGGACGTTACCCGCGCAAACGGGGTAGGTTTGACCGTTTCCCATAGGTAACTTAAAAAACGGTATCCCTTCGGGGATTATTGTCCGCTACCCTTGAAAGGAAAACTTGCGATTCCTCCCCGTGCCTAAAGGCAGCGGTATCCGCGCAAGGAATTTGATGATAAGCAGCTGATCTTGTGAGGAGTCTAAAATTCGATGACCAAGAATAAATCTGAAAAAGCCCCAGCGACGGCTAAATCAACGGGGACAAGCAAAACTGTGGGAGTAAGTCGTTCTCGTACCCGTGAACGTCGTATGGAAAAACAGCAGCAAAAACGCCGTCAGCAGCAAATTTCGCTCCTGATCGGCGGTATTATCTTCGCTATTGTTGCCGTCGTAGTGTTCATCGTCGCCAATCAGCCCGCCAGCGCCCCTATACCGGAAGGTGTAGAAACACGCTACACCGGGATTCCGCAGGATGTGAACGAGAATGGCTTCCCGCGTTTGGGTAAACCGGATGCTCCTGTACAAGTGCAGGAATTTTCCAGTTTTTCATGTTCCGGTTGTGCCGAATTTCATTCCTCATATTTTGATGACATGATTGATCTCGTGCGCGAGGGCAAAATTTCCTTTACCTTCATCCCGATCGCCACCACCGGCAGCATTGCCAACGCAGAAGGTTCAGCTAAAGCGGCCCTGTGTGCGTCCGAACAAGGGAAGTTCTTTGAGTATCAAGATACATTGTTTGATTGGCAAACCCGCTATGGTAATCAGGCTTTCACCCAAAATCGTTTGACCAGCGGTGTTGAGAATCTGGGTTTGGATCGAGGACAATATGACTCTTGCATTGGTAGCACTAGAATTAACACAACTTTACAAGCCGCGCAGGAACAGTTTACACAAAGTGGTGTAACGGGTACACCAGCGGTGTTTGTGAACGGAAATTCAGTATCGGCCACAGGGGATGACATTCGCGCCGCTGTTGAAGAGTCTATTGCAAGCAGTGGTAATGTGCCTGTACCGCTTGAAGCTGTAAATATGCCAGAAGCGGAAAGTACACCCGCCGCAACTTCTGAATCGACAGCAGAAGCCACCGAAGTAGAACCGGAGACAACGGCTGAAGCAACCGCCGAAGCAACCTCTGATGGAAGTTAAGAACAAACAAGATTTACGCGGTGATGTTAGCGGCACGGTTTAAAAATTAAATACGGATTGGTGTAGGGAACGACACATAGGTCGTTCCCGGCACCTATTCTTTTATAACTTCGCCAGCATCGGCCCCAACCGCCGCCCACCGAGTAGGTGCATATGAAGGTGATACACTTCCTGCCCACCATCCTCGCGGCAATTCACAATCAAGCGGTAGCCATTTTCCGCTATCCCCTGCTCTCTTGCGATTTGCCGCGCCACCACAAACATGTGGCCTAAAACCGCTTCATCTTCTGGGGTTACATCGTCCACCGTCGGAATCTCTTTATTTGGCACTACCAAAATATGAACGGGCGCTTGCGGATTAATATCCTTAAAAGCTGTGACCTGCTCATCTTGATAGACAATCGAAGCAGGGATTTCTTTGGCGATAATACGAGAAAAAATCGTGGGCATCAGTTTACCTTTCTATTCACCCTTAAATGCAGGTGTGCGCTTTTCCAGAAATGCCATCACCCCTTCTTGAAAATCGTGTGTGCGGAAGGCCGCGCCTTGCAGCATCGCTTCGTAATCTAACGAGTCGGTCAATGAGCGCTCCGCCGCCCGATAAATGGCACGCTTGGTCATACCGATGGCTTTCGTCGGCATCTGCGCCAGTTTTAAGGCTAATGCACGAGCTTCGCTCATGAGATCACTATGCGGCACAACCCGATTCACAATCCCAAGCTGAAGTGCATATTCCGCAGTCACGCGATTTTTTGAATCGGCGAACAGCGCCAATTCAAAGGCTTTCGCCGTACCGACTAACTGTTGTAGCAGATACGTCCCTCCAGCATCCGGCACAAGGCCAATATTGACGAAGGCCGCAAATACAAAACTGGCATTTTCCGACGCGAGGCGATAATCAGCCGCCAAGGCGAGGCTTGCTCCCGCTCCCGCCGCCGCACCGTTGACCGCTACGATAATCGGTTTTTCCAGCGCTCGCATCTGTGCTGTCACTACATTCAGCCCAGTACGCAGGAATTCCGTAATCGGCGCGTCCAATTTTTGCCCAATCTCGGTCAAATCCGCGCCGCTGCTAAAACCCTTCCCCTCGCCCGTTAAGATAACGGCCCGTGCCGATTTTTCGCGGTCAATTTGCTTAAGCGCATCTTTTAGCTCCTCAAGCGTAGCGGTGCTGAGCGAATTATAAGTAGAAGGGCGATTAAGCGTAATTGTGGCGATATTGTCGCTGAGATCATAAAGAATATTTTCGTAAGCCATTTGAAATGTCCTCAGTCATTAATTACTTTCAGGTAAACGAAAAACGCGGTATTGCTGCATTACATCGCCATGCCACCATCGACATTGAGGACGTGTCCGGTGATGTAAGCCGCCTCATCCGAAGCCAAAAATGCGACAGCACGCGCCACATCCTCAACTTCGCCCCATCGCCCCAACGGGATAAAATTATTCAACTGGCTGGTCAATTCTTGCGGCAGGTCTTTGGTCAAATCTGTGAGGACAAAACCGGGCGCTACCGCGTTGACAGTGATACTGCGGCTGGCGACTTCCCGTGCTAAGGATTTCGTCAAGCCGATTAAACCCGCTTTGCTCGCACTGTAATTGGTTTGTCCGGCTTGCCCCATAATGCCGCTGACGCTGGTGATATTGATAATCCGCCCATAGCGCTTCCGCATCATGGCGCGGACAGCGGCTTTTGAACACAACCATGCGCTGCGAAGATTGGTATTCATCACACTGTCGAAATCATCTGACTTCATCAACATAATGACGTTATCGCGGGTCGTCCCGGCATTGTTGACGAGAATATCAATTTTGCCATAATCAGCGGTGGTCATTTTGATGAGTGCCTCGACTTGGGCTTCGTCACTGACATCGGCTTTGAAGGCTGCGCCACTGCCGCCTGCCGCCTTAATTTGCTCGACGACAGATTCGGCTGCCGCCGCGCTGCTGTTGTAATTGACGATCACCGTCGCGCCTCGGCTCGCTAATTCAAGCGCGATGCCCTTTCCTAAGCCTCGGCTTGCGCCTGTGACGACGGCGACCCGATCTGTCAACTGTGCCATAATTGTCCTCTATTTTTTATTTCGGCGATGTTTTTGTAGACGCAAGCGTAAGTTTACAAAAGAAAAAGGAAACGATTAACCGCAAAGAACGCGAAGGACACAGAGATTTAAACTCAAATTCTTGGTGTTCTTGGTGTCTTAGTGGTTGAATAGTTTCAAATTACTTTCTTGAGCCTACAAAAGCACAACTTATCTCTACATATAGACCAGAAAACTATAGCGATTTCTCGCTCAACGCGCTACCTCATCACGGCGCAACCCACCCAATCAGCGTCATTTGTCCGCGTAAGTCCGCCGTTAGATTGAGTGCGCCACGCCCATTAGGATTAGCCGCATAAATATCAATGCGTCCATCGGCTGCTCCCGCATTGATGCCGCTGAACGCGATAAAATTGCTATCGGGCGAAAAAACTGGATAACACATACTTGGCGGCGGCGTTCCTCGTGAAACAACCCCATAAGTGCCGCCATCAACGACGATAATCCCATAAGGGCATTGCCCACTTGAGCCGCCAATCACAATGCGCGACCCATCCGGCGACCACGAGGCCGTCATACTAAACCGCGCAAAATTCAGGTCATCAATCGTCGCCAACTGCTGCCCCTGTGCCGTCATAATCACAATTTGATTGGCCGCACCCGCATTTTGGAATAAAACTCGCGTACCATCCGGCGACCAGACTTCGGAAAGATTGAGGTTAGAAGCACCCGCGAAACGTGCCTCTTGTGCCTGACCAGTCGTCACATCCGCCAGCCAGAGGGTGCGGCTCGGATTCAACAAATCAAGCTGGCTGCCCCCAGAAAAAGCAACCTGACGCGTGTTGACCCAACGCGGCGTTTCATTCGTGATCTCATCTGATATTTGGGTTATTTCGCCAGTCGTCATTTCGCGGACGTGTACATGACCACCTAACGGCTGCGAATTAATGACAGGATCACATGCGCCCGGCTGCCCCGGAATCCATGAAGGACAAATGGCTCTATCCGACACAAAGGCCAAATAACGACCATCTGGCGACCACGCAGGCCGAAGATCATAAGCACCTGTATTCGTTAGGTTTTCCCAAGTGCCTGTCGCAACGGTAAAGATAAAAATATCTAAGTCGTAGCCATTTTCTAAGGCAATCGCTAACTGTGTGCCATCCGGCGACCATGCCGGAGAACTATATAAACCGCGCTGCGTCAGCGAAGATAAACTGAGTACACGCTGCCCCACGCCGTTGGTTACATCTAACACATAAAGGCCGGGTGAGCGCAGCAGCGAATCCGTCACAAGATAGGCCAGTGCATTGCCACGCGGCGCGAGAAACACCTGATTCGCGGTTGAATCGGTGAGTTCAACGATGGGTGTACGATCAAGTGGATTCGTTGCCGACGCATAATAGAGAATTTCGGTATTCGTATTCGGTTGGGCGGTGGCAAGGTTGCGGATGGTCACACTGTCATTCTGATTGGTAAAAACAACCAGCGGTGTATCCACCCCATCCGCAATATCGGCAGGAATATCAACTACTTCCAGTCCATCATAAGCAAAACCAATAGTTGCTTGTGGGGTATAAGTCGGCACGAGTGTAACCGTTGGCGTGGGTGTTTCAGTCGGCGTTGAAGTGATCGTCGCGGTAGGCGATGGATTGGGTGTTAAAGTCGATGTTTCAGTCGGCTGTAGCGTCAATGTCGGCACAGCCGTTTGGGTATTGGTCGGTTCAGTGGTGATCGTCGGTGTTAAGGTCGCCGTCGGCGAATCCACTGCATCACACGCAGCGCAGCACAACAGCAGAATCAGAGTCAATCGTCGCATAACTTGTTTCCATAGATTAGCAAAAGCGCCGCAATCATACCACATTCGTGATTAAGGCAATTACACGATTGCTCTACGGTCTTAAAGTGATGGCGGCAACATAATCCATTTGTGCGCCATCCGCATAAACAACCAGCAGTGTATAGCGCGTTGTCGCCGTCGGGCAGACCTGCTGGGTATCGCTATGGGCGACGGGCTGCCCATCCAAATAAACCACCCCTGCTTGGGCTGCATTCCAAGACAGCATGGCACATTCTCCGCGAGACAGCGATTCAGGCGCAACACTAAATTCCGCCCCAGCCGACGCATTCACGCCAGAGGGTACACGTAAATCTGTATCAGGGGCCAGCCGATTGGCATCCGTAATACAATTAGCAGTTTGCATCTCCGCCACGCTCACTTGATACCGCGCCGCAATCGCGGAAAGCGTATCGCCGCGCTGAATCGTATAAAAATAAGGCCAATCTTCGCGTATCGGGCAGACTTCAAGCGTTATCGGTGGCATGAGCGTATTGGCTGGCACGACAATCCTTGCAGGTAGCGAAATCGGACGTGTAAGCTCATCGAATCTGCCGACTGGGAGGATGTTTCGGTTGAGTGGCGTATCAGACGATGGCATTTCAACCGCACGAAAAGACTCGCCCTCCAACAAAAGCGTAATTTGCGCCCCTGCCCGCACAACACGGGTCATACCGGCTGCTCCAACGGCGCTCCTCCCTTCCAACACGATAATGCTCAATTCTTGTCTCGCATTATCCAGCGTATAGACCGTTCCATCGAACGTAAGATCAATTTCGCCAAGTTGTAACGTGATCTGCTGATCTTCAAGCGCTTGCAGCAAAACGCCCGGTGGTGAATCGAGACATTGCAACGCAGCCGCATGATAGGCCGTAATTTGGGGGCAATTTAAGGCTGTGATCGCCACTGGTGTCGGGGTCGGTGTGATTGTTGGAACGATACTTGAGCAAGCTGACATCGAAAAAAGAACAAAAAAACAGATTAAGCTGAATTTTCTTGCGTCACTTCGCAACATTATGCCTTTGTGTTGAAGCTGTGATGGCTATTCAGATTGTAGTTCGGCATGGATTTCTGGCTTTCTCATGACATAATACGAGCCGCGTTTTTCGCCCATTTTATTGAGGATATGCTTCGTCACCAGATCAGCTAAATCGCGGCGGATCGTTTCCGCATGAACTTCTGGAAACAAGCGCTGCAACTCGCTGTTGATAATTCGCGCATTACCGGGCTGTTTGAGATAAGCCAACGCCGCTTCTTGGCGCGGATTCACAGGCAAGCCGTCATATTCGCCCACCAATTCAAGGATAAGTTCCGGCGCGGCGGGTCTTTCGATGGATTCTTTAGTGGGTGGCACATCATCGTTATACAGCACAACCCGAAATCCGCCGCCCGTTTCACGAAATTCCGGTGCACGAAGGGACTGCTGCCGCATGAGTTCGATCACACGATCCACCCCGTAACCCAATCGCTCGATAAAGCCCATATCCGAAAGCACTTGCACGATGACCGGATTGCGAGAAAAACGTTCATCTTTGATATTGGCAATCGTCACCGGACCCGGCAAACCGCCCGGACTGCTCACTTCCAAATGATCTTTAAAGATAAACAAGCGGATGCCGTCCCCGCTGATGCTGTAATCACGATGGGCAACCGCATTCACAACCAACTCGCGCGCCGCTTCCATCGGATATTCATACCGTTCTTTGCGTTCCATCGTATGCTGCAAAGCTACATCTTTGCGGAGATGATCGACGAGAAAGGTCTCTGCGCGGCGAATTTGATCGGGTAACGTGCCGATAATATCTTGGCGGCTGAAGGTATCACCCATCGTAACCCCTGCGAAGCGCACAGCGGTGATTTCTGCACTCTGAATAAAACGTTGCGGGTCTTTGCCAAAAAGCAAAATTCCGGCATTCGTCGGGCGCAGCTTATCATTAGTATGAGTCAGGCATCCGCGTCGGAGGAGCGTTTGTTCAGGGCTGGCCTTTATCCCCAAACTGCCGACATAAACCCCCACTTTTTCCCAATCGAGATCATCCAATCCCGCGCTGGGCGTTACAGCGGTTTCAAAGCTAAATTCTCCCCGTTCTAACAATAGGCGGCGCAAATCACGCGGATTTAGAGGCGCATTCGTCCCGCTATCTCGATAAAGATAGCGCCCATCCAGCGCATACACATGCGGCATTTGTGCTGGAATTTGGACGATGACAACCGATTTATCCTCTAAGCGAATCACTTGCGGCAGCGGAATAATCAGGACAGGTTGAATACTCAGTACAGTTTGCAAAACACGATCAACCACATCTGCGCTATCGTTTACGCCAGAAATTTTCGTGCCTGAAGTTTCAATACCTATCAGGATCATGCCACCCTGACTGTTCGCCATCGCAGCCAGTATCTCCGCTAAGCCAGTGCCAAAGGTATCACTTGGGAACCAATCGAAAACAGCACTTCGCCCACGCTTGAGCAGTTTTTGTAGGTTAGCAGATTTTAGCGCAGGTTCATCGCTTGCGGCAGCCGTCACTTCTTCTCATTCTCCTCGGTCTCTTTATCGTCATCATCATGGTCTTTATCGCGCTGGCGGCCTTCCAACGGCGCAGGCAACAAAATAAGGTCAATCACCTGCTGCATATTATCCACAAACGAGATGTTTAAATCACGCAGGGCGGCGGCAGGAATATCGACCAAATCCTTACGATTTTGTGCCGGGATGATGATATTCTTCAAACGCGCACGGCGAGCTGCCAAAATTTTCTCTTTTACACCACCCACAGCCAGCACCTTGCCGCGCAAAGTAATTTCACCCGTCATCGCATAATTGCTGCGGATTTTCTGCTCGGTAAAGGCGGAAATAATCGCCGTCGCTAGGGTAATCCCGGCTGAAGGCCCATCTTTAGGGATAGCGCCTTCTGGCAAATGGACGTGAATATCATAATTCTCAAAATCGTCGCTCGGCACGTCAAAATCATTCGCCCGCCAGCGCATATAACTCAGCGCGGTTTGGGCAGATTCCTGCATCACGTCGCCAAGCTGTCCCGTCATTGTGAGTGAACCTTTACCGGGCAAAACCGAGACCTCAATCGTTAGAATATCGCCACCGCCCGCTGTCCACGCTAGACCAGTGGCAACCCCAACGCTGTCCTCATCATTAGCACGCTGCGCGATGAATTCCGGCGGGCCCAGATAATCATTGATTTTGGTAGGTGTTATACGCTTCGGGTACGGTTTTTCTTCCGCGACTAAACGCGCAATTTTACGACATACGTTGGCAATTTCTCGGTCAAGATTACGCACACCCGCTTCATAGGTGTAATCTCGAATAATCGTCTGTAATGCCGCCGTTGTAAACTGCACCCCTGCGTTTTCCAGCCCGTGCGATTCAATCTGTTTAGAAATCAAAAAAGCGCGGGCAATATCCAGCTTATCCTCTTCGGTATAACCCGGAAATTCGATCACTTCCAGCCGATCAAGCAGCGCAGGCGGCAGCGGATATAAGTCATTTGCCGTCGTGATGAACAAGACTTTGGAAAGGTCATACGGCACTTCCAGATAATGATCGCTGTATTCCTTGTTTTGCTCCGGATCAAGCACTTCTAAGAGCGCCGCCGCCGGATCGCCACGAAAATCTGCGCCTAACTTATCGATTTCGTCCAGAATAAAAACCGGATTCACCGTCCCACCGCGCCGCATCGTTTGTAAAATGCGTCCCGGCATCGCGCCGATATACGTCCGGCGATGACCACGAATCTCGGCTTCATCGCGCACACCACCCAAACTTACGCGCACAAATTCGCGTCCCAGTGCGCTGGCGATACTTTTTCCAAGTGAGGTTTTACCCACCCCCGGCGGCCCGACAAAGCACAAAATCGGGCTTTTCATTTTGTCCGGCGCGAGCTTTCGCACGGCGATATGCTCTAGGATACGATCTTTGATCTTCGGCAAACCGTAGTGTTTCTCATCCAAGATCGTCTGAGCATTTTTAAGATCAAGATTATCTTCGCTCTCCTGTTGCCAAGGCAGCGTCACGAGCCAATCGAGATAAGTGCGAATTATCCCCACTTCCGGCGCGAGAGGCGGCATCATCGCTAAACGTGCTAGTTCTTTCGTCGCCCGATCATGCACATCTTGCGGTAAATCCGCATGGATGATTTGGTCGCGTAGTTCGTTAATGTCCTGCTGGAAGATGTCTTCTTCGCCCAGTTCCGTCTGGATAACGCGCATTTGTTCACGGAGATAAATTTCCCGCTGACTGCGTGCCATTTCCTGCTGAATCTGCCCGTTAATCTCATCTTTGAGTTCGAGCATATTCAATTCCCGGCTGACGAGCGTGGCGACATGCCGTAGACGATCTACCAAATTGGACATTTCCAGCACACTTTGGCGTTCTTCGAGGGGTAGCGTAAGCGTAGATGTGACGAAATCCGCCAGCCACGTCGGGTTATCTATGCTCAGGACGTAATTCACAACTTCATCCGGCAGATTATCGCTCAAGTCAACCGTGTGTTGGAACAAATTAGCGATGGTTTGGGCAAGCACATCCACTTCCGCTTCATCATCAACAACGTCTATAATTTCACGAGCGCGGGCAATCATCATCGGGCTGGTCTGAACAAATTCCACGATCTCCAAACGCCGTCTGCCCTGTGCCAGCGCCGAGTTATGATTGTTCGGCATCGACAGAATACGCCCTAATGCAATCTCAGTGCCAATCGTATAAAGGTCTTCCGGTTTGGGATGATCGACTGACGAATCGCGCAGCGTGAGGGCAATAACGGTTTGATGCTTATCCAGTGCATAACGCATCGCGGCAAGCGCCCGATTCTCATTTAACGAGACAGGCGCGACAATATTCGGGTAGATAACCATCCCACGCAGCAGCAGGACGGGGCGCTCGATGAAACCGTCTGCATCCATTTCGGCATTGCGAATGCCTTCAAATTCATTTGCGCCGATTACTTCGGTCAATGTGGTGCTTCCTTAAACAGTTTTAATTTCAGATTAGGCTTGATTCAAGAGTGTACCTTAGATTACAGTGTGATGTAAAGCATAGACACTTGTCGCGCTTTTGCGCTTAGGCTACACTGATTTGCCTTTGTCCTACGAACCACGAAGGAAAAGAATGCGAATCCCATTTTGGATCACGTTGATCGCGGCACTTTTAGCCTTGAGCATAGTGGTCGTGATCGGGCGGCTGCTCATTAATCCAAATTTGCCGTTGATCGTCGAGGCAAAATCTTCCTTGGAAGCCATCTCGCCCAATGCTGATGGCCTTGACGATGTGACAGATTTCACCTATAAAATTTCACGAAATGCGCTTGTCTCGTTGGTGTTGGAAGATACCAACGGACAGGTCTATGTCTTCCGTGAGGATGAACATCGTATCGCCGACGAATATCGCGTACAGTTCAGCGGCGTAGTAGACGGCTATATGCTGCCAGATGAACAAATTGGAGGCGAAGTTTTGCGCCGTTTAATTCCCGATGGCGCGTATACGTGGACACTGCAAGCAATTGCCGAAAATGACGGCGAAATAATGGAAATCAGTGGCGCACTGACGGTACAAGAGGCCGATTCGCCCTTACCAGAGATTATCGAATTTACTGTTTATCCGCCTGTCTTTACGCCTAATCAAGATGGTGTGGATGACCGTACCCAAGTCAATGTGGGCCTCGCCAAAGATGCCGCGCTCAATGTGTATCTTGTTGATTCAGCCGGACGTGAAATCTTTATGCCACGCCGTGAAGAAGGCAGGCAAGAAGGAGAAGCCGGACGACAAATTTTTGATTATGAAGGGGGTGTCGATATTGGCGCAGACCCCCCGCCTGATGGCACCTATACGGTTGTGGCACGAGCGCAAGATGACGAAGGCCAAATTGTGCAAAACACGACAATGCTCACTATCGCACAAGGTGGAAAACCGCGTGCGGAAATCGTCGCGCAGCCGACGGGGCCAACAGTTGTCTTTATCACGCAGCCGTATGCGGAACGCTATGCGACTTCAGCCGATGTACAGGGAGATTTGATCGACTTGCCCGAAGATGCGGGTTCGCTCAGCATGGACTCGATCACAATGCCAGTGGGCGATTTGCTGGTATTCCGGCTAACGGTAGAAAATTATAGTCCTGCGCCAATTCGTACTACAGGCCCCGCTCCCGGAACGGTCTATCAACAAGATCAGGTCGCTGCGTCGGTGGATGCCTATGAATCATCAGGGGCATGGCGCGTCGGGATTCAATGTGAAACCTCCTCCCAGCCCTATCCTTGGCGCTGGGCAATCGGTAATGAAGATACCTTACAGCAAGAAACCGCCGCCAATGGCGATGTCTTTTATTACTTATTACCCGGAGAACGCAGCGTCGTCTGGGGCGCGATTCGCATGACGGATCTGATAGAGGCGCAGAATCCCCAATATTGCTGGGCAGGTCTGATTCATGAAGATGTGGAGATTACGCTGCAAAATTCCAACGTCGGACCGCGTGAAATTGAATTAGTCACGACAGAAGGCGACTCTGCACCATAAACAACGGCTGAATGTGGTACGATAGAATTGTTTAGAAGTTACGCATGTAGACACTCGAAAGTAATTTGAAATGTTTAACCACCAAGGCACCAAGAACACTAAGATTTTGAACTTAAGTCTCTGTGATCTCTGTGGTTCATGATTTTTCAATTTCTTTCATTAAATCTACATAAGGACTAAATACTAAAAACTTTTGCTACAAAACTTGGTCAACTACGTAAGTCCTAACTGTTTTAGGATAAGTTTCTTGTGCGCTGTGCCTACCTAAATCACAGGAGAAAAGCCTAATGGGCAGCAAAATCCACTTGATTTATGCCTTGCTGTTGTTGCTACTTGCGGCTTGCGGTGGGCAGACGGAAGAACCAACTGCGACACCTACCGTCACACCTGCGCCCACACTCACCGCCCAAGAACGGATTGCCTTTGCGCCAGGGTCAGCGGAAAACCCCCTCCAAATGGTCGTCCATCCAGCACAAGCGCTAGATGCTCAAGATGAAGAAACCATTCGGATAGTGTTTTTCCAGCGTACAGGCATCGCTATAGATATTGTTCCTGTCGAAAATGAAGCCGACGCATTGGCGGCGTTATGCAATTCCGGCGAAGGCATCGTTTCCATCGTCTGGCTGAATGGACTGACTTATGCCGCCGCAAAAGCACAAAACTGCGGTCAGGCAGCGCTGCAAATCGCGGCTGCACCCCTCACACGTCAGCGCATCGCTATCACTGAACAGCAAGTCGCATCATCAGAAGCCACTCCCGAAGCAACAGCAGAAGCAACACTCGAAGCTATTTCAGAAGCCACACCTGACTCCATCCCCGAAGCTGAAGCAGCTTCAACTTCAGAGGCGCTTCCACCTGATGAAGTTCTCGTTACGCAGCAAACAGGCACACCCGGCCTCATTCTTGTTCAAGACTCATTGGCTTCTGGCGGCTTAAGTGCGCTGCGCGATTCAGTCCTCTGTCGTTTAAGCGAAAATGATTTTTACACGTGGCTCTTACCCACGTTATTGCTGCAACAAGCGGGGATTGATCCACAGCGCGGCCTCACTGTGCGCGATTATGAGTCGCTGCCGGAACTCGTAACGGCGATGGCGGAAGGCGATTGTGCCGGGATGGGTTTATCGCAAGATGCCTATGATGCGCTCCAAATCAGCTTACCGGATGCGCTCGAATCCGCTGCAATTGTCGTTACCAGCGCATCTTTTCCTTATGGCGTGTTGATGTACCCTGTAGAAATTCAACTTGGTGTACAGCTCACGCTCAACGAACAAATTCCGCTGATTGCTGCCGAAAGTGAAGCTGGCGACCCATTGCAACGCTTACTCGGTGCAGACTCTATCATTCCTGTAGAGGCGAATTCGTTGATGGAATTAGAGACCTTTCTCGCCGCGACGGGTCTGGATTTCGCACAATTGGGTGACTAATGCTTGATTTAGCAGTGGTGATCGTCACTTGGAATGTGCGCGATTTAGCGTTGGATGCGCTGCGGAGTTTATTCGCGGATTTAGCGTCATCCGGCCTACAAGCGGAAGTTTATGTCGTCGATAGCGGCTCCGCTGATGGCACACCGGACGCAATCGCGGCTGAATTCCCGCAAATCAAATTGACCGCCAGCAAAGAAAATCTTGGCTTCGGTAAGGCCAATAATTTAGCGATGCGGCAGATGGGCTTTGGCACAGATTCGGTGGAGTTGCCTCGCGCTGTTTATCTGCTCAACTGCGACACGATTACACAAATGGGGGCGACTCGCACCCTCTATGATGCCTTAATGCGCGATTCTTCAATAGGCTTAGTCGGCGCACGATTGACTTATGGCGATGGTAGCTTTCAACACGGTGCGTTTCATTTCCCCGGCTTACGGCAGTTGTGGGTAGAATTTTTCCCGACACCGGGACGGTTTATTGAAGGGACGTTTAACGGGCGCTATCCACGTCATTGGATTGACTCCGCCAAACCCTTCCCTGTCGATTTTGTGCTTGGCGCGACAATGATGCTCAAAAGCGAGGTCATCCAACAAACAGGGATGTTCGATGAAAATTTCTTTATGTACTGTGAAGAGATCGATTGGGCGTGGCGCATCCGTGAGGCAAGATGGGATGTTTTATGCGTTCCAGCGGCGCACGTTATCCATATAGGCGGACAGAGTACCTCCCAAGTTCGCGCCCGCAGCGTGATTAATCTCTGGACGAGCCGACTGATGCTCTTTCGTAAACATCATCCTGCCTGGAAAATGACCATAGCCCGACTTATGATTGCTGCCGGGATACGCTTAAAAGCCCAGCGTTTACGACGAGAAACCCCTATTCCCACAGAGACAGAGTTGTTGGCTGCATATCAGCGTGTCGCGCAGATGGCATTTGAACGATGACTCGCTTATGTGCCATTATCTTGACTTACAATGAAGCCGCGCAAATCGTCGGTTGTCTTAAAAGTGTCCATTTTGCTGACGCAGTAATGGTTTTTGATTCTTTCAGCACCGATCAAACCCTTGAACTGGCACAAACAGCAGGCGCACACGTCATTCAGCGGAAATTTGAACATTATGCCGACCAGCGCAATGCTGCCTTACAAACCGTAAAAGATCAAGCCGAGTGGGTGCTATTTGTGGACGCGGACGAGCGGGTATCACCCGAACTCGCCACCGAAATCCGCATGGCGATGACACAGCCGGATTACGCGGGTTGGCGGATGCCGCGTCACAACTTTATTTTCGGAAAACTCACGCTCGGCGCAGGCTGGTATCCTGATTATCAAACCCGGCTGCTGCGCGTCGGTGCAGCACATTACGACTCAGAACGCAAAGTGCATGAAGTTGTCTTGTTAGAGGGGCCATTAGGAACAATGCAGGCGCATCTCACACATGACAATTATCGTGATCTCGCGCATTTCGTCGGCAAGCAGCGCAAATACACGGCGTATGAAGCAAATGTGCTTTTTGAGCAAGGCATACGCCCCAAACCACAAAATTACATCTTGCAGCCGATGCGTCATTTTCGCTGGCGCTTTTTCACCTTAAAAGGCTATCAAGATGGCTTTCATGGGCTGCGCTTGAGTGCGCTGATGGCGTGGTACGAATTCCGCAAATATTGGATTTTACGAGGTTTATGGCGGGGAAAGAGTGGGGAATAAGCGCGTCATTCCCCACCAGTCTTTAGATCATCTTACGCAAGCTGCGGCACAAGGACACCGTATCCACCGCTGTCACGCCGATACAGCACATTGATTGTGCCTGTTGCAGCATTATGAAACATGAAGAAACTATGACCCAACAGTTCCATCTGATCAATCGCTTCTTCTTCGCTCATTAACGAGACCTCAACCTGCTTACGCCGAATAATTTCATCCGCAAATTCACCATATTCTGCGGCAATTTCCGACATTTCTTCTTCAGGAATGTCTTCAGCAAGTTCTAATTCTTCAGGGCTTGCGATGAAGCGTTCTCCCCGGTCTTTACGGCTAACCCGCTTTTTACCCTTAAAACGTGTAATCTGGCGGTACATTTTATCGACAGCTAGGTTAATGGCAGCCTCAAAAGCATCGCGTTTTTCGCCTTCGACTTTTTCTTCAGCGCGTAGGATTGCCCCTCGCTCATGTTTCAAGGTAATTTGCGCGATATTTAAATCTTCACCACGACTGTTATGCTGGCGCGAGAGATCGACCCGTACCTCCAAAATATGGGGTAAATAACGGTCAAGTCGCCCTATTTTGCTCCGGGTAAATTCTTCCAATGAATCGTTGACTTTAACATTGTGACCGCGAATTAACACGTCCATAAGAGGAACTCCTTTAAAGTTGCGAAACCAATGACAAACGGTTATTGTCCGGCGCTATACGGGCAGCCGTCACCGTTAATCCCCATGTGGAAAATGCGCCAGCGGCGGCGGCAGCCTGAGCGCAGGCATTGAGGGTTGAGCCAGTCGTCAGTACATCATCAATAATCAGAATACGACGATCCTGCACTTGAGTGGCATCCGCCTCAAAAGCATCGCTCATATTTTCACCGCGCTGTTGTGCATTCAGGCCGACTTGAGATCGCGTCTCTCGACGGCGACGCAGTGCTTGGGGCAAACAAGGAACAGCGCGCTCTGCTGCCAACGCTTCGGCAATCAATTGTGCCTGATTATAACCACGTTCTTTCAATCGTACTTCGCCTAAAGGTACAGGGACAATCACATCAATGTCCCAATCAAGCGATTGCAAAGCAGCAGCCAAGCGACGGCCTAATTCTCCAGAAAGCAGCCGGACTTGTTCATATTTGAGTCCTTGAACGGCCTGCTGCAAAATGCCGTCATGCAGACCTGTCGAGGCGACAATAAAAGTATCTGTAACGGCTTTACGTGGAACAATAATCGGCTCTGCTATTAACTTTGCATGGCAGCGCGAACACCACACACTGTCTACCCGGTCACATC
Source organism: Anaerolineae bacterium (assembly GCA_034437895.1). GTDB lineage: Bacteria > Chloroflexota > Anaerolineae > Aggregatilineales > Phototrophicaceae > JANRLJ01. The sequence continues at coordinate 22,058 of DAOTTO010000006.1, read as the reverse complement.
CAGCACAACGCGGGGGGAACAGCAGGTCAAGCGCAGCCTGCGCGAATGTTTTCAATTGAATTTTAGACGCAAGAAGCCCGGAGGGTTGCCGGGCTTCTGACTCTGAAACATATTGACTGGGCATTAGACCGCCCTCATTATGTGGAACGCTAGGTTAAAATGCGCCATTCCCGGCTTGCGCCATCACGCGCAAAATAGACGGGCCCAACAGCACAATCCAAATTGATGGGAAAATCAACAAAACCATCGGGATCATCATCTTAACAGGCGCTTGCTGTGCTTTTTCTTGGGCGCGCTGGCGGCGTTTGGTACGCATCTGATCGGCTTGAACACGCAGGATTTTCGCCATACTCACACCCAATTGATCGGCCTGAATAATGGCAGCCGTAAACGAGTTCACATCAGGAACATCCATACGATCAGACATGTCCTTGAGGGCTTCACGACGCAGCTTACCCAGTTGGATTTCACGCAGAACACGCCCAAAAGCTAACGACAATTCATTTTCCCATTTTTCGTAAACTTTACCCATCGCCTGATCAAAACCGACACCCGCTTCTACGCAGATAACCAAAAGATCAAGCGCATCGGGCAGCGCCTTTAGGATATTGTCTTGGCGTTTTTTGATCTTCCCATTGACGGAAAGTACCGGGAAATAATAGCCAAGCAGCGCACCACCCGCCATATAGAGCAGCGCTTTTGTAAAATCTTCTTTCAGGACGACGAAGCCCATCAAAGCTCCTACCAACCCAAAAACAATGGTCAGGGCAATACGCATGGCATAAAAAGTGGTTGGTTCGGTGTTCATACCCGCGAGTTCAAGTTTTTTTCGTGTTTGCTCAAGCTGTTTCTGTGGCGTTAAGCGCACTGTGATGTCCGCCATCGCAGATAAAATTGGCACGATCACACGATCACGGAAAGACATCGACAATTCGATTTCCTGAAGCGATTCAGGGATTTCACGATCACCATACGCCGCGAGACGTTCCTGAAGCGGGTCACGATTACGGTCTTCGCGTAAGCCGATATAAACTAACCCACCTACAATGGCGACACCGAAGATAAAAAGAAGGGCGATAACGTTCTGATCCATAAGGAATTACCTCACCTTAAATATCAATATCAATGATTTTCTGAATCAGTGCCGTACCCATACCGATGAGGGCTAACCCTGCGCCGAGCAAAGGCCAACCACAGGCACGATTATTAAACAATTCAGACATGTACCCTGGCGTAATACCATTCAAGAAAAAGGCCAAAGCAATCGGCAGGAAGCTAATGAGATAGCCCGTATAACGCCCTTGCGAGGTCATCACGCGAATCTCGCCCTTGAGCTTGATGCGCTCACGGATAGTCGTGCTAATCACATCCAAAATTTCCGATAAGTTACCGCCGACTTCACGCTGAATATTGACTGCGGTAACGACAAGATCAAGGTCTTCGCTTTCAACTCGTTCCAGCAAGTGGTTAAAAGCATCCCCCATATCAATGCCAAGCTGCACTTCCTGTACCACACGCCTAAATTCAGTCGAAGTCGGTTCAGGTGCGTCTTTAGCAATGGCTTCCATCGCCATCAAAACACTATAGCCTGAGCGAAGCGCATTCACCCAAAGACTGAGCGTATCAGGGAGCTGCGTTTCAAAGCTAATCAGGCGTTTGCTGATCGTGCGAGCCACATAAATACGCGGCGCGAAGAACCCAATGAAGGCGGCAAGGATGGAGAAAATCAGATCACCGCTAAAGAGGAGAAAATAGGCAACTGCAAAAAATCCGATGATCGAGATGACATGCATCGCCGCAAATTCCGCAACTGTGAGTTTAAGATCGGCGCGGGCCAGTTGTTTTCGCCATTTTTTGCCGAATGTCCGGTCTGCGAGGATACTATCCAGCGCATCAAGCGCACGGGTTTTTTCTTCAACAACGGGTTTGTCATCAGGGTTGCCCGCATCAAGGAAAGATTCATACCCATCCGTCGCTTGATAACCCTTCAAACGTTCTTCGACAAGATTGCCTTCTGAACGAGCGCTGAGGATTCCCACAGCGATAATAACGATAGCGATTAACCCTGCGCCACCGAGGATGAGAAGTTGTTCGGGACTCAGTTGCATGGGAAATTCTCCACTTTTACTTTTACTTCACTTCAACAACACGTAACACTACATCGCTTTGAAATTATTGTAGACCTGATTTAGGAACTGCGTCAACAATAACGCAGTTCTTATTACTAAACGCAAACATTAGGCCGATTGGATGTATGTATTTATCTACGAGTGTTGCCGACACCAAAAACCTGCGGCGGCAAGTGAATGCCTGCGTCTTCGATGCGATCAATGAATTTCGGACGAATACCAGTTGGACGGATACGCCCGATGATTTTGCCGTTTTCGACAGCCGTTTGTTCAAACTCGAAGATGTCTGACATGGTAATCATTTCACCTTCCATGCCTTGTACCTCGGTGACGTAAAGAATGCGACGCGACCCATCACGCAAACGCTGCTGCTGCACAATCACATCGACTGCCGCCGCAATTTGTTCACGGATAGCGCGTACAGGCAAATCCATACCCGCCATCAAGCACATCACTTCGCAGCGAGCAATGGCATCGCGTGGGGTGTTGGCATGGAGCGTCGTCAGCGAGCCGTCATGACCTGTATTCATGGCTTGGAGCATGTCTAGCGCCTCACCACCACGACACTCCCCAACCACGATCCGTTCAGGCCGCATACGCAAGCAGGCAATCACCAAATCTTGGATCGAAACAGCGCCTTTGCCTTCAATGTTTGATGGGCGACTTTCCAAAGTGACGACATGTTCCTGTTGAAGCTGAAGTTCAGCCGCGTTTTCTACCGTGATGATACGCTCATCATTGGGAATAAAGCTGGAAAGCACGTTCAAAAGCGTTGTTTTACCAGAACCCGTACCGCCAGAGACAACCATATTCAGGCGAGCAATTACACAAGCCCGTAGAAAATCTGCCATTTCTTGAGTCATCGACCCAAAACGAATCAGGTCTTGAATGCCAAGTGGTGTTTTAGAGAATTTACGGATGGTAATCGTAGGGCCGTTAAGCGCAATCGGACGGATGACAACATGCACACGCGAACCGTCTGGTAGACGCGCATCGACTAATGGTGAACTTTCGTCTACACGACGACCCAACGGCGCGACGATGCGATCAATAATACGCATCACATGCTCATCGCTATCAAACGCGACATTAGCGCGTGTAAGCTGGCCTTTACGTTCAACAAAGATATTTTTCGGGCCGTTAACCATCACTTCGGAAACAGATTCGTCGGTTAATAATGGTTCAATGGGGCCATAGCCGAGAATATCCGACACAATCGCTTCAAACAAGCGTTTGCGTTCCGCCGAAGAAAGGAACATGCTTTCTTCCGCCAAAATCGAATTAAATAATTCTTCGATGTGGCGGCGAATTTCGTCTTTGCGCGAAGGATCAAAGGTCTGGTCGAGTTCGGCGAGCAGCTTATTTTGAACACGAGACTTCAGGTCTTGATACGACCCTGCCCCTTGTTTGCCGCTGGATTGCGCTTCTACCGCTTTACGGCGGCGCATTTCAGCTAAACGCTTTGATTCGTCGGATTCACCATCCCCACCGCCAGGACGCTGACCACCGTCACCGCTTCCTTTTTCAATACGTCGTAGTAAAGACACTTACACACCCTCCCTAAATCGACTTTGGTGTTGTTTTACTGGGTTTATCTTCGTAATTATTGTTTTACACGCCGGAAAATTGAGGATTTAGCAGCATTTTTATGGTCGTCCACTGCTGGTTCATCATCTTTGCCCATGAGTTCGTTGTAGACATAATCAGCCAATTCGATAAGCTGCTTTATCGGTGCCTTTTTCTGGTCACGATCAGACGCGATAACCGGAACGCCCTTATTGATAGCGCTCAGGATAATACGCTCATCGACATGCGGAATCTTACCTACGACAGGGCGTTTTAGGAAACTTTGGATGCGTTCAATCGAAATCGTCGCACCCTTCTCTTTGCTATCTTCCCAAACACGATTAAGCACAAGCATCGCTTTGCTTTGGTCATAACCCAGTTGGTCGAATAAATCCAAAACGAAGCGGATATTTTTCACAGAGGACAGGCTGGGTGTACCCACTAACACAATCTTAGTGGCGCGGTCAAAAACACCGAGCAAAACCTCGTTAAAGCTCTTGCTGGTATCCACCACAATAAAGTCGTAGTTGCTGGCGACCTTCTCCAGAATTAGGCCGAGTGTGCCGGGTTTCGCCATAATTTCGTCGGCAAATTCAGGACGGGGCGGCCCCATCAAAACTTTGAGGCCGCTTTCATGCGTGACGACGATATTTTCAAAAAGTTCTACGTCAAGATCATCGACATCTTGCGCGACTTCAACAATCGTTTGCTGTGCTTGCAAGGCAAGAAACACATCGACATCCCCAAACTGGAGATCACCATCGACCAACAGAACCTTAACGCCCTCTTTCATCAAACCCGCAGCGAGGTTGGTCGCAATCGTTGTTACGCCTGCTCCCCCTTGCGGACTGTACACAGCGACGATATGTCCCGCACGTTCACCAGGCCCGGATTCTTTGATGGCGCTCATCACGGGCGCGTTGTTTTGCATCGCCACCGCGATACGGCGCTGTTCTTCGGTGCTTTTATAAACGGCGCGGATGGTGTTATACAACTCATCCATATTGATCGGCTTGGTCAGGAAGTCGCGTGCGCCTGCCAGCATTGCCCGCCGCATATAATCTGAGTCGTTCTGAACCGACATGATGATGACAGAACAAGCAGGAACCAGGCGTTTGATGTGACCTGTGGCCTGCAAGCCGTCCATATCCGGCATATTGATGTCCATGATGATAATATCGGGTTGATGTTCTTTGGCGAACTCAACCCCTTCACGGCCTGTACCAGCCGTGCCGATAACTTTGAAGTCCGGCTCAAACGCCAGCAGCTTCTTAATATTTTCCCGTGTTTCGGGAATATCATCGACCAGAAGAATAGTAATCTGGGATTTGCTGTTATCTACTTGTGGTGTCGGTGTCCTGCCACTCATCGCTCATCAACTTTCATTCTTATGGGGCGGCACTGCTTAACGAGATTTGCTGGTCTGTAACGAGCTGGCGAATGCTGCGAATGGCTGGCTCAAGCGAATACTCTAATTTATCCGGGACTTGAATGCCATAAGTCGTCAGGACGTAATCTAAGGTAACAGATACAGTGGGCGACTGCCCCGTATCCGAAGCTGAACGCAACGCGAATGTGATCGGGATTTTCGCTTCGATCAAATAAGTCAGTACAACAGCATCCTGCGGCGTAACAGCCAAGGTCACAATATCCGGGCGCGGCGGTGCTAAAGTTGGCGCGAGGGTTGCATTCGATTGATTGGCCGGAATAGGGGTCGGTTGCGAGTCTAAGCCCACAGGGGTAGAAGTCGGATCAAGTCCATACAGAACACCATCCGCCGGAAAATTCCCGATGCCCATCACGAGCGCATCTTGAATGGTACGTTGGGTTGCCAATCTGGGTCGCGCTTGTTCACTCGGCCCCACCACAACTGCATAAGGACGAGCGCCATCCGCCGTAACAAGGCTCACACTTTCTGTACGCCCTTCAATCCCCGTCAAAATTTCAATTGCGCCGGTTTCAGGGTTGATGGTCGTGAAGCTGATGAGGTTCGGCAGTGCGGACTGGAATTCCTCGTCAATATCGACGAACAACGCCGAGATAATCACATCTACCCGGTCTCCGCGCTGAATACCATAAGCAACGCTGGTCAGCCGATCAACCGGGACAGCGACAGCCACCAATCCAGTTGGGATGCTCGCGGCAAGATCAGAGCCAACATCAGCGAGTTGTGACAAATCAGGGATAACCATCGATTGGAGGACAGGCTGTTGTTGGACAATATCAGTCCGCGCACGCTTACCGATGACATCTTCCAAGCTGGTCAGGGCGTTTACAGGGAGTGATTGCTCCGGCCACGGAAATAGCGCAACCGCATTCGGTGGGATTACCGCCCCGCGTGATAAATTTTGTACCGCGACCACAATATCGACGAAAACAACCGGTGGTTGCGTAGGCGGTGATTGCGTGGCGGGTTCCGATGTTGTGTTTTGAGTCACTTGCGTCGCACCAGGCTCCACCGTATCGTTATTGGTACCTGGTAGAATGACGAACACAACGATCAACGCGCCTATGACGAGCAAGAAGGCGACGATCAATAAAAATCGAAGACGACCCTGCATAAAAGCCCTCCATTTTCAGATGATGTGGACGTATCTTGCCCCCCACGAATGAAGATGCAATCAATAAGCCCATCGCGTTAAAATATTTCTATCTATCATATAACAAGACTAGTGTAGACTAACCTTGACAATTGTCAAACGCCCCAATTGTCCTACACAGAAGTTCTTTTATTCGGGTGTTAATCACCTGACGGCAGTTCCACGCGCACGAGTGTGCCATCACTCTCGGTACTCAGCACCGACATCGAGCCACCCACTAACTCGAATTTCTCTTTCATCGTGAGCAAACCCTGCCCCCGACCATCCAAATGGGACTCTTCACCACTAAAGATCGACTCAGCATCAAAACTGCGCCCATTGTCCTGCAAGGCAATACGAATAGACTTACCACTCATATCCAGCTTGACCTTAAGTTGAGTCGCTGTGGCGTAATCGCGGGCGTGACCCATCAATTCTTGAATGGTGCGGAACACCATCACTTCCCGATGCGATTCCAACCGGCGTTCTTCACCAGAAAATTCCAGTTCGGTGGCGATGTCGTTTTTCTCGCGGAAAGAATCCACATAACGGCGCACCGTTGGCACAACGCCGAGATCATCCAACATCATCGGGCGCAAATCAAAGATGAAATCGCGCACTTTTTGGAACGTCACGCTGGCAGCGGTTTTAAGGTTGCTTAGTTCTTCGCCCGCACGATCAGGATTGCGATCAAAAAGTCGTTGGCAAATTTCTGCCTGCAAAATAAAGTTCGTCAGCGATTGAGCGGGGCCATCGTGCATCTGCCGCGCAAGCCGTTGTCGTTCTTCCTCTTGCGCTTGCACAATACGCACAATGTTCAGCGACAACGGGCCGCCGCCTTCCTGCACATCATCCGCGCTGTCAGGGATCACCAAACCACCCTGCACTTTATTGATGACTTGGGAAAGTAGCGACTGCTGACTTTCTAGCTGGGAATAATGCGATTGGAATTTTTCCAACTGCCCACGCATGGTTGCCAAACGAAAACGGGCATCCAATGCTTCATTATACTTGTCACGGATATCTTCACGCGGAACGGTATCCAGATTGGCCTGAACATTTTGTAAGTCAGTCGCAATATCGGAATTGCGCTGCTGTTCACGGTCAACCATGATTTGTGTTTGATCGACCTGCGCCTTAATCTCGCTCAGCTTGCGCTTGATCGTCGTCATCTCCGATGTGACAATATCGACCAGTTCTGCTCTGGGGTCTTGATCTCTGTCCATGATAGAGCCGTCAAACTCCGCCTATGAATAGCATAGATAAAATAAAACGTTAAACGGTAAATGTTCAGATTACGATAGAACCTTAGTCGTGAATCCGTACCCAACCATGCCGTAGTGCGGTAACAGCCGCTTGTGTGCGGTCTTCCACATTCAGCTTCTTTAAGATGGAAGTCATATGATTTTTCACCGTCTGCTGGCTAATGCCAAGCTGCTTGGCGATTTCCTTATTACTCAATCCGCGTGTGACCGACTGCAAAATTTCTGTTTCACGAGGGCTGAGGGGGATAAAGTGATCGTCAGCATCCACAACATAAGGACCCGCCATCTGGACAATGTTCGACTGAATCCATTCGTCTACAGAACGCCGATCCATCCGCCGTTCTTCCACGATGTAATAGCCTGCCGCCGCATCCCGAATGATATTCACCAATTTATCTGGGTGGATGTCCTTCGCGCAGTAGGCGGATGCACCAGTACGCATGGCATAAACGACCTGTTCCAAATCGTGATACGCGGTCAACATCACGATAGCGATCTCTGAACGCTCTGCTTTAAGCTGCCGGGCAACTTGCAACCCATTAATTCCCGGTAGATTAACATCAAGTAGGATAACTTCAGGCCTAAGTTCCCGCACTAAAACGAGCGCCTGTTCGCCATCTTCCCCATGTCCAACGACTTTAATATCGTCTTCAAGACCAAGCGCACGTTCCAATCCTTCTCGAAAAAGAGGATGGTCGTCTACAACCAGTACACGAATTGCGTTACTTTCCTCGCGGGTCTTCATACATCAACGGCCTGATTGTCCAAGACAATAACTGCCGATTTCTCCTTCCGCAAGCTGCTTCAATGATGGGCGAAGAAACATTAATTTAGAATAATTGAACTTAAATGATGGGCATTGACAACCAAATTGCCTACTGGCAGTATACAACCATAGTACTATCTATCGCAAGAGAGCGCAACATCACGTAAGGTGTTGATTGCGTAGGGAGTTCGTTGACCCTCTGCAACTTCAAATTGTGAACAAAAAACAACATTGAACACTTATCGAAAGCGGGTCGTTTGCAAAAAATCTATCACGATCAACTGGCATATTATCAATTTAATCTGTGGCCTAGACTCAAGCACGGCATCTTTACCCGTCAAGGCGGTGTAAGTGCTGCCCCTTGGTCTTCGCTTAATATGGGCGGCACAGTGGGCGATAGTCCCCAAGCGGTTTGGCATAATCATGTCCTGATGTATGAAGCCTTAAAAATCGAGCAAACACGCATTTGTACCGTATGGCAAGTTCACGGCGCAGATACCGTAATGGTCAATGGCCCAGTACGCGGACGGCGCTGGATTGCTTTGGCTGACGGCATGGTGACAGATAAGCCAGATACACCGCTTGTGATGCGTTATGCCGACTGCACCCCTTTGATGTTCCACGATCCTGTGCAAGGCGTGATCGGAATCGCCCATGCAGGCTGGCGCGGCACAGTAATCGGCGCTGGTGTAAGCGTGGTTCGCACGATGATGCAGGCTTATGGCAGCAAGTCCGGCGACATTCAAGTAGGAATCGGCCCCTGTATTGGGCCTGACCGCTACCAAGTAGGCGCAGAAGTCGTTGCGGCGGTTCACCATTATTTTGGCACAATCGATGGTCTTATTCATCATGATCCGCTAGACGGCACGGCTTATTTTGATTTGTGGGCAGCCAACAAACGCGATTTGCAGCGGATTGGCGTGGAACAAATCGAGGTTGCAGAAATTTGCACCGCCACAAACACGGATGAATTTTTCTCGCATCGGGCAGAAAATGGTCGTACCGGGCGCTTTGGTGCGGTGTTAAGCCTATGACGACTGTCCATGAAAATATCGCTATAGTGTTGGAAAACATCGCCGCCGCCTGTGCGCGTGTGCAGCGTGACCCCGCCGAAATAACGCTCGTCGCTGTCAGCAAAACAAATCCCGCAGATGCCGTTTTAGAAGCAGTTGCGGCAGGCTTGCAACATTTTGGTGAAAATCGCGTAGAAGAAGCAGGAACAAAAATTCCTCTTGTGTCTGCCCAAACTGATAAGCCGATTACTTGGCACATGATTGGGCATATTCAAAGTCGCAAAGCAAAAGACTTGCCGTCCTTGTTTCAGGTTATCCATTCTGTGGACAGCATTGGATTGGCAGAAAAATTGGCACGGGCAGCAGCAGCGCAAGACAAAACAGTCGATGTGATGATTCAAATTAACATCTCTGGCGAAGAAAGCAAAAGCGGGCTGGAAGCCGTCGGTTGGCTAAAAAATAACGCGGTGCGCGATCAGCTTTTGCAAGATATGCAGCACATCTTAGCATTACCCGGTCTGCGTATGCGTGGTTTGATGACGATGGCACCGATTGTCGAGACAATGGAGCAAACACGTCCAGTCTTTGCGGATTTGGCAGCCCTGCGGCAAAACTTGAGCGAAACTCTGAATCAGCCTTTGCCAGAGTTGAGTATGGGAATGACGGATGATTATCCTGTAGCAATAGAAGAGGGCGCGACATTAGTACGTATCGGACGCGCAATTTTTGGTGAGCGTAACCCCTAACGGAGAACAACGATGAGCAACATTGGTAGTATCATTATTTTGCTGCTGCAATTGTATAATTTTCTGGTGATTGCCAGAGTCCTGTTAAGCTATTTCCCGAATGTAGACCCCTACAACCCGATTGTGAAATTTCTATTCGATGTGACTGAACCCGTTCTCGCGCCGATTCGTGAGATACTGCGCCAGCAGTTCCCACAAGGCGGCCCAATGGACTTCAGCCCCATCGTCTTGTTCCTGATTATTTTTGTCCTGATACGCTTGGTTGGAGTGTTATTTTAATGACATAACTGACCTTACGCAGACACGCAATATTACTTGCCACTGGCAGTTCAAAACTGCCAGCTAGAGGCTTTTGAAACCCCTGAAGGGGTTAACTAAAAAATGCTTTAACCTCTTTAGAGGTTTCCAGATTTCTGGGTAGCTCTGGGTTTAAAACCCAGAGCGGATGACTGCGTAACATCAGTGACATAACAACATCCCGCGCCGTCCCTCATGCAGGATATTGGCCTTAGTGGACACTGACAAGAGGCTTGAATTTCGTTAAAATGAAATAAAAGATCGCTGGAATTGGCTTTTAGAGGTATTCTCTACCAATCCACTGGCTGTTTTGTAACAGCCCTAGTGCTAAGGTGTGTGCAAATGCGTACCAAATTGGACAGTTTCGGCGCGCGCGGTACCTTTGATACCGGCAGCGGCGAAGCGATTATTTACCGTCTCAGCAAATTGATCGAACAAGGCATCGGCCATGTCGATCAACTCCCGTTCAGCATCAAAATTTTGCTGGAAAACGCCCTCCGCAACCTCGATAATCATGAAGTTTCCGAGCAGGATGTTCGGAACATCGCCGAGTGGAGTTGGGAAAAATCAGCCGATATTGAAATTCCATTTAAGCCTGCCCGCGTTATTTTGCAGGACTTTACTGGCGTGCCTTGCGTGGTCGATTTAGCGGCCTTGCGAAGCGCGATGGTGCGGATGGGCGGCGATCCTCAAAAGATCAATCCTGTGATTCCGGTTGATTTAGTCATCGACCATTCCGTACAGGTCGATAGTTTCGCCCTGCGCGAGTCGCTCAAAATTAACGCCGATTATGAATTCCTACGTAACCGCGAGCGTTATGAATTTTTGCATTGGGGACAGAAGTCCTTCGATAACTTCAAAGTTGTGCCGCCTGCTACGGGCATCGTACATCAAGTGAATCTCGAATATCTGGCAAAAGTCGTGCAAGTGTATGACGGCATCGCGCTGCCGGATACCCTCGTCGGCACAGACAGCCACACGACCATGATTAACGGGCTTGGGGTTCTCGGTTGGGGCGTGGGTGGCATAGAAGCCGAAGCTGCTATGCTCGGTCAGCCAATTTATATGCTCATGCCGGAAGTCATCGGCTTTAAAGTCACAGGCAGCCTGCGCGAAGGCGCAACCGCTACTGACCTTGTGCTGGTCGTTACCGAAATGCTGCGAAAAAAGGGGGTCGTCGGTAAGTTCGTCGAATTCTTTGGCGACGGCCTGAGCAGCATGACTCTGCCCGATCGCGCCACGATTGCCAACATGGCTCCCGAATATGGCGCGACGATGGGCTTCTTCCCGGTTGATGATGAAACGTTACAATATCTCATCCGCACCGGACGCGATCCAAATGTGGTAGCGTTGGTGGAGCGCTATTGTAAAGAACAAGGCTTGTTCCGCACCGACTCTACTCCTGACCCGAAATTTAATGACATCGTAGAGCTTGATCTCAGCACGGTTGAACCCAGCCTCGCGGGGCCACAGCGCCCACAAGATCGTGTTCTGTTGCGCGAAATGAAGGGAACCTTCAGCAAAGCCCTGCGTGAACCCGTGAATTCACGCGGCTACGCCTTGGATGAATCCGCTGTTAATCGCAAAGCGACGATTAGCGATAATGGACATAGTGCAGAAATCAGTCATGGCGCGGTCATTATCGCCGCCATCACAAGCTGCACCAATACCAGCAACCCATCGGTTATGGTGGCTGCCGGGCTTTTGGCGAAGAAAGCTGTCGAAAAAGGACTCGCGAGCAAATCTTACGTCAAAACCAGCCTGGCTCCCGGTTCGCGTGTCGTTACGGAATATCTGGATAAAGCCGGGTTAACGCCTTATCTCGATCAACTTGGGTTTAATACAGTGGGCTACGGCTGCACGACCTGTATCGGCAACAGCGGCCCGCTGCCAGAAAATGTCGCCACCGCCGTTACGGAAGGCAATCTGGTCGCTGCCGCCGTTTTGAGTGGCAATCGCAACTTTGCCGGACGGGTTCATCCACAGGTAAAAGCCAATTTCCTCGCCTCGCCGCCTTTGGTTGTCGCCTATGCGCTAGCAGGCACGGTCAACATCGACCTGAGTACCGAACCCATCGGCAGCGATCAACAGGGCAAAGCTGTTTATTTACGCGACATCTGGCCTACACAACAAGAAATCGTTGACACTGTGCAGAGCGCCATCTCGCCCGAACTTTACAGACAGCAGTACGGTAATGTTTACACGGGTAACGAATCGTGGAATGAAATCCCAAGTGCTAGCGATGCAGTGTATCACTGGAAAACTGACAGCACCTACATTCAAGAGCCACCCTTCTTTGTGAATATGCCTGTTGAACCGCTTGGCGTACAGCCTATTCAAGGGGCGCGTGTTTTAGCGATGTTCGGCGACTCCGTGACCACCGATCACATTTCTCCGGCAGGCGATATTGAAGCCAATGGCCCGGCAGGTGAATTCCTCCAAGATCATGATGTGGCGAAACAATACTTTAACAGCTATGGGTCGCGGCGTGGCAATCATGAAGTGATGATGCGCGGGACATTCGCCAATATCCGGCTGCGGAATTTACTCGTCCCCGGCACAGAAGGCGGCGTAACCAAATATCTGCCGACAGGTGAGCAAACGAGCATTTTTGAAGCCTCGATGCGTTATCAAAAAGACAAGACCCCGTTGGTCATCTTGGCAGGCGCGGATTATGGCATGGGTTCCAGCCGCGACTGGGCGGCGAAGGGCGTTGCGCTGCTCGGAGTGAAAGTGGCTATCGCTGCCAGCATTGAGCGTATCCATCGTAGCAATCTCGTCATGATGGGGATTCTACCGCTGCAATTCCAAGAAGGGCAAACTTGGCAATCGCTTGGCCTCACCGGGGATGAAACCTTTGAGGTCGAAGGCTTAGACGAGAACATCAAGCCGCGTGAACTACTGACGGTCAATGCCCGTTCCACCGATGGGACAGTCAAGACGTTCAAAGCCCGCTGCCGCATCGATACCCCCGTCGAGGTCGAATACTACAAGAACGGCGGCATCCTGCAAACGGTTCTGCGTAACTTCCTAAAACAGTAAATTGAATTTAAAAATGCCCAGCAGTGATTCTGGGCATTTTCTCTTTTACCAAATTACAAATTTACTCACTCACTGTGAATGGCGCGGTTGCCAACACGCGGTAGCCATCATCGAACATCAGACGCACTTCATAATCGCCCGGCGGTAGCATGGCCTCGCCCAGTGCTTCCGCATCAAACACGGCTGTCCCGGCGACTGTCGCGCCTGTGTAGATGAATGCGTAGTAATTATAAAGATCGCTGTCACCCGCCTCATAGATTCCCAGCCAGTCCCAACGATAGCCGGGGGCGTTTTCCCAGCTTACTTCAATCGGCTCACCTGCCGCATAAGTGGACTGAACAGGGCTGATGCTCGGAACAGCATCCTGCCCCACCACCCAGAATTGGCTGCGCGAAATTTCTTCGCCATTTCCATCGACTAATGCAGCCGCATATTCACCTGGAGGCAGTGTGGCAGAGCCAAACGTTACAGCGCCGAAAAAACTCGCCTCGGCTGGCGGGAGCGACATCAACGCATCATCAGTCACAGTGCCATCAGATGGGAGAATCACAAGGCGGTCTGTTTCTTCACCATTGGGCGCATGATAACGCACGACAATCGGGTCGCCTACCACAATATGACGATCAGTCACCGCAGCGAATAATGGCGGTTCAGCAGACGTAAAACGCACTGTCGCTACCATCCCGCGATGATCGGACGGATACGGGCTGACCGCAATATCGACATCTGGCCCGCCGACTTCGCCGACAATCTCCGCGTCCAGAACTTCAACATCGCCCAACACATGTACCATATCGATACGATCAACTACTTCATTTGGGCGCAAACGCGGCGCAGGATAACCAGGGGTCCATGTTATGCCGATTCGCTCTGTTGGGTCGGGATAGATTGCACGATAGGTATCGACAAAACCTACTTCTTCCAGTGCCAGCGTAACAGGCCATTCTACCGGAAACTTGATCTGATCGCGCACCGATGTCATGGCCTCTGTCCAATCCAGATGCGATGGCGTATTAAAGTCGCCTGTCAAAAAGACGGGATAACCCGCCGCCGCCAATTCCGGTAATATCGTTAATTGGGAGTGAAGCTGAGACAAGCGCGTTACGCGCTCATTTTCCAGTGTTTCCTCAAGCGTCGAGCCATCGCGCAGCAAATCGGGGCCATAAGGCGAGGACGGCAAATGCACATTGCCCATTGCGACGACCTGACCGGGATTAATCTGGACGAAAATATAAACGCCGTTTGCACCGGGCGGATCAATCAGCGGGAAGCGCGAGATAATTTGCATCCGTTCACTGACATGCTGCCAGCCGAGCGCGTCTGCTAACCGCTGCTCATTACCTTCCGCTTCTTGTATGCCGACGACATCCGCATCAGCGGCCTGAATCGCCTCGACGACTTTACCAAAATCTACCAGTTCCCCACCTAGCCAGATGTTAAATGTCATCACCCGCAGTTCAAATGGTTCCGGTTCTGCGCTTTGTGAAGAGATCGTCATTGGTAGGAGCAATATCACTAACACGAGCAACCAACGCATACGCATGGGATTTCTCCAAATAATCAACAAATTTTAGGCTGATCTATGAGATTAACCCGCCCTTATTAAGGGGTGTATATCCCTTATTTAAAATCTGTACATTGTCACTCTGGCTGATAGAATAAAGGTGCTTTGTACTCAGCAAATAAGGTTAATCGCGCTTATGACCAACGAAAACATACAAGTTATTATTTATACGGATGGGGGTTGTAGCCCAAACCCCGGCGTGGGTTCGTGGGCAGCACTGCTCATCTTTGGTGAAGTTGAAAAAGAATTGAGTGGCGGTGAGTTGTCTTCTACCAACAACCAGATGGAACTCACCGCCGCCATCAGCGCGTTAGAGGCTCTCAATCGTCCTTGCGATGTCACCCTCTATACAGATAGTCAATATTTGCGGAAAGGCATTACCGAGTGGATGGCAAATTGGATCAAAAATGGGTGGCGAACCGCCGCAAAAAAGCCTGTGCTAAATCAGGAATTATGGATGCGCCTGCATGAAGCCACACAGCGCCACAAAATTACTTGGAAATGGGTTAAAAGCCATGCCTCTAATAAATTCAATAACCGAGTCGATCAATTAGCGACACAAGCGCGAGAAAATGTCTTAAAGAATCGGCGCTAATTGGCTTGCGGCAGACCGCTTCTTTTACGTTACAATCTGCATCGAATTCCTGACCTGTCTGGAGTAGTTTTTATGCCTGCCATCTCAAACCGGATTAGCGCTTTCGGCACGACCATTTTCAGCGAGATCAACAATCTTGCTACGCAGCACAACGCCATTAATTTGGGTCAGGGACGGCCTGACTTCGATGGCCCCGCCCCTATTATCGAATCAGCGATTCATGCGCTGCAATCGGGCAAATACAATCAATATCCGCCCGGAATCGGTACGCCTAACTTGCGACAAGCGATTAGCCAACATGCCGCACGTTATGATCTGGATGTTGACCCAAACGCAGGCGTGATCGTCACCCCCGGCGCGACAGAGGGCGTATTCGCCTGTGTGATGGGTTTGGTTGATCCCGGTGATGAAGTGATCGTGATTGAGCCATATTTCGATAGTTATGTGCCAGATATTATCATGACGGGCGCGACTCCGGTTTATGTCGCACTGCATCCGCCCCAATGGACGTTTGATCCTGACGAACTCCGCGCCGCCTTCACACCTAAAACGCGAGCGATCATCCTGAATACGCCGCATAACCCCACCGGGCGCGTTTTTACTTTTGAAGAACTGACTTTGATTGCAGATTTGTGCAAAGAATTCGATGTGACCATTATCTCTGACGATGTGTATGAGCATCTCGTTTTCGATGATGCCAAACACATCCCCATGGCTACCCTGCCGGGCATGTTCGAGCGTACCGTCACCATCGGCAGCGCTGGTAAATCCTTCGGCATGACGGGCTGGAAAATCGGTTGGGTGTATGGCCCTCCTGACCTCATAAAGGGTGTGAGTCAGGCGCATCAATTCGTGGCCTTCGCCGCCAATCATCCCGCGCAGGAAGCAGTGGCCTATGCCTTTAGCCTGCCTGCCAGCTATTTTGACGACTACCGCGCCGCTTACGCCGTTAAGCGCGATTTGATGCTGGAGGGACTCGCCAACGCCGGATTAAAAGCCTTCACGCCCAAAGGCACGTATTTCGTCATGGCGGATTTTTCCGATGTGTTTGACGGGGATGACATCGCTTTTTCGCGCTATCTGATTGAGGAAATAGGTGTCGCCTGCATCCCGCCGACTTTTTTCTACAGCGACGCGCATAAACACATCGTCCAGAAACAAGCCCGTTTCGCCTTCTGCAAGGGCGATGACACTATCCGCGCCGCGAGTGAACGGTTAGTGAAATTGCGTCAAAACAGATTATGATGATTACATCTTATAAAAGTTAATGAGGTCACTTATGTCTGCAAATATTGAAATTCAATTGGGATTGTCACCAGAAATCCATGAGCGTCTGCAAGCGGAGGCTAACCGCCAACAAACAGTCCTAACAGATTTGCTGCAAGAAGTTATCGAAGATTATCTTACAAATAGTCTGGAAGAAGTCGAAGATACCCCCAACGAAAAAATCTTAGCCGATATACGGGAAGGATGGCAGGAAGCGATGACTGGACAAACTGTTCCAGCGGATAAAGCATTAGCTGCCCTGCGTAAAAAATTAACACATGATAATAATCAGAGTTGATTTAGCCGCTCGCTTTCTTAAAGAATTAGAGCGCTTAAGCCGTAAATACCCTCGTGCTATTGACGAGGTTGATTTACTCGTCAATCAACTGAAACAAGGACAGCAATCGGGAGATAAAATTCCCGGTGTCGGCTATGAAGTATACAAAGTGCGCTTAAAAATCCCCTCCGCTGGGCGTGGTAAGCGTGGTGGTTTTCGGGCTATTTATTACATTCATCTCGCAAATTACATTATCCTCATCTCCATTTATTCCAAATCGCAACAAGAAGATATAAGTGGGGAGGAGATACGTCGCGCCATAATAGAAGCTATTTTCGCAATGAACAAGAACGATCAAGCAGAATAGCAAATAATTTCCATCATCCTTTCTCTCGCCGCATAAGACATTCATGATACACTGTTTGTAAAAATCCTATCTTAACCAAAGGTCATCTCCAATGGTCATCAATGAAAGCCTCAGCGCTCCAACGGTTCATTTACCCGCCGAGCCGCAGATTCACGATAACATCCTCGGCACGATGGGCAACACACCCCTCGTCCGGCTCAATCGTCTGGCGCGGGGTGTCCGCTGTCAGGTCGTCGCCAAAGTCGAATATTTTAATCCGGGCGGCTCGGTCAAAGATCGGATCGGCATCACCATCATCGAAGATGCAGAACGCAACGGTCTGCTCAAACCCGGCGGTACAGTCGTCGAAGCCACCTCCGGCAATACCGGCGTGGGGCTGGCGATGGCGGCAATCCTCAAGGGCTATAAAACCGTTTTCGTCATGCCGGATAAAATGTCGGAAGAAAAAATTCGCGTTTTACGGGCGTATGGGGCGCGTGTCGTCGTCACCCCGACCAATGTTGAGCCGGAAGACCCACGCAGTTATTACAGCGTCGCCCGCCAAATCGTCGCGGATACACCCAACAGCATTCTCGCTAATCAATACCACAACCCGATCAACCCGCAAAGCCACTTTGACACGACGGGGCCGGAAATCTGGAAACAGACGGCTGGCAAAATTGATGTGTTCGTCTGCGGCATGGGTACGGGCGGGACGATCACAGGCGTGGCACGTTATCTCAAGCAGATGAATCCCAAAATTCAAATCGTCGGCGTAGACCCCATTGGCTCAATCCTCTACGATTATTTCTACACAGGCAAGATGACCGAAGCCCATGTTTATAAGACCGAAGGCATCGGCGAGGACTTCATCCCTTCCAATTATGATTTCACCGTAATCGACGACATGGTGCGCGTCAACGACAAAGAAACGATGCTCATGACACGGCGTTTAGTACGCGAGGAAGGCATTTTCGCTGGAGTCTCATGCGGCGCGGCGATAGCGGGGGCATTACATTACGCTGCGGATCGTGATCTCGGCCCCGATAAAATGATGGTCGTGCTACTGCCGGACAGCGGTTCGCGCTATCTAAGCAAAGTCTTTGATGACAATTGGATGCGCGAGAATCGCTTCCTCGAAAGTGATTGGGCAGAAGCCACAATTGGTACTGTATTAGATCGCAAGACACGCCATGAGATGGTCTTCGCGCACTGTTCAGACCCAGTTGGCGAAGTCATCAACATACTCAAAAATTCTGATGTTTCGCAGCTTCCCGTTGTGGGAGAACGCGACCAACTGCTCGGTGTCGTCACGGAAGTCAGTTTGCTCAATTATCTGCTGCGTCAGCCCGGTGGCGACCCTGCATCAATCGCTATCGAGGATGCGGGCGTAATTGATGCCAATGTCCAAACCTTGAGCGCGGCGACACCCGTTGAGTCATTGATGAGTGTTTTTAACACGGCTAAGGTCGCACTGGTAACTGAAAACGTCCCCGGCAGCGAGGATAAGCGTGTCGTCGGCATCATCACCCAAATCGACTTGCTGGACTTTCTCGCCAAAAGATAGCGTTATCGCGGGCAGACGATTCGAGCTTATATGAGGGCGACTCAGCGAGTCGCCCCTACAACAGACCACAACCTACATTAGGTGGGTTAGTGAAATTTGAGGAAAAATATGACGCAAGAACAGTGGACAGCGGTTGATCGTTATATCACCGATGTGCTTATTCCGTCGGATGAGGTGCTTAACGCAGCATTAGAGTACGCGACAAAAGCAGGCTTGCCAACCATCAACGTCGCCCCAAATCAGGGCAAACTATTGTCTATTCTAGCGCAGTCTATTGGCGCACGGTCTATTTTGGAAATCGGAACGCTCGGCGCTTACAGCACGATCTGGCTGGCGCGGGCGCTGCCTGCGGACGGCTCATTGATTACGTTGGAAGTTGACCCCAAACACGCCGAAGTCGCCCAAGCCAACATCGCCCGTGCAGGGTTAGAGTCAATCGTAGAAGTGCGCCTCGGCAAGGCATTAGACTCGCTTGCACAGATCGCGGCAGAAAATCGTCAACCGTTTGATTTCGTGTTCATTGATGCGGATAAAGTGAATACAGCGGCTTATTTCGAGTGGGCGCTTAAGCTGACTCGGCGCGGCAGCCTGATTATTGTGGATAATGTCGTCCGCAGCGGCGCAGTGGTCGATGAAAACAGCACGGATGTCAATGTTCAGGGAATCCGCCGTTTCAACGAGATGCTGAAGCATGAGCAGCGTGTGACTGCTTCCGCCATCCAAACCGTCGGCAGCAAAGGCTATGACGGATTAGCGATTGCGCTCGTCATAGGCAATTGATGAACTGCTGATGGCTGTAGAATCAATCATCCGTTTTTGGAAACCTTACGGGGTTTTAACACAATTCACCGATAAACAAGGCCGCCCGACGCTGGCAGATTACATTAACCTGCCCAATATTTACGCGGCGGGAAGGCTGGATTTAGACAGTGAAGGGCTGCTACTCCTCACAGATTCAGCGCGGCTCAAAACCCGCTTGACCGATCCGCGCTTTGAGCATCCCCGCACCTATTGGGTACAAGTCGAGCGCATCCCGGACGAAACTGCCCTGCAACAATTACGCGATGGCGTTAATCTCAACAATGGCCTTACCCGTCCCGCCAAAGCACACCTGATTGAAGCGCCCGATTTAACGGAGCGCTCCGTCCCGATTCGCTATCGCAAAAATGTGCCAGATTGCTGGCTGGCGTTGACGATTACTGAGGGGCGCAATCGTCAGGTGCGGCGGATGACGGCGGCAGTAGGCCATCCCACGCTTCGGTTACTCCGCGCCGCCATTGGCCCGATAAAGTTAACAAATCTACAAGATGGGCAGTGGCTCCCGCTGGATGAAGCCGAAACCGCCGCCCTTTGGAAGAGCGCCCTAAAGCGTTAAGTTGCACTTACCAAGGCAATCCGTTGTAATTGATTTCGCCCTCAAACCAATCCTGATCGGTACAGGGATAAATCATCGTTGTGAACATTTTCGCTTGGGTCTGAGTTGTTCCAGTGGGTTGGCTGAAAACCGCTGGATTTGTGACGACACGCCAGCCCATACGCTCATATAACGGAATCCGATTTCCCCGACAAACTAACAGATTAAAAGCCGCTCCTTGCCCACACAAGAAATCAACTGCCTGCTGCATCATCGCCGAGGTGTAGCCTTTTTTGCGCTGTTCAGGCAGCGTAAATACGCCGCCGATGCCGCCAACCAACAGGGCTTGACCGCCCACAGTGATTTGCCGCAGGTGAAGTTCGGCAATATTTACCCATACGTCGTCCTCATAGGTAATGAGCATCCACGCCGGCTCTGACCATTCTTTGACCGTCGCAATTTCTTCACTAAATACCTGCGTGTACCAGGTTTCAAATTCATCATGTAGCGTTTGTGGCACATCAGCATACGGCAGAATTTCGATTTTAGTTGACATAGTTAGTTTAAAGCCTCACGTAAATCATTCATTAAATCATCAACATGTTCAATCCCGACGCTCAAGCGTACCAATTCCGGCGGGACGGCAATCGGACTGGCAGCGGTGCTGGCATGAGTCATGCTGTAGGGATGCTCGATCAGGCTTTCCACCCCACCGAGACTTTCCGCCAGCGCAAATAATTTCGTCCGGCTGACCATGCGTTTGGCGGCATCTGCGCTTTCTAACAAAATGCTTATCATTCCGCCGGGGAGCTTCATCTGTCGCCGCGCCAATTCATATTGCGGATGACTTTCCAAGCCCGGATAAAATACCTGCCTGACCGCCATGTGATCTTCCAAAAACTGCGCGATCTGTAAAGCATTGCTGCTATGACGTTCCATACGGATTCCAAGTGTCTTTATGCCGCGCATCACCAAGAAACAATCCATCGGCCCTGGTACCGCGCCAATCGCATTTTGTAAAAATTTAAGATCGGCATAAAGCTGATCGTCATTCAGCGCCAGCGCCCCGCCCACCGCATCACTGTGACCGCCTAAATATTTGGTGCTGCTGTGCATCACAATATCCGCGCCAAAGAGCAAAGGCTGCTGAATAGCAGGGCTGGCAAAGGTGTTATCCACACCGACAATCACGCGCTGTCCATCGGGTACAGCTTTCGCAAGTGCAGAAATATCCGCCAGCGCCATCATCGGATTTGTGGGCGTTTCCAGCCAGAGCAAGCGCGTTTGTGGGGTAAAAGCCGCCGCAACGGCTTGCAAATCGCTCAAATCAACCCAACTAAACGTCAAGCCATATTTAGCGAATACCCGCATAAATAAGCGATAAGTCCCACCGTAAACATCGTTCCCGACGATCACATGATCCCCCGGATTCAGCAGCCGCAGCACCGTATCTATCGCCGCAAGGCCGCTGGCAAATGTCAACCCATATTTGCCGCCTTCAATTGCCGCGATCAGTTCTTGCAGGGCTGTGCGTGTCGGATTATCTGTCCGGCTGTATTCATAGCCTTTGTGTTCAGCAGGCGCGGATTGCACGAAGGTCGAGGATTGATAAATCGGGGTCATAATCGCCCCGGTTGAAGGATCGGGTTCCTGCCCGGCATGAATGGCGAGGGTATCAAGATGGTA
>DAOTTO010000005.1:0-3077 GCA_034437895.1 Anaerolineae bacterium | reverse complement strand
ATCATGATGACTTCGTTTTCTCGTGCGAAGACGCGCAAAATGGTGCGCCGTGCGATGAAGCCTGCGCCGCCATAAAATTGATTAGCTTGATTCCATTCTAAGTTGGCGCGACAGGCATTCCCGGCAGCGGTTCCGCAAGCAGGGGGAACAGGTTGCGGATAGAGATTTGCGCTGCCCTCAGCTTTTACAGTTTGGGTCTCCACTAGTGTAAAAGCAATGATGGCAGCAGCGACTACAAAAAAGGTGCGGAGGCTTAAAGAGAATCGCATAAAATTACCTGAACACTATAGAATGGATGAAGAATATCTCGACTGAATATATCCTAATGTAGATATTAATTGCAATTACACTAGTAAATAGTATGTAATTTCAAACCATAAAATAACCTTAAACCAACATACAGGCTATGGTTATAGCAGCCTTTGGTCACCAGCAAATATTATTTGAACTACAATGATTATACCTGAAAAAGGTTTTTTAATTTGTTATGAGAGGTTAACAACCATGCCAAAACGCCCGATTTTGTTTTTGAATGCCCTCATAGTGGTAGGAATGCTCGCCATTATGCCCATTTTTGCTCAAGACGCGCTGCCCGGTTTTGAGTCGGACTCGTGTCCCTTTGGGAACATCACCGGCTATGACGTGGACTGTGGGTATGTGGAAGTTCCCGAATCGCGCAATCCTGCCTTGGCGGATGAAGATAATACCATTCGCCTTTCCGTCGCTCGAATCCACAGCAGCAGCGATAATCCTGAACCGGATGCGATGATTTATCTTGACGGCGGCCCCGGTGGCTACACGCTCGATTTTGCCGAGTCCTATGCACTGGATTTTGCGCCTATTCTTGAACGGCGCGATGTAATTTTGTTCGACCAACGCGGTGTAGGGTATTCCGAGCCGAATTTGGACTGCCCTGAATTAACTGAATTAGGCTATGACCTGCTGGATGATGACATCCCCGACGAAGAAGCCTATGCGCTGAGCAATGCTGTGGAAATAACCTGCCTTGATCGGCTGGTGGCAGATGGGGCGAATATGAAAGCCTACACCAGTGCGGAAAACGCCGCCGATGTCGAGGCGATTGTCAAAGCCTTGGGCTATGAGCAGGTTAATTTATTTGGTATTTCGTATGGAACGCGCCTCGCATTAGTGGTCATGCGTGATTTCCCCGAAATCGTCCGCAGTTCGGTGATTGACGCGGTCTATCCGTTGGATGTCGATGCTTACGCCGAACTTACACCCAACGCTGACCGCGCCTTTAACACCCTTTTCGAGGGCTGCGCCCAAGATGCGGCTTGCGACACAGCTTATCCTAATCTGGATAAAGTATTTTATGACACGGTGGAGCGCCTTAACGCAGCGCCGGAAGTAGTTTCGTATGATGATGTATATACAGGTGAAGCGCGAGATGTGTTGTTCACAGGCGATGCGCTCATTAATGGATTGTTTGGCTTGTTGTATCAATCCAGCGTGATCCCGGATTTGCCGGAGGCGATTTACGCCGCCGCGCAGGGTGATTACGACACCTTCATCGACGATCTATTGTTCAGCCTTTATTTTGGGACTTACTTCAGCGAGAGCCAATATAACGCTTTAGAATGCTACGAGGAGGCGAATTTTTCTTCGTATGAAATCGCCGCTGCTGCCAGCACAGGGCTGCCACCCGCTTTATTAGAGTCTCAGCTTCCTTATTTGGAAGATTTTTACAGCTTATGTACACAGTGGGTAGACGGCACCGATGCGCCCATCGCCAATGAACCTGTCGTCAGTGATATTCCAACGCTACTGACGGTGGGCGAGTATGACCCGATTACGCCGCCAGCTTGGGCGGAACGTGCCGCCAGCAGTCTGAGCAGCAGCTACTATTATGAATTCCCCGGTGTAGGCCACAGCGCATTTTATGGCAGCGACTGCGCTCAAACGATCATCTTTGCCTTCATCCAAGACCCGACTACCGCGCCCGATTCAAGCTGCATTGATGAAATCGCGCCGCCGCAGTTTGCCCAAGCACCCCTCACCAGCGTTCAAAACCTGCCGATTACAGACGCGACGCTGGGTTATTCTGGTATCGCGCCGGAGGGTTGGGAAGAGGTCGGCGACGATCCAGGTGTATTCACACCCGATCAAAGAGGACAAACTCCGGCTCTGGCCTACCGCTTCCCAGAAAGTACAGAAGACTATGTGGATCGCGTCTTCATAAATGGTTACGGCTTAGAGGGCCTGCCGGAAGCGGATGATGTTATCGAAGCTGGTGGCTTTACGTGGACAATATACCAGATCGAGAATGAGGATGCAGGGATATTTTCCGCCTTTGCCTTTACCGAAAACGAAACGGGTGAGGTTTATATCATCGCTATTGTGGCAGGCAGCGACGAAGATCGACAGACGTTATACGATTCCGTCCTGCTGCCCGCGTTAGATGCTTTTACGCCGCTGAACTAATCCATCAACAGCCAGTTAATCGCGTCATCTTCTTGCTGAAAAAAGCGGAGGGTGACGCGGCTGGCATTCAAGTAACGAATCATGCTGTCCAGCATCGAAATTAGCGCGCCTGATTGATACAAAAATGCCACACGCGCCAGATTATGATGTGCGTTTTCTCTAAGCCATTGGCGGGAGCGCTGCGCCCCGTAGGTAATTGGCGGGATGCCGATGCCGCGATAATCCATGATATAGCGCACTTTTTTATCGGGCGGCGTGCTGGCAAAAATCATATCCAGATGAGCAAGCCACTCATCAACGGCACGCCGCGAGGGTTTTAGGAAGGTGAAAACATAAATGCTGTTAGGAAGTGAGGTAAGGATACAATCGGTTGCTGCGATAGTTTGGGTCTGCATTAAGGTTCTTTCCAGTAAGAGATTGCCATGTTAAGTTGACCTATTGTAAAGCCTATTTTTTTGGTTTGTGTTAATTTTCAAAAAATCTTCATATTAGGAAATGATTTATGTCCAATATAGCACAATTGTGGCTAGTGGCTCTGTTTATCTTGTGGGCGGGACTGTTATTTGGTGGGTTTATCTTCGGCAAGGAATGGCCTGACCATACCCGCCGGATGCCTATCTGGACGCGCATGGCTT
>DAOTTO010000004.1:0-11790 GCA_034437895.1 Anaerolineae bacterium | reverse complement strand
GTAAAAATTGAGATGCTAACCGACTCCCGCCTACTTTAACAAGCAGATAACCCAGTTCCGCTAAGACGCTTTGGGGCAAATAGATAAGGGAATATGCTCTAAAGATAGCCGCACATGCTTGATGTGATGGGTCTTTAGGCACTGCAACTGCAAAAACAAATCCTGTATCCGCTACCACTTTTAAGGTTAATCTGGTTTCTGAGTCCAACCACTGCGCTCCGTAATTTCATCATAAAGTATACGCTTTACATCCCTTGCATCAAAATCCACTTCATCAGTAATGAACCCAATCATTAATTCGCTATCGGTATCTTGACCCATCTTTACCTCAATATCACTCCGGGCGGGTTAACGCCTTCGTCGATCATGCATTGATTGAACAGCGAGTCTAAACCATCGCTGCGACTGGCGCAGGCTTCAGCCTCATCCCGATAAAATTCCATCCCATCGCCGGATGCCCATCTTGAACACGTTCCATAGGTGCTGGTATTGCCTGCACTACGGTTCAAATCCGAGCAGTACGTGAGCAGATTGCTTCTGGCAGCATCCGCCGGACTCACGATGGCAAAGTAATAAATCGCCGTACCTACGATCAAGATGAACGCTGCACCACCGATGACGGTTAAAGCACGTTGCCCGACTGAACGGCCTTTGGGCGCAGCGGGTAGCTTGGCTTCCCATTCCCGCGCTTTCGGGTGGTCAATCGTTGCCAGTAGCTTACGCGCTTTATCATGCTGTCCTGCCCGGATGAGCGTCTGTGCTTCAAGCATCTTTTCTTTGGTGGTCGCCATGCTGGACTCCTTTGCTAATAGTTTTAGCCACAAGTGTACACCGGGTGAAACGAAAGTGCATTAACGTGCTTTGTTGTTTCTTGGTCTTGGGTACTGGCGCGGTTCACCATCCCATTCCGTGTGATCATTTGCCCACTCAACAATCAGAATATCGGACAAGTTGCACTTAAGAACGTAGCACAACCTAATTAGGATGTCTTTGTCGTAACGATCAATTTTCCCACCAATCCATTTTGAGATCGTGCCTTGAGGGACTCCGGTTAGTTTGGCGAGTTGGTCTTGAGTAAGTCGCTTACCATTTTTATCTAGCCGACTATCCAGAATTTTGTTCAGGTCAAGCATAATAATCATCAAATTCCTTGCACGGATACCCCTAGCTTTAGCTATGGGGAGGAAGTGCAAGTTCTCCTTTCAATTCTGTCGGACAATAATCCCCAAAGGGAAAGGGAGATTTAAGTTACCTATGGCTCTCCCTCAAAGCCTACTCCGCTTGCGCGGGGTAAAGTCTTCCTCGACAATGTTATGCGGTGGTTTTATGTACACGACACTGGCTTTTCCCAACCACCTGTTTAATCGCTCACCGCAGAGTTCGGAGCTGGAACGTCACCCTGAAGTGCCTATTTATTCACCGCTAACGGAGTTCCCCGAAGGGAGCTAAGTCTGGTCAGCATGGCTTGTATTGCTACAAGCCCCTAGCTTTAGCTATGGGGTCGCTGACATTCAGCAGGTAGTTCAAGTGATTGGAGCGCTTGGGCATAGCTCAGTATTACCTCAATTTGCGCCTCGGTTAGTTCGTCTAAGGTTGCGATAAGCTGTTCACGCGGGGTCATTTCAGGTTCTCTGTAAATCAAATTATGCTTATTATAGAACATTTTATCCGTACCATTTACTGCTGCGGAAACAACAGCTTCACCTCAACCGTTTGAGCGTTCAAAATGGGTGACACAAACGTCTGCTCCACACCGAAAACACCCACACGGGCAAAGCCTTCATCCTTGCGGGTAAAGACCTTCACAAGTTTTAAAACGGGGTCAACAATCCAATATTCGTGTACCCCATATTGCTCGTAAAGATCATATTTTTTCCCCTCGTCACGATGGGCTGTCGAGGGCGATAAAATCTCAATAATCAAATCCGGTGCGCCGTAAAGTTTTCCATCTTTTCCCACATGCTCCTGCTGATTGTTCGCAGTGATGACAAATAAATCGGGTTGCACATAATTAATGTCATCAATGTATATATCCGTCGGAGCGCTGAAAATTTTGTCGGGCGTAAAAAACCGCAGAAGAAAGGCAAAAATGAACGAAATCGTCTGTTGATGGCTCAAAGTGGGGGAAGGCATCTCATCGCTCCCATACATAATCAGTTCACCGTTAATGAGTTCTATGCGTTCTGTTGTTTCCGGTAGCTTGCGATACTCTTCCGCAGTCATCATGATTTTTTCGCGGGGTTGGGTCGTCATCAGATTTTACTCCTCATTGGTTATCACAATTTTACGGTAAATTTTGGCGTTTCCGACTCATCGCTCATCACTTTCATCTCACAACTACCCGACTGCCGTTGCTCGTCTTATCAACCATAATATGCACAGGAAAGGAATCGCGCAGTTCGTCGATATGCGTGATGACCAGAATAAGGGCGAAATCGTCCTGAATGGCGGTGATGGCTTCGACCAGCTTGTTGCGGCCTTCCTCGTCCTGTGTACCAAAGCCCTCATCAATAAACAGCGTCCGTAACTGTGCGCCTGCCCGCCGCGACAGCATTTGGCTGAGGGCGACTCGCAGCGCGAAGTTAATGCGGAAGGCCTCACCGCCGCTGTACATTTCATAAGCACGGGTGCCGAGTTCATCTGCGATTTCGATGTCGAGCGTTTCTTGAACGCCGCCCGTCACTTTCTCGCGCTGCGTATTCAGCTTGAGGTGCATCCGTCCGTCCGTCATACGCGTAAGCAGATCATTGGCGGTCACTTCCAATTCGGGAATCGCGGTCTCGATAATCATGGCAGGAATACCATTTTTGCCAAAAGCCCGTTTAAGTTCGTTGTAAAGTGCTTCATCATAGCGGGATTTTTCCCGCCGGATTTCAAGCTGTGCCTTACGCTCAGCCTGAGCATCAAGTGACTTGAGCATCTGTTCCGCGCTGACCAACCGCTCATAAGCATTACGTTCACGGGTGCGCTCCCGCTTGACTTCTTCCTCGCGGGCGTTAAATTCGGCGACCAAGAGTTCTAAACGGACAATTTCACCCTCAAATGTGATGAGTTCCGCTTCAAGTTCATTGATGACTTGCATCAGTCGATCAAACCGCGCCTGTGATCCCGCAATCGCATCATGCAGCGTTGCCAGCGATTCTAGCGCAATCGTCAGCCGCGTTTGCAATTGGTCATATCGATTGTAATTTTCTAATTGATTACGCGCATCATCATGACTGTTTTCATCGTAGCCTAATTCGACCTGCTGCCCATCCAATACAACAAGCTGCTCACGCACATCAACAGCAAAAGAGTCGCTCATTAGTTCGACTTCAATTTGCTGTAAGCGATCATTTTCTTCCGCCAGCCGCATCTCGGCGTGATGCGCGGCATCAGCTTGCGCCTGCAATGCCCCGGCACGTTCCATCAAAGGGGAAAGCTGCTTGAGTCCGGCTTCGAGGTCTTTAAGCTGGCTTCTTGCCTCGGCAATGTGTATTTCGGATGCACCGATATCTTCTTTATTCTGGCGATATGCTTCCCGTTTCTCTACGATATCAATGTCAAGCTGCGCCACCATCTGCTGACGATGTTCCACATCTAAGGGTTGACCGCATAACGGACAAACCGCCGCATCCGTCAGCGACAGCATTTCTAATTTCTCTTTGAGATCGATTCCTTCTTGTGTCAGTGCTTTCTTTAGGGTCTTGAGTTCGGCTTGCTGTTCGCGCTGAATATTGATCTGTTCAACCAGCAAATCACGCTGGATTTGGATGTCTTGTAAAACCGCGACTTCGCTTTGGACGATTTGCAGATCGGCAGCATAGTCTGTGCTGACCACAGCGGTAAGTTCGCTTATGCTGCGGCGGAGCGAGTCGGCTTCGGTTTCTAAGCGTGCGCGGGCAGAATCGAGTTGGCTGCGGAGTTCATACCGCGAGTCATCTAGAGTCTTTAAAAGGCGCAATTTATCACTTAATGTCTGATCGGCTTCACGGGCGGATTGCAGCGCAAGATAGCCCGATTCAATATTGGCGCGGCTCGTAATAATATCGTTATATTCCGCAATCTGTTTTTGCTGCCGAGCAATACGCTCCTCAACTTCGAGATGTTCTCGCTTATTCTCCTTTAAGCGCCGTTCCCGATCTTTTTTATTTTCTTGGACGGCACGCAGTTCAGCAGGGGCAGATTCCACTTTTTTGAGTTGGGCTTCTGCGATGACCAGAATTTCTTGCGCTTCGACATGTGTCTGGGCGGCAGCGGCTCGATCTTTTTCCAATGCGGGACGGCGGAGAAGTTCAGAGTCAATCTCTTTGATGCGTTCCTCTATGGTCGCCAACTGCGCGGTGATGGCCTTCTGGCGGTCTTTGGCGATTTCCTCATAGCGCTCCCATTGTTCCAAGCCGAGAATATCGGATAGGATTTGCTTGCGTTGGGCGGGAGTGCGCGTGGTGAAGGCATCGGCTTTGCCTTGCTGCAAAAAGGCCGAATGGACGAAGGTTTCATAATCCAGCCGCAGCAGGGCATTAATTTTTTTCTGCGTGAGTGTCATCGAAGGTTCGCTCTCGATACGCGGCTTTTCCCCTTCTTGCAGGATGAACAGATTCAACCGACCTTCGCCTTTTTTCCCGGCTGAACGTTGGCGATAAACACGGTAGGTCATGCCTTCCTGCTCAAAATCAAGCTGCACAGACATCTCGCCCTGACCGAGATGCACCAATTCCTCGTCACGTTTGGCACGGGCTTTCCCCCAAAGTACCCAAGTGATCGCGTCCAAAATTGACGATTTCCCCGCGCCGTTAGCGCCCGTCAAACAGGCAAGATGAATACCCTCAAAGCGAATCGGGTCAGGAGCGCGATAGGGTAAGAAATTTTTCAGTTCAAGACGGACAGGAATCATAGTGGTTTACTTTTCCAGCGGATAATTTACACAGGGGAGATTTTCGCACTCTTGTGCGAGTGTGGCAACAGGGTCTTTAATATCGAACCGAGTTAAGCTCTCAGCCTTTAGCAGTCAGTTATCAGCGAAAGCGGCAACAGTACCAGAAAACTCAGGCAAGCTGACGATTGCTTCCACTGAAAAAATTGACCGTAGCACTTTACTGCTTAGATTGTACAACATTCCAACAGCCTAATTTTGCGTTTTGAACAAAATACACTTGATTGACAAAAATTGTCAACAGCAATTACTCATGATAAGAATAAAATCAGACTTAACTTGGCTCAACAGATACCTCAATGGTACGACGCTCGTTTACGTCCCTTGTACCCGCGTGGACTTCTAAAGGTTGTGGCTGAAACCAAGCAGTTCTGGAGTTTTTGATAGAGGGGTGAATTGCATCAACTTTAACAAATTTTTAACCTACATCTGCGAATGCCCATCTAACGCCAGATGTTGTAAAATGTTATTATTCCGAAAGTGTGACACCAAACCCAAAAATATCCGCAGGGGTTCTTTTTCTCATGAAGACTGTGACGCTCATTAACGAAAAAGGCGGAGTCGGTAAAACGACGCTCGCTATTCATCTTGCCGCCGGACTCGCCATTCGCGGGTATCGCGTGGTATTAGCAGATGCTGACCCACAAGGCCATGCAACCGTTTCGCTCGGCATTCAAAAAGGCCCCGGCCTTTACGATCTTTTGGTACGCGGTGCATCCTTTAAAGAAGTGCTGCGTCCTGCCTCGCCAGAATGCTTCGGCATCCCTGGTTATCCGGTTAAAGGCCAGCTTTATGTCGTCCCTTCCAATGTAGAGACCCGCAGCATCCCGATTCAAATCTCGGATGCCTTTGCCGTCGTCGAGCGGTTTCGGGAATTAGAAGGCGTTGTTGATGCCGTTGTGTTTGATACTTCGCCTACCCCCTCGCTGCTACATGGGAGCATCTATCTGGCAACAGATGCGATTATTTATCCCACGAAATGCGAATTTCTGAGTTTCGATGGACTAGTCGAAAGCCTTGCTCATCGTGACATGATCCAGCCCACCCGCGCCCGCTGGGGTTTAGAAAATATCCAAATCATGGGCATTGTGCCGACGATGTTCCGTGCTGGCACGTTAGTCCATCAAGAAAATCTGAACAAACTCAAATCTCGTTATGGCAATCTCGTTTGGCCTGAAATGGCAATGCGTACCGTGTGGGCAGAAGCCTCCACCCTTGGTCAGTTGGCGTTTCGCTTCGCACCCGATAGCGGCGCAGCCCGCGATGCGTGGAACATCGTAGATCGCGTTCAAATGGAGATGCAATAATATGGGGCGCAAAAATTCGCTGGCTGGTATTGATCCATTTGGCAAAGATGGCAGTGAAGACAAACCATCGGAGCGTCCTGCGCTTTCGATGAATGATGCGGATACGGCATTGTTCGGCGAGCTGACCCGCGTAGAGGCCGGACGACAAACCATACGCCCGATCCCAATTATGGAAATCTACCCAGATATAAAACAAGCGCGGCGTGTTATGCCTTCCGCCGTGCGTGAGCATTGGAACGGCGAACCGGGCATGGTCACAGAGATGTTCAATTTTTGGGTAGATATTATTGACGAAGAACGTGGATTAGCGCGTGTCCCTAATTTTAACCTGAGTGATACGCTTTGGGCGGAAGCCGTCGAAAAAAGGGGACGCTCGGAAACCGACATCGAAAACGAAAATTATAAGCCAGGGCCAGCAGAAACCGCTTTTTTGAAGATCGTCGATTTAGCTGTCAGTATTCGCCGCGATGGTCTCACAAATCCTGTGACAGCAGAACAAGCCGGGGCGCGGCACTTTAGGCTGGAAACGGGTGAGCGCCGTTGGTTAGCGTTCCACATGCTGTTTAATTTTTTCCATGCTGGGGCAGGCAAACCCGATGAGCGCACTCGGTGGGAAAAAATCCCCGCCATCGTCGTCCAAAAACTCAATGTGTGGCGGCAGGCTACCGAGAATACGGCACGCGCCGATTTAAACGCGATTGGACGGGCGCGGCAGTTCGCCATTCTATTGATGGATTTGTTGCAACTTGATGGCGCGACGTTCCAGACGTTTGAACACCTAATTAGATCAGGCCATTGTGATCGGCCTTATTACGCTCAGGTGATTGAGCATCGCGTCCCTAGTGGCAAAGGCGAAGTCCTTTCTAACGCGATTGGGGCGGCTCATCGCTCGGCGTTTACGCGCTGCCGAATGCTGCTCGGTTTGCCGGACGAAGTTTGGGATATTGGGGATAATTTGGATGTATCCGAAGATGAACTTTTGAAGTGGGCTAAACTGCCTGCGCCTAAAGCGATTGAAGAAGCTCGCAATTTGGAAAAAATTGTTGCGAGTCGCAACAATTTGGCGACCAAGACCGATACCGCAGAAATCGCCAAGCGATCCTATAAGCCCCCTCCCCTACTAAGTGATCCCGCCCTCAAACGCGGAAAAAGGCTGTTTTCCAAGCAAGATGAGGCCATTTTTAAGGCAATTTCTGACCTACGCGATGGGGTAGGGGAGGCGGATCCGGGTACGAAAGCGCAAATCCGAAATTTACTAGAACAAATGCAAACGCGGTTAGATCAAGTCAAAAACCTCATCGAATAGCCTGTTGCCATCTAAAGACCATGCTCATCAGCGCTAAAGATCAATCGCAATATGGGACATGCTGAGCATCATGTCCCATCAAGCCTTATTGTTATTTCCTACCCTCGACAATCTCTGCCTGCTTAAAAATCATCTTTTGAAGCTAGCGCATAAAGCGGTAACATCATGAGAAAATTCGTCTTCTAGTGTAATTTCGAGAGGTGAAATCGTGACAAGAGAACAAACCTTAGAGTCTATCCGTCAGCAGCCTGAAATATCTGCCCTCATCATCGGAGGTGGGATTAACGGCATCGGTCTATTTCGGGATTTAGCGCTTCAAGGCGTGGATGTTCTGTTGGTAGAGAAAAATGATTTTTGTGGCGGGGCAAGTGCGGCTTCATCGCACATGGTACATGGCGGGCTGCGCTATCTGGAAAATGGCGAGTTCCGACTGGTCAATGAAGCGCTGCATGAACGTAATCGACTTTTAGCCAACGCCCCGCATTACGTCAAACCGCTGCCTACGACCATCCCGATTTTTAATTGGTTTTCGGGGATGCTCAACGCGCCCCTGAAATTTTTTAATCTGCGCGATAAGCCGAGCAATCGCGGCGCGATCATCATCAAAGCCGGGCTGACCATGTATGACTTTTTCACTTGGTCACAACAAGCCCTTCCGCGCCATAAGATGACCTCACGCGCAAAATCATTGGAACTGCGTCCTGGCTTAAATCCTGATATTGTTGCCACAACCACTTATTACGACGCATGGATGCCTTATCCTGAACGCATCTGTTTGGAACTCATTCTGGATACCGAGGCGATGTCACCGAATGCCCATGCGCTCAATTATGTAAGTGCGGAAAGCGCATCGGGCGGCCAAGTCACATTAAAAGATCAAATTACCGGCGCAACCTTAGAAGTAAAACCGCGCATCGTCATCAATGCGGCAGGCCCTTGGATCGACTTCACCAACAAAGCGATGACTCGTCAGACACGTATGATCGGCGGGACGAAGGGATCACATATCATAGTCGATCACCCTGAACTTCATGCGGCGACACGCGGACACGAACTTTTCTTTGAAAACAAGGACGGGCGCATCTGTTTATTTTTTCCGCTACAAGATCGCGTCCTGATTGGCACAACCGATATTCCGATCAGCAATCCCGACGATGCATTCTGCACTGAAGATGAAGTCGATTACATGATCGAACTCGTCAAACTGGTTTTCCCCAACATTGAAATCAACCACCAACATATCGTTTTTCGTTTTTCGGGCGTGCGTCCTCTGCCCGCCAGCGATGCCGCCACACCGGGGCAAATCAGCCGCGACCATAGCATCCGTATCACTGAACCCGGAGAAGGTATTGACTTTCCCGTGTATTCATTGGTCGGCGGCAAGTGGACGACCTTCCGCGCTTTTGCGGAACAAACGACGGATAAAGTACTGCCAATGATAGATATGTCGCGCCGCGCATCGACTCGTGAAATGTCCATCGGTGGTGGCAAAAATTATCCTCAGACTGAAAAAGATCAGCAGCGCTGGCTGGATGCACTCGGACAAAAAACCAACCTATCACTAGAGCGTCTTCAAACTCTGTTTAATCGTTATGGCACTCGCGCCGACGAAATCGCGCAGTTTTGTGCGTCCACCGAAGACATCGCGCTGACTCATATCCCCGATTATACGACTGGCGAAATTGAATTTATCGCCACGCGGGAAAAAGTGATTCATTTGGATGATTTTGCGCTGCGGCGGTCACTGCTGGCGATGCTGGGCAAAATCACTAATGAGGGGCTTGTGGAATTGGGTCAGATTCTTGGCGCGGCACTCGGTTGGTCGGATGGGCAAACCCAGACAGAAATTAATCGTACCGCCAAACTACTCAAAGACCGTCATGGGGTTGAACTCAACATTACACAGCATACGTAAGAGGCATTTCATTTTTGAGGAGAAAATGATGTCACTCCTTGAATGCGTTAAAGCTAAAGGAACACCCCTGATTAACGGTAATCGGGTGACATTCTTATGGGAGGGGCCAACACAGCCGCAGCTATTGGGCGACTTCAATTATTGGCTGATGGATAAAAAACCGATTGACTTTGAACAAGTGTCTGAAGACCAGTGGCAGACAACAATCACCCTGCCACTGGATGCCTATATCGAATACGGCTTTATTGTCGATGGAGAACGCACCTACGATCCACTAAACCCAAATCGTTTTGATGACAACATGGGACATATCAACAGTGTATTTTGGATGCCACAAGCCCACGATAATCCTTTAGCTATCGAGCAGGCTGATGTTCCGCGTGGGCAGATCACCACACACGTTATTGATGGAAAAAGTTACATTGTTGGCGCAAGCCGCACGCTTCATCTCTACCGACCTGCAATTAATGAACCGACTCCGCTGCTGATTGTGTTCGATGGTTCTGGTTATCTTCATCACGCCCGAATTGCCACCATCGTTGATAATCTTATCACGCAAAAACGCATCCGCCCGATTTCGCTGGCGCTGCTCGATCCCGGTGGTGATGGGCGCGTTGTGGAATACGCCAGTAGTGATGCAACCGTTGGATTTCTAATCTATTGCGTTTTGCCTTTTGCCCGTGAGCATCTTCATTTGGTCGATACCCAAAAGTCACCTGGCGCATTTGGTATGATGGGTGCCTCTATGGGCGGGTTGATGTCACTTTATACCGCGCTGCGTGCGCCAGAAATTTTCGGGCATGTCTTAAGCCAATCGGGGGCGTTTCGTGGGGAGCATCTTTACTATCGCTCGGTCACGCACGATCTTCTGGAATATACGCCGACAAAGGATATTAAAATCTGGATGGATGCAGGCATACACGAATGGTTTATTGATGGCAACCGAGAGATGAATGCACTGCTGCAAAAGCGTGGCTACGATGTTATATATAGTGAACATAACAGCGGACATAATTACCCATCATGGCGAAACAGCCTGTGGCGCGGCCTAGAGCATCTTTTCCCGCTGATTTCTGCTGTGTGAAGCGTGGGTGCTTTCAATCGCTTTTATGTTTCCGGCGGTTTATCATGACTATCCGGCATACACGTCCCATCGGTCAGCCCACGCGCGGCAAAACCGCCCTCAATCGCCTACGCCAGATCGACACCTATATCGCGCTGGCATGGTCATCCGTTTTGACCAATGGACAGCCCTTGATTGTCGATGTAGGCTACGGCACACAAGCATGGACGGCGCTGGAGATGTTTGAACGCTGGCTGCCGCTGAATCGCAATCTAAACCTGCTCGGCGTTGAGATTGATCCGGCGCGCGTCTTGGCAGCACAAATTTATGCCCAGCCACCAACTATCGAATTCAAACTGGGTGGCTTTAATCTCTCGAATATTCTTATCATGAGTAATGTGCGACTCATCCGCGCTTATAATGTCTTGCGTCAATATTAAGGAAGACGATGTTTCCGCAGCGCTTAACACAATGGCGGAATCATTAGAAATCGGCGGGCTGCTCATCGAAGGCACATCTAATCCAACCGGACGATTAGTCGTCTTTGATATTTATCGCAAAACCCAATATAAGATGCTCGTGCATCAAGAACTTGTCTTCGGCACGAACTTTCGTGAAGGCCTTACGCCCGTCGATTTTCAGGCGGTCTTACCCAAGCGTTTAATTCATCACGCGCACGATCAAGCCCCCGCCGCATTTTTCGACGCATGGCAGCGATCACTCACAGTCGCCAAAAGCGCTGGCAAAATTGGCCTGCGTCAACAGTGGATTTTCGCCGCCTATCATCTGCGAGAGCGCTTTGGCTATTCCATCGACCTTCGGAAGCGTATTCTCCGTCGTGGCTATCTGGTGCTGCGTTCACCGCTTTATCCCTAAACTCAACTTTCACACTCAGTTTCACCCATTTGGCATTCTCCAAAAACCAAGATAAAATTAGATCATATGTTCCTATAAATATGAAGACCTACGCATGCATCTCAAATCCTTAACCCTCACCCCGCCCAAAGCAGCTTTAGCCGAGATGTATCCCTTTAATATCCCCCTCGTCCGATCAGCGCCAGAAATCACCTTCACTGCACCCGTCACATTTTTCGTCGGCGAAAACGGGTCGGGCAAATCGACGCTACTGGAGGCGATTGCATGTGCCGCTAGTTCGATTACGGCTGGGAGCGCCGATGCCGAAAACGATCACTCGCTAGCAGCCGTGCGGACTCTGGCGAAGCAGCTCAAACTCACCTGGCATAAAAAGACACGCAAGGGATTTTTCCTGCGTTCAGAAGATTA
>DAOTTO010000003.1:0-38582 GCA_034437895.1 Anaerolineae bacterium | reverse complement strand
CATTAAGAGAGTAATGTTAGAGAGCAAGCATACCGCAGTTTCTATCAAATGTGCAAAGGGGAAATCAGGCGTAATTGCATCAAAATTTATGTTTCCTGTAGGGACGCGATATATCGCGTCCGCCACGAAAATTGAAGCGGACAATATGTATACTGTCCCTACAGTTTAGGGAAAAAGGCCGCGAGCCGTCGCTACCTCTAATGCTCGCGCTTTGCGGAGCAGGCCACGCCGGTGGAGTTGCAGCAGGTCGTCCAAACGGGTGCTTTCATCTGCGGATAAGGCACGTTCCCGATGATAATGCAGGAGGGTAGCCAGTTCCTGCTTCTGGATGATGTTCATCTCGAAGTTACACAGATCAAGCACTTGCGAATCGGATAATGTCTCGACAGGCAAATCTTCCGCATAACGATCCAGCCATTCCACCAGCACATCTTCCAGATGGCGCTGTGTCGTAGCTGCAACCGCCCGTGCGCGGTTGATGACCTCATTGCGGACTTCAAGCGTTATCCTCTTACCCATGCCGATCCCCGTTTCGCTGCTGCGTTGATATGAAGGCTTTAAAATATTGTATAACGCTCTCGGCTTTGTATTGACGTAAGATTGTTTTGAGGTAAAGGTACTATTGCTATATAACGGAGAATTTCATGGTCGCCACGCTGGATAGAACGTGGAAAACCTGCCCGTCGTCACGAGATGCGTCGCGCTGCCATCAGCTTGCATCAGATAAATATGCGCTTCACCGTCAGCGGTTCGGCGTGAGACAAACGCGATTTGTGACCCATCCGACGACCATGCCGGACTAAAATCACCAGATGGATGCTCGGTCAGGCGGTGCAGGTTCGTGCCGTCGGCATTGACGCGATAGATGTCATAACTTCCGTCTCGGCTGGAGACAAAAGCGATTTGCCTCCCATCCGGCGACCAATCGCCTGTAAAACTATTGCTGCCCACCACGCGCTGCACGTCGCCGCCTGCCACATCTTGTACATAAAGCGTCGCAAACGACTCGGTATAGCCCGAAAAAGAAGTATCGAAAGATAGTTGTTCTCCATCTGGCGACCAAGATGGCTGCCCATCAATGCCGCCGCCTTCAAAAATGGGACGCACTTTTCCGCTGACAAGATCAAGCAGGAAAATATCCCACTGGCTGGCGGAACGGGTATCGCTGGCGAATAAAATCGCCTGTCCGTTGGGAGAAACATCCGGTGTATTGTTGTCATAGGGGCCATCCGTCAGCCAGCGAAAAGCGCGAGTCGGCAGATTAACGGCGGCAATATCGCGCCCGATTCGCTCCGAGCGAAAGGTCGCAAAATAAAGGGTGCTGCCGTCGGGCGACCATGACGGCGTATCAATCTGACCGAATGCGCCAAACAGAGTCGTGCTTAGACGGTGGGCTAGATCGAGCAGGCGGATTTCGCTGGATGTGTTCGCCCGATCCCACTCGACATAAGCCATTTGCGCGGTTGGGAACTGCCGTCCCATCCATATCGCTGTTAACAGTGGGATCAACAGCAAAAAAATGACCGTAAATGCGAGGCAAATCAGCCTAATGGCAAGATAAAAATAACGCGCAATTGTTCGCAAGTTCAAAGGTTCCTTTTTTCGGCCTTGATTTTGGTGAGCATCCGCTAAAATAGCAGAAAACGCTAGTGGAGATTATCCATGCATCCCATCTATCATCCTACCTTGCGTCCAACCCCCAGCCCGGTTTACACCCCAGAGGACGTGATTAAAATTCAATTACGCGCCCTCCAACATAATGATGACCCAGTCGGTGACAACGGAATCGCAGTCGTCTTCACCTTTGCATCGCCCGTCAATCAGGAAGCGACGGGGCCGCTCATCCACTTTGCCTATATGATACACAATCCGGTTTATGAGCCGATGCTCAATTTTCAACGGGCGGAATACAAACCCATCGTCATCGAAGGCGACACTGCTCGGCAGATCGTCCGTCTGATTACTGAAGATGAAGAAACTGCGGTTTTTGTCTTTAGCCTTTCCCTGCAATGGCAAGCGCCCTACTCCGGTTGCTGGATGACGGATAGCGTGATCCGTATCGAATAGGGCGATTATGGGCGGGGTCGCCATGCGGGGAACCAATCGGTAGCGGGATGAAACGTTAAACGGCGGATATGGCTTCCGTCGGCATTCATCCGGTAAAGCTCAGCATTGCCGTCGCGCTCGGAGACAAAAATAAGCTGTTTTCCGTCAAGCGACCATGTGGCAGACTCATCGATCCCGGCATCAGTAGTTAAGCGGCGCGGATTTGTGCCGTCGGCGGACATGACATAAATATCCATGCTCCCTTCCCGATCTGATGTAAACGCGATTTGTGTCCCATCCGGCGACCATCGCGGATTCCAATCATTGCTGGTATTGTCCGTCAGTAGGCGCGGATACGTTTCATCTCGTGCGCTGCCGACATAAATTTCGACATCGGGCGGCGAATAAACCTGAAATGCGATCCACGCGCCATCCGGCGACCAATCCGGTTGAGTTGCGCCCGGAATCACGCTGGCTAAAGCGCTCATGCTGCCCTCAGCGACA
Organism: Anaerolineae bacterium; assembly: GCA_034437895.1. Classification (GTDB taxonomy): domain Bacteria; phylum Chloroflexota; class Anaerolineae; order Aggregatilineales; family Phototrophicaceae; genus JANRLJ01. The sequence goes on along the minus strand of DAOTTO010000003.1, from coordinate 36,032 downwards.
TCAAAAAGCGAAATCAGTGTTTCGCTGAACGACGGGTCAAAAGTTGTAAACGCGATTTGTCTGCCATCGGGCGACCATGCAGGTGTATAGGAGGGGGGCGGGGGATCGACGAAAACCGTCACCGTCTTATCTTGAAGCCCCATAATAAAGAGTGCCGTCTGACCTAAGCGCTCCGACATAAACACCAAATGCTCCCCATCTGGCGACCAATGCGCGGCGTAATCGTCGTACGGGTTTCGCGTTAGGTTAATAACCGCACTATGCCTTATATCCAACAAATACACCTCAAAGTTCCCGCCACGATCCGATGAAAACGCGACAATCTCACTTGAGACAAATCGCCCAATCACCAGCACGACTATCAGCAGGATACAAAACACGCCTATACTCGTTCCCATCAATAAACACAAAACCCACTTCATCTGTAGCGCTCATCACTCATCACTCATCGCTCCCTACGGTTTCCACGCGGGCGAATAATCATTGCTTGAATTAAACGTCACACGGCGGGCATGGCTGGCTTCCTCGTCGCGCCGCCGGATAAAAATTTCGATATTGCCTTCTACATAAGCGGTAAACGCAATCCAGCGTCCATCTGCCGACACAACCGGCGCTTGATCGCGTCCCGGCGGTGGCTCAGATAAGCGGCGGATGTTGTTCCCATCGGCATCCGTCAAATACAGCCAGCCTTCGCCGTCGCGGTTGGAGCCAAAAGTAATCGCCCTGCCGTCGGCTGACCACTGCGGCGACCAATCATAAGCCAGATCATTGGTTAGGCGGCGCACGTCATGTCCAAAGCCCGACATGAGATAAAGGTCGGCGCTGCCATCTCGGTCTGACTGAAATACAATGGCGCGTCCATCCGGCGACCATGCCGGGGATTGATCGAAGGCGGGATGATGGGTGAGGTTAAAGGTGATTCTGCGCTCAATATCGACTAGGTAAATTTCGTAATTCGGGCGGATTCGTCCCGGTGTGGCGACATAAGACAGCGTATAGCCGCCCATCAGCCGCCCTATGCCGAGTGCCATCATCAGCAGAAGGATGCTGCTCATCAGGGTGGTTAAGAAGCCGCGCCATAAAACACGCCGCATCTTATTGATGGGGTCGCCATGCTGGAGACACATCTTCGGCGGAATGAGTCGTCAGACGGCGCAAATCGTCTCCATCAGCATTCATCAGATAAAGGTCGGCGCTGCCTTCGCGTGTTGACCAAAAGACGATGCGCGTCCCATCCGGCGACCACGATGGCGCGTCATCATTAGCTAGGCTATGAGTCAAGTTTTGCGTCTGCCCGGTATTTAAATTCAGCAAAAAAATGTCCTGTGCCAAGCTGTTCACTCGTGCTGAATAAAGGATAAACCGCCCATCCGGCGACCAACGCGGCATCGAATAACGGGCTTGATAATCATTCAAAAAAGGTATAGCGCTCGGCCTAACATCAGTTTGCTGTATATCCAAGAGATAAACCTGACTGCTAAAATCAATTTCCGACGCGAACATCAATTCCGTCCCATCTGGCGACCACATTGGATACGATTCATACCCTCGCAATTCGGTGAGCGCCACCAACGCATCAGAGTCGCTATCAACAGACAAAATATAGATATTCTGCCCCAAAGACGCATACGAAGCGAAAGCAATCCACTTTCCATCGGGCGACCATGCCGGCATCGAATCCCAACCGACATTATGCGTCAGCTTGCGCGCTTCTCCATTCGGCGGCACGTCCATCATGTAAATATCCATATCACCATCCAGATCAGACGCATACGCCACCTGTTGACCGTCTGGCGACCATGCCGGAACATATTCATCCGAAAGGCGATTGCGCGAAAGATTAGTGACCAGTCCTGTAGGTAAATCGAGTAGGTAAATTTCTTGATTATCCTCGCGGTCAGAGACAAACGCGATCTGATCCCCCGATAAGCCGCGCCCTAGAGTCATCGCCGCCAAAACGGAGAACATCATGCCCAATAACAAAAATCCTACGAAGACGATCAGTTTCATCATAACTAAGGCCGCCATGCTGGAGAGAAGGCATAATCGGGGAACTGGAGGGCTGTTAAACGGCGCACATGGCTGCCGTCAGCCTGCATCCAATAAATGTTACGGCTGCCGCCCCGATCAGACTCGAATAAAATGCCCTCTGTTGACCATGCCGGGCCATCGTCGTCGCCCTGATGATTCGTCAAATTGCGTGGGCTTGCCCCTGTTGCTATGTCCAGCACGATAATTTCACTGTTCCCCCGCGCATTTGTGTTCAGGGCAAGTTGTGTGCCATCCGGCGACCAAGCCATCGTGTAAGCATCCCAAGAGTTAGCGCTGAAACGTTTGGCGCGGGTTGGATGCGCGGCTTCAGTGATGTAAATTTCGTAGCGCCCCTCGCGGACAGAAACGTAAGCGATGTATGTGCCATCTGGTGACCAAATCGGCACCGCGTTATCATAGTCGTCGCGGGTGATCTGCTGTGGTGTGCCGATCTCACCCGCGTCATCCCACGAAATGACATAAAGTTTTCCGCCGCGTTCCTGCCGTCCCATAAACACGATCTGCCTTCCGTCAGGCGACCAGTTGGGCTGATGTTCGCCGCCGGGATCATCCGTCAGACGGTGGCGGTTTTGCCCGTTAGAATCCATCACATACAGATCGCTGTTGCCTCCATGTTCGGCGACATACACCATTCGCCTTCCATCCGGCGACCATGTAGGCCAAAAGTTATTGCTGCTATCGCTGTTCCCCGTCAGATTGCGCGTGATGCCGCGTTGAATATCCAGCGTATAAATGTCATATCTGTCGTTCAAATCCGCTACAAACGCGAATTCTTGCGCGGGGAGATGGGGCGCGATGACCAACGCCGCGCCAATCGCTAGGCAAAACAGGCTCGTAATCAACACGATCATCAAACCGACTCGGCTTATGAACTGCCCAACGACACGCCTTCGCATTTTTAATGTGTCACTTTCAACTTCGTACTACAACGTCTCGGAGCGACGCATCCTTCGCACGGCGAATACCACCAACAGCGTTGAGATGACCAGATACAAAATCGTGAAACTGATCCAAGGCGATGCCAGCGGAATTTGGCTGCCGTTGCTGCTTAAAGTCGCCGTCCAGAAGCCGATTTCTTGGCGATCAATCAACAACTGTTGCGTGGCAACCGCCGTCAAAATCGGGTTAAGGCTGACCAAAAATGCGCCTAGATAAATTAACCCCGCCTCAATAATGGGTGAATTGGAGACTCCTGTCCCCGTCCCCACCAGCGCTCCATTAAAAATGCCAATCAGGGGCGAAAGCACAATCGGAATGCCTATCGTCACGGTGAAGGCGACGGTATAAGCGCGGACGCTCGCCGTCAGGGTGCGATCTACTAATGTCGAGAAGAATAAGCCAACTGTACCCAGCGTAATCGCCGCGACTGCCAAAATAATGAAAGCCAGAATCAACTCTGTTTCGCTTACGCCGCCAAACAAAAAAGCGATACTTTGCAGCGGAATCGCCGCTAACAGCAGCAAGAAAATGTAGCTAAGGGCGCTTTCCAGTTTCCCGATGACGAAAGAGGGACGCGGCAAAAGCGTAATTTGTAGCAGATCATACGTTTTGCGCTCACGCTCACTCGTGACTGCTCCGGCTGTAAAGGCTGGGGCGATGAAAATAATCAGCAGCAGTTCAATGCCGACCACTCCCGCGAACAACGTCCGCCCTAGCTCACCTGTCACCGCCGACCCCGCATCTTGTACGACCCCGCGCTGAACCAGATACAACAGCACCGCGAAGCCACTCATCAACGCCAGATAAACGGTGATGACGACGAATGCCCGCGCCCCGCGCATCCGTTCACGTAGTTCCTTAAGCATGACCGGATTTGTGCGGAAGGCGCGTAAATCGGCAAGCAAAATCGTTCCAGCAAACGCCGCCACCACAATCGTCAGCAGACCCGGCACAAAACCGAACAGAATCGCCCCGATGGCATTGGCAAATATTGCCGCCGCGATTAAGATCAGCGCCCAAAATTCCTGAGCCAACACACCTACCATCGCTACCAGTAGAGCGCTGATATTGGCGAAAATCAGCAAAATAACCGCCAACAGCGCCGCATCCTCGCGCAGACTCCCCGCCCTTGCCAGCAAAATGTGGGCGATGGAGCGCACCAGTTCTGGCCTTGCTGAGGCAGCGGCGATAATCGTCAAGGCGAGGACGACAGACACCAGCAAGACATTGAAAATAGCGCCCCAACGCAAGATTCTGCTGATTCTTTCCAGCCGGACTTCGCGGGGGGTAAGCGGCGCATCCACATCAGTTGAAGTAATTACAGTCTGTGCCATCAAAGACCCTCAATTCATCGTAATTGACCTTCAGTTTAACACATAGAGGTCATGCAGTTCAGCAGAATTTACTGTAGAAGCGAATCGTCGCTTCGTCCTTATAATAAGGATCAACTGCGTAAATCCTAAACAACAAAAATACCTATTTCTATATATTTAACCTCAGTTTTGGATAGTTTTATAATGTCCTCATCCCTTGACCCCTTCTCGATGGAATAGAGAAGGTCGAAGAATGGCTCACAATAGCTCTTTAAGCCTTCCTCTACGAAGCGGGGAGGAGCTTTAGGGTAGGGAATAGAATGAAAACACTATCCGAAACTCAGGTTATTTAAGATTATATGAAAAAATCTATGAACCAGCGTACCTATTGCTCCTATAATTTAGCTTAGTGAAAGATTACGACATCTAGGTTAGGTTAATTGATGGTCATGCTTCTCGTTATTGAAGATTCTGTCCCGAATGCCCAGCTTATCCAAGCGGCGATGGAATCGCGTGGGTTTGAGGTTGTATGCGTTAATAATGGCGATGACGGATTTCGCTTGGCACAGGAACTACGCCCGTCGGTGATTCTTATGGATTTACGTTTCCCCGGCAAAGGGAGGGATGGTTGGCAAACTATTGCTGCAATTAAGGGAGAAAAAAACCTGAATTCCATCCCCATTATAGTGGTATCCGTCGAAATACAGCCAGATGATCGCCAACGCGCATACGATGCAGGCTGTGTGGCGTATTTCCCAAAGCCCTTTAACATCACCGAATTAATGAATGCCGTCGTCAAATATGCAGCACCATAGGCTGTGCCACCCTTATTCCCCTGGTAAGCTCAACAGATAAGCTGTTAAAGCTGCTAAATCTTCAGGGGATACCGTGCCGACGATTTGATGTGCGCCGGGCAGGGTAAATACCTGCTGCAAAGTTGCGGCGCGTCCATCATGAAAGTACGGAGCGCTTTGCCACAGCCAGCGCAAGGTAGGCGTATCAAATTCCCCGCCCGTGCCTATGTCATGCCGCTGACCATCAATCAAGGCAGATCCCGCGTGGCAGCCTGCACAACCATTTTGCTCAAAAACTGCCATCCCTTGTTCCAACAGTACCGGATCGGGTTGACTAGGTGTGAATGTGCCGTTCAGTGTGAGCAAATAGGCCGTCAGCGTATCCAGATCAGGCGAAAGTCCGGCATGAGGATCGCCAGCAGGTGGGTTCGTCAGGCCTTCAAGCAATCCTGTTCCTGCTTGCAAAGCGCGGATTTTGAGTTCAATATCCGCCAATTCATCCCAATTGCCCAGCCAATTATAAGGTGCGGTTTCACCCAAGTCATATAAAATAGGCGTGTTCCAGCCTTGCCAGACCCGTCCGTCGGACATGCCATCAAAATGGCAGCTCGCGCAGCTTATCCAGCCGTTAGCGCTCAGGCGAGGGTTATTTGAACTATGAAATAATTCGGCACCGATCAACACATCCGCCGGAATATTGGTACCGCTGCTTATAGGCAGTGCATCATCTACGACTAAGTTACGCGCATCAAGATAAGTGATCGTCCCATCGATGACGTTATGAATGTACGCTGTGCCGCCATCCGAACTGACGATAATGCCGCGTGGATTCGCCCCAAGCGGCAGGTGAGCGCGGGCTAATCCGGTGGCTAAATCAATCACAGATAGATCATTGCTGCCTGCGTTCACCACAAACAGCGTCGTCCCGCGTACATCAAGCGCCGCCGCGAAAGGCATATTCACCGGACGGTCTGCCGTTGCCAGTGAAATCCGCTGTTCCCGTTGCAAGCTCAAATCGCGCAAATTAACGACATTCACGACAGGAAAGAGGGTGGAGTCATAAGTCAAAATATCATTTTGGGCGTTGCTGCGGCTTTGGGGCAGATAAGCGATTCCGTTCACCGCGTCGATAGCGATGCTTTGGAATAAAGATGTGTCTTGTCCGGTTTGGATCGTCCGTACAACCTGCATCTGAGGCAGATAAATCAAACTCAGATCACCACTCCAAAAATGCGTCACATACAGGAAATCTTCCCACAACGCCAATCCGGTTGGCAGGGCAGGCGTGGGAATCCGATTCAGAATTTTCCCCGTATTTTCTTCGATATGGATGACTTCGTTTGTCCCTTGCAAGCTGATGTAGGCTGTCGCGTCATCATCGCCGACGATGCTCATCGGCAGCCTGCCGATGGGATAAGTCGCAGTAATCGTCTGTGTCGCCAGATCAAGCGCAGAAAGTGTCCCGCTGCCACGATTGACAATCAACGCCTGTGTGCCGTCGGACGAAATCGCCACGCTGCGCGGATCATCTCCAACGGCAACTTCCGCGATGACTTGGCTCTGATTTGGGGCGATCAACGAAACGGTGTCGTTATAACTATTGGCAGTGATTAATGTTCGTCCATCTTCGGTCAGCGCGAGTGTGCTGCTGGGTCTTGCCGCTTGTCCGGTGGGCAGAACATAAAGCGGAAGGGGAGTATCGGACTGTGCGCTCAGGGTAGTCATGCCAAACATCACCAACACAACCATGAGCAGTGCGCGACGTGAACCGAGCTTTACTGACGGCCTGCGGGTCGCGGCTTGCTGAATAACCAACCCCATGCGCGGTTTTAGCTTCTTAAACATGAAGTCTCCAATATTCTACCGGAACAACCCAAACTGATGACGACACAACCGAAATTACTCATCCCTCACCGCCCAGTACAGCATCAAAAGAAATCAGCCGGTCATGGAAGACATAAAAGGTGCGCGTCTGCGTGGCGAAAGTGCCGCTTTCGTCCGTTCCAATGATGGCAAAGGTGATCTTCAACACATCGGAGGCCGCCGCACCGCTGCCTAAGCCGTCGCCTTCGATGTTCGGGAAATCGCGGCTGAGTAACGAGCGATTAAGCGTATACGTAGTAGATGCACCCGTGATCGGGAATTCGCCAGATTGCACTACAGTGCTGGCGGTTGATACAGTCAGATAGGCGGTTGCATCCGTCCATCCTTGCGGTACGCTCACGGTGAAATTGAATGGATTAGTCGGGCTGATGGGGCGGTCTGTATCGCCGCCTTCTTGCCACGTTAGCGAGGGTGAATCCGCCGCTACGATGAACACTTCAAACCGTCGATTCAGCGTCCCCAACACTCCGCCCACAGGCAGGGGCGGCTGCGGAACACCTGCTGAACTTACCTCCGCTGGGGATACGGCGATTTCCACCGCCCACACGCCGATTTCGTTGACGGCGAAATCGTTGGCGGGATTGTAGTAATAACCGATGCTGTTGGTCAGTCCTGCAAAATTGGCAATTGTGCCGCTAGGTGATGTGACTGTGATCGCTACATTGGACTCTAAAGTTGGTGCGACTTGTCCGGCAATTGCCAGCGTATCGCCTTCAGTCAGGACTTGACCCGGCTGTACGCCCGTTGGTTGGAAGAAAAGTTCCACAGCTTCGCCGCGCACTGTCAGCAGTGGTCCGCTGTCGGGTCCGCCCGCTGCGCCTCGGTAAGGCGGCATGACCCGCGCTGAATCATCCTCATTGCCAACAACCGAGAGGGCGGCATAAATAGCGGCATCTTCCACCCCAGCATCGGCATTACGAATAATCGTGCCGCCGAATAAAAAGGCGAAATCGCCAGGACGATCTCCTGCAATTCCCGCACCGATTTGTCCGCTATACGGATCATCACTGTCCCAATTGAGCGCCAGTGACCCATCTGCTTGACCTATCACCATCTGCCGCACGGTTATGTCTGGGCGTGTGGCAGTAAAATAGGCATACGCATCATTAGCGATAAAATCTGGCAGGAGGGCAGGGCTGTAAATGCCCGGCGGCCCGCCGAGGACAGGGATGAGGGGCAGTTCTCCACGATTTGTGAGCTGCTCCACTGTCTCACGCCCGACGGGAAGACTGCCCGCCAGCCATGCGGCATACGCGCCGAGGGTATCTTGAACTTGCAGCGCTGGATGCAGCCCACTCGCGCCGTTATCCAGAATAAAGGCGATATCACCCGTAAAATAAGGCGTGTAAAGCTCCGCTGGTAAATCAACATCCGGTGGATAAACGGCGGTGTCGAACCATGCTTGCTGTTCACCTGAGTAACCGGATAAACCGCGCTGCCCATGTGCGATGATGGGACGATCTGCGCTGGCGATGACCCCCGCGCTGCGTAAGCTCGCCGCCCATAAGCGCCCATCCTCACCTGTAAACCGTGCTTCATAATCGATCACATATTCGCCTGCGGTCTCAAAGGTTAGCGCCTCATCGGCAGGCGTAAAAATGCCGTAACGATTCGCTTGTCCGGTGATAACGCGCTCAATCGTCGGACTGCCATCCAGCGGATAAATATGGGCGGTCACGGTAATATCAGCAGGCAACCCCGGCGCGATTCTTGCTCCGGCGAAAAACGTGTCACCTACTTCAAACGGTGTCCCCGGCAGCACACCCGGCGATAAATCTAGCGGTTCTGCGATCAGAACATGATACGTGCCGCCGCCAGTATATAGGTTGCCATAAATATCTTCCACCTGCCCGGAAAGTGTCATCGTATAGTTGCCATAATCGTCGAATGGATAGGCGGCATACGCGGGATTGAGCGTCGTCAGGCGATATGCGTCTAGCGGGGATTGCCCACCAAAAATCACGCGCTCATCTATCGCAGGAGTCGAAAGTATATTTTGGACAATCGCAGCATTGGGAAGCTCAATGTTAAAGCCATTCGGGCTGGTGATGCTGCCTTCTAACCTACCGCCGGGGAACAACAGCGGTACGAGTGGCGCGGAGGTGGTGTCGTAAGCATTCGGCATAAAGTTGAGCAGGTAAGGTTCCAGCGGATATATTCCGGGTGGCAAAATAGTAGTGGGACTATTAAAGCGCACCCGATTCGAGAGCGCGACTATTCCCGCGACTTCATCCGCCAGAATACCGCGCGAGCCGTCGCTAGGATTGTCGTAAAGCAGCGTCCACGTCAGCCGTGTTTGTTCGATGCCACCGACATTAAACACCAGCGGCAGTCGGGTGAGAGGCACACGGCTGATACCTGCACCCTGACCAAAAATGCCGTTGGCTGTCCAATCGGTCACTTCCCCATCGCCGATTTGGGCGCGGCCTTTGAAAACAGGGACATACAATCCAGCAGGGAGATCAGCAGGCAGCGTGAGAGCAAAGCGCATTCCTGCAAGCAGTGTTCCTTCACGGCGAATAATTTGGCCCGGCTCAACTGTTGCTGTACCAAGCGTAATATCCGCCCGTAAATTATCCCGCGCCAGCCCGGACGCAGTGCGTAAATTCGACCATCCGTTATTGCTATTAAGAGCGGCGATAGGTTGCGCGGCGGTTGTGCTGCCATCCGTCGAGATAGCTATGGGTTGCAAACTGAGTTCGCCGAACAAACGCAGGCCGGAAAGTAACTCGGCTACTTCCGGTACATTCAGTGAAATGTCCATTTCGAGCGTGGCGTTTTCCCCCGGCGCAAAGTTGATGGCGCTCACGCGCCCTGTAGCCGTCCAAGTCGCCGCGCCTTGCGCCAGCACTCCCGCAACAGTAAATGTGGTCGCATCACCTACAAATCGCCCACTGGCATAAACGATTCCGTCTTGTTCATCCACACGCGGCGGCACAGCCGTGACGATGTTGCTTTCTAATTCCTCGCCACCATCGGTGCGGACGTAAACCTGCGCGAGGACAAAATCCGTAAAATCAGCAAAAAGTGGTGTGAGCGCGATTCGTGCTTCAACGGTGTCGCCGGCTTCGTTGATCGCCGTGCTGACGGAAACCGCACCCAATTCGCCCGGATTGGGATCGAGTCGGCTTGCTAATGCTGTTTGAGGCTGGCGCGGATCAAAGATGACTTCATAAGTCGTTCGGTCAAGCGTAAAATCAACCGCCACGACAGCGCCAATCGGTGCGTTATCTATATTGGCGATGTATAAGGAGTCTTGATTAATGAGCGCATAAGCGCTGTTTGTCAAAGCTGCGTCGGGATAAACCGCCCAATCATCTAAGCTGCCATCGACGATTAACTGTGTGGTCGGCGCAGTATCAGCGGCGGCAGTTGGTTGTGCGCTGCTGGTGACGATCACACCGGGGCCACCGGGCAGCGAACCGGGAACACCGCGCAGCGACTCTGGAACTTGTGCCGAAGGGCTAATCCAGAACGGTGTCGCGCCGGGGCCGTAAAGCTGCGCCGTAAAACTGCCCGTGATACCAGCGTTGACGATAGTACTTTGCTCGGTATAAAGATTGCGGATGATAATTTGTGCCGCCGGAAAGACAGCGCCTGCCGCGCCGCTGATCGTCACGATACCCGCCTCGTCAGGGGCAGAAATCGAAATTAATGCAAGAATGGGCGGATCACCCGCTTCAGGTGTGGTATTTTGCGCGAAAACGGCTGCAAAATTGATGGAGAGCAGCGCCAGTCCTGTTATCAAGATACTCAGAGAATGTCGCACGAAAAACTCTCCCGCTTCAAAAGTAGTCGAACGGTTAGAGAATAGCTTAAATCTGCATTCCCGGCGAGTCGGAATTTATCTATTCTTGATGCTGCTGTCCCACTTGGACTGGCTGTAGCCTTCCTAGACTACTTATTAGCGGTTCCAATTTTTTGCATTATTTTCTTGGTCTTACTCTTGAAGGCCGCACACTTGATGACTTCAGAAAAGCTGGTGTAACGATTTATTGAATTTAAGCGAAGTGCATCAGTAAATTCGTCATATAATGGTGAAACCTTGTTTTTATCATTGAAGATTTATGCCAACCAATTCCCCTATAGACGACATTAGCGGCTTGATCGAACAGCGCACCGGGTTAGCCGCCCGCGTTCAGTTCGGCGATGATCTGCAACCGCTGCTAGAAACATTGGCGCAGGGCGATCTGCCCGCGTATCTGGATAAAATGCGTTCCGCCCGCGAAACCGATCCCGTGTGGCAGGCCGTTATCAAAGCGCTCACTATCGGCGAGACGTATTTCATGCGCGATAAAGCACATTTTCAAACGCTGCGGACTCATATTCTTCCGCCGTTGATTGCCGCCCGTCGCCAGAAAAATGCGCCGGAACTGAATATCTGGAGCGTGGGCTGTGCCAGCGGTGAAGAACCTTATTCTATGGCGATGACGCTGCATGAGATGATCCCTGATCTCGCACAATGGACGATTCGGCTGGTCGGCACCGATTTAAATGCGGCGGCGCTCAACGTGGCGCGGCGTGGCATTTATCGTAAATGGGCTTTCCGCCATACGGATATTGATTTCCAGAATCTTTATTTCGATCAGGCGACGGATGGCTTGCAAATTAAGCCTTTTATCCGCGAGATGGTCACATTCCGCCATGCCAATCTGTTGGCGGGGTCGCCGCTGCCGCAGGTCGATATTATTCTGTGCCGCAACGTACTGTTGTATTTCAGTTATCCGCAGGCATGTCAAGTCGAAACGATGCTGCTGGATGCGCTTACGCCGGGTGGTTGGTTGCTGCTCGGACAGTCCGAAACCATCCGTCATAATCGAGACAATTGGCAAACTCATCTCTTGCCCAACATGCCGATTTATCAAAAACCAGCTTCTGCCATCTCCAAATTTATCGGTTTGGTCACTCCACAATCCTCGATTCCTTTCCCCAAAACGCCAACTCGCAGCGATCTCGCCGTCGCCAGCGCCACCTATGAAGTCGCCGTCCGCGCTATTCAAAATGAGGATTACGATCAAGCCGAGCAGTTGATCGCGGAACTGCTGATTACCGAGCCAGGAAGCGCCCCCGCCCATACCTTAATGGTGTGCGTCTTCGCAAGCCGCAAGGATTACGCTCAAGCCCATAAAATCGTCGATACGGCACTCCGGCTTGATCCGCTGCTGGCGGACGCGCATTATCTCCAAGCATTACTCTATTTAGAAGAAGATCATGTCGAAGAGGCGCTAAAATCGCTTAAGGCGGCGCTTTACTGCCAGCGTAATCATCCGTTGGCCTCTCATACGCTCGGCAACTTGCAAGCAAAAAGTGGTGATTTACCCGGTGCTATTAGAAATTGGGAAAATGCCCGCCGCGCTATCACCATGCTCATGCCCGATAGTCCTGTCTCCGACATCAGCGATATCACCGCCGGAAGGCTCTCCACCCTTCTAGTTGCACAATTAGCAGGATAGCTGCTTCACCCCAGTCTTAAAGTTGTGCCGTTTTTGACATCCTATAGCGGATTGTATACTATATGCGATATACAGATTATTAAATTTTCTTTTGCGATCTTACCTTGGATTAACACCGCCTATGAGCGACACCATTTATGCCACGTATCTTATTGAAACCGCGCATCCGTTGGACATCGCGGCGGCTGTGATGGCAGGAGAACAATCGGCGGGGACGTTTGTCAAAGTGCCGGGTGAGACACCCGAACTCTTAGAAAGGCATGGCGCACGGGTAGAGTCTATCCGCCCCCTCGGCAGTGTTGAACAGCCGACGCTGCCCGGCGCAAAACCGCCCAAAGAGGCCGCGTTTCCTTCGCATTATCAACGTGCGGAAGTTCGCCTCGCTTTTCCTTTCGAGAATGTGGGCGCATCGCTCACCGCCCTCATCACGACCATCAGCGGCAACTTATTTGAATTAGGGCAGTTTTCTGGCTTGCGCTTGATCGATGTCGAGATTCCAGCCGTCTTTGCCACTGCCTATCCCGGCCCTCAGTTTGGGATTGCTGGCACACGCCGCCTAACAGGAGTCGAAAATCGCCCGCTGCTTGGTACGATCATCAAGCCAAGCGTTGGGCTTTCGCCCGAAGAAACGGCGGACTTGGTAAAAACCTTATGTGAGGCTGGTCTTGATTTCATCAAAGACGACGAACTTCAAGCCAATTCACCTCATTCCCCCTTAGCAGCGCGGGTCAGTGCGGTAATGCGTGTTATCAATGAACACGCCCAAAAAACAGGCAAAAAAGTTATGTATGCCTTTAACATCACCGCCGACATGGATGACATGCTCAGTCATCATGATACCGTTTTCGCCCATGATGGCACTTGTGTTATGGTCAATATGCTCTCAGTCGGGGCGGCGGCTGTCGCAAAATTACGCCAACACGCCCAAATGCCGATACATGGTCATCGTGCCGGATGGGGCGCATTAAGCCGTCATCCTATGCTTGGGATGGATTACACCGTCTATCAAAAGCTGATGCGGCTGGCGGGTGTCGATCATCTGCACGTCAACGGACTGCGGAACAAATTCTGCGAATCGGACGAGTCGGTGATTGCTTCCGCACGCGCCTGCCTAACGCCTCTGTTGGGTGGTTATAGCGCGATGCCCGTTTTTTCCTCTGGACAGTGGGCAGGGCAAGCGCCGGATACTTATCGCGAACTCCAAAGCGTCGATTTAATTTATCTTGCGGGTGGTGGCATCATGGCGCATCCTGATGGCCCCGCCGCCGGGGTCGCCAGTCTACAGGAAGCATGGGAAGCCGCTATGCAGGGCATTTCGCTGGAAATAGCTTCCCAAGATCATCCAGCACTGCGTGGCGCATTAACCATGTTTGGTGCGCGATGACCGATTTACTGCTGACCTTTTACGGCGATGACTTTACAGGGTCAACCGATTCGATGGAAGCGCTTGTGCTTGGGGGGGTGCCGACGGTCTTGTTCTTGGAGCCGCCCACGCCGGAATTTATCGACTTATACTTCCCACACATCCGCGCATTAGGCGTGGCGGGGGTCAGTCGCTCCATGTCGCCGGAACGGATGGATGCGGAATTATCGCCTCAGTTTATTGCGCTTAAGGCACTCGGCGCACCGCTTTTTCACTACAAAATCTGTTCAACATTTGACTCATCACCCACTGTCGGCAGTATCGGTCACGCGCTAGAAATTGGCTGGAACCTCTTTCAACCGCGCCTTGTGCCGCTGATGGTGGGTGCGCCCATTCTTAAGCGTTATGTCACCTTTGGCAATTTATTCGCCACGATTGATGAGACCACTTATCGGCTGGATCGCCATCCGACTATGCGCCGCCATCCGATTACACCGATGACGGAAAGCGATTTGCGGCTGCATTTAAGCCAGCAGACCTCGCGCCCCATCGGGTTGCTCGACATGCGCCATCTCGCGGAAAGCGATGAAGCCTTATCGCACCGCTTAGAAAAATGTGTTGATGACGGCTGCCAGATTATCCTATTCGACACCTTGGATGAATCTCACCTGCTCAAAATCGGGCGTTTGGTGTGGGCGCTTCGGGGCGATCAGCCTGTTTTTGTGGTCGCTTCGTCGGGAATCGAATATGCGCTTACCGCACATTGGCAGCAGTCCGGCGTGATTCAACCGCCGCCGCCGCGTTTATCAGCAGGAGCAGCGGCGCAGCTTGTCGTGATTTCGGGCAGCGCCGCGCCACAAACCGCCGCCCAGTTAAGATGGGCTGTCGATCAGGGCTTTCACCCGATTCGCCTAGACGGTGTGCGCCTGATTGACCCCGAAACTGCTGATGCGGCGCGTTTAGCGGCATTTGAAGAAGCCTGTTATCACTTGGGGGAGGGGAAGAATATACTGTTATTTTCGGCAATCGGCCCCGATGACCCCGCTATCGCCGCCACGAATCAACGTATGCGCGAACTCGGCTTTGATCCCAAACAGGTTGGCGCACGCTTGGGAGCGCAGCAGGGGCTTCTCTTGCGCGAACTGTTGGAACATACCGGTTTACGACGTGTTTGTGTGGCAGGCGGCGATACCTGCGGTTATGCCACGCGGCAGCTTGGTATTTACGCCCTTGAGTATGTCATGCCTGTTGCGCCGGGTTCGCCTTTATGCCGGGCGCGTTCCCATAATCCGGCCTTCGACGGGCTGGAAATTTCGCTCAAAGCAGGGCAAGTCGGCAAGCCTGATTATTTCGGCAGCATTTTATCAGGCGCAGGTTAATTAGCTGTGATAATTACAGGACTTTCGCTTACCTCACCCCCCGGCCCCCTCTCCAATACTTGGAGAGGGGGAGAAAAACGCATCTTGAAGTCCCCTCTCCATGCAATGGGAAGGGGATTTAGGGGTGGGGTAAATGCGTGAGCGAAAGTCCTAAATTAAATAGTGCGGCTAATCGCATCAAAATTTATATCAACCGTAAGAACTATTTTGAACCACAAAGGCGCAAAGATCACAAAGGAAAACAAAAATTTAAGAATTTACTTTGTGTCCTTCGTGTCTTTATGGTTGGTATTGATCTTTTATATAACGCTAGAAAATTTATGCGACTACCCTATGAATAATGCGGCATTTCTTGACAAACCTTTTTTGATTGCATACAATATATGATATACAAAAAGAACGTGGCTACTTATACAGTTATTGGGTTAAAGAGATTTTTTGATGGTCTTTTCGCACATTCAAGCGGTCAGCCTTCGTCAGCAGGTCGTGGAACAAATACGGACTGCGATTATTGAAGGCCGCCTAAAACCGAATGACCATATCGTCGAGTCCTCGCTCACCCAACAGCTTGGTGTAAGTCGCACCCCCGTGCGTGAAGCCCTTATTTTGTTAGAACAAGATGGCTTGGTCGTTTCTTTTTCCAATCGAGGCTCGTTTGTGCGTAACTTCACCGCGCAGGATGTCGCCGATATTTTTTCTATGCGAACTTCGCTGGAAAACTTCGCAGGCGAACTCATTATCGAGCAGTTTGCGGAAGAAGATTATCACCATCTGGAAGACCTCATCGCCCGTCAGCGCAGCGCCATTGCTGAAAGTGATTATAAGGTCGTGCGTTCCCTAGATATGAGCTTCCATCAATATATTGTGAATCGGGGTAATCACGGATT
The DNA here is from genome assembly GCA_034437895.1 of Anaerolineae bacterium. GTDB lineage: Bacteria > Chloroflexota > Anaerolineae > Aggregatilineales > Phototrophicaceae > JANRLJ01. Next base: position 19,968 of record DAOTTO010000003.1, on the reverse strand, counting down.
ACTTATCCGCAACTGGCAGCAGATTGTAGCGCAAATTGCCGCTGTGTTGTACCTGCGAGCGGAAGCTGTTCCCGACTATGATGAATATTTGGCGATCCGCGATCATACCGCGATTGTACAAACCTATCGTCAACGCGATTTGTCGGCGTTAATTGCGCTCAATCGGCAGATTAACCAGCGCGTAGCAGGGGAGTGCCAATTCTCGGTGGAATTTGTGGAAAAGCAGACAAGAGAAGGCTGAATCAAAGCAGTCGGAGCAGGGTTATTTTTTCCCTGTTTAAATAGGACACATATTGTATGCGGCATAATAAAATGTGTAGAAATTTTTTAAACCTAGATTGTATACAATATGCAGTATATCGTGCTGGATCCCCGCGCCTGTCGCTATGATCTTGAGTGATCTTAGAGGCAGCAGTCGCGTTATCCTGAATTGTTGGCAGAGTAAAGGAGGTCATAAAGCGCTTATTTCGTGGCGTTTGTACGTCGGACTATTTTCGCAATTACTTTTTACATCCTTAAGGAGATTTTTCTTATGTTTAAGAAAACAGTGGGTCTATTTTTCTTGTTACTGCTGTTGATGAGCATGTCTTTCGCGGTTGTACGCGCTCAAGACACCACCATTTGCTTTGGCTTCCAGGATTTGGAAACTGAATTTTGGGTCGCTGGACATCGCGCTATCACCGATACACTGCGTGAACAGGGCGTGGAAGTGTTGGAATACAATGCCAACGAAGACCCCAATCGCCAGCTTGAACAAGTGCGTGAGTGCATCGCGCAAGACGTAGATGGAATCATCATCATCCCACAAGATGGCGACAGCGCAGTCACCATCATCGGCGAAGCCCAAGCCGCCGACATCCCGATTGCCGTTTTCAATCGTCCCCCGAATGACCGCAGCCGGGGCATTATCGTCGTCGCCGATAACGTCAGCGCCACCGAACAAGCTGTAGAATTTATGGCACAAAAGGCGCTGGTCAAATTTGAAATTACTGGCGAATCCATCACCCCTCTTATTCTGGTCGGCGCGTTGCAAGATACCAACGCCATTGGTCGCCGCGACGGGTTCTTCAACGTCATCAACCGCTACAATGAACGCTACCCCGGTCTGTTCGCTGAACCGATTGAAGTCGCCACTGAATGGGATGCGGCGACTGCGCTCGCCAACCTCGAAGCTGCCGTGACCGCCAATCCCAATGTTGATTTCATCTTCACCTCCTCGGACTTCCTGTTCCCGACTATTCGCTCGGTGCTTGAACCGCGTGGCAAGTGGGTACCAGTAGGACAGGCCGGGCATGTGATTTTGGGTGGACTGGACGGCGACGCAACCGCTTGTATGTTGATCGACGAAGGTTATGTCGATGCAACCGGTGTCCAAGACCTGTTCTTGGAAGCCCAATTGACGCTGGATCGCATTTTGCAAGCGATTGCCGATGGCGAAACCCAACCTAACGAAGTCCTGCTCGATCCCGGCTTCGCGCTGACGGCAGCCAACATCCAGTTCAATCGCAGCGATATGTGGGGCTGTGTCCTCTATGACGAAGGCTTCCTGGATCAGTAGTTAAAGCCTGATTGGGTGATCGCCTTTTTCGGGGCAAGATAATGCCAATTAACAATTAAATACGAAGAACCATAGGGAACGACACATAGGTCGTTCCCTTATGAATGATCGCATTAATTTTTAAAAAGCATTATCAAGTCTCTATCCCCCAAAATTAAGACGACAAGGGATATTGCGCTCAATCTATTGTAATAAAGGTGTGGAGTTAACCTACGCCTTTCCACCCATTAAGAACAGAGTCCAAACTTATGACTTTACCCACACCTGATTCTGCCCAACCGCCGCTGACACTTTTGCCAGCCGCATCCGAACCGCCTAAAAGTAGACGGCGCTCCGGGATAGTCTTTCTGCAACGCTTATTACTCTCTGATTATTTTGTGCTTTATTTAACGCTTATTCTGTTTACCAGCGCGGCGCTGATTTTCCCGCGCATTGGCCTAGCAAGTACGCTGGGGCTGCCTAACAATATTGCCAATCAATTTTTAAATATGTGGCCTTTGCTGGCGGTGGCTGTGGGACAGTCCTTCGTCCTCATCATTGGCGGGATTGACTTGTCGCAAGGTTCGGTCATGGCGATAACAAGCGTGATCGGGGCGGTGGTTATGTCCACCGTCTTAGAACCTGCCATGTTCGATAAAAGTCCGCTTTGGGGGACGGTCATCACGGCGGACGGCGGCCTACTGCATGGCAGCGCGTGGGCAGTTCCCATCGGTGTGCTGGCGATGCTGTTGCTCGGCGCGGGAATCGGTTTTTTAAACGGATTCGCTATTACCAAATTTCGCATCGCGCCATTTATGGTCACGCTCGTGACTCTGACGTTCTTCAGCGCGTTTGCTTTGTGGCTCACACAATCACGCAATATCTCCGGCTTACCTGAAGGTTTCTTGCGCTTAGGTACAGGTGACATCATCTCGGTCTATCTTGGCCCCAAACTTGAGCCAGACATCGCCCGCCGCGATATTTTGCCTGCTATCGCGTATCCTACCGTAATCGCGTTAGGGTTGGCTTTATTCGCTCAATTCTTGCTGACGCGCACAGTGATGGGTAAGCAAATGTTTGCCATCGGTACGAACCGCCGCGCCGCGCAAATTTCTGGTGTACCCAATGATCGCGTCATTATCATGGTGTATATGTTCAGTGGATTTTGTGCCTCTGTCAGTTCCATTTTATATTCGGCGCGTCTGGGCATTGGTCAGCCGTCGCTTGGCAATAATTTGTTGTTGGACATTATTGGCGCTGCCGTCATCGGCGGGACGAGTTTGTTCGGCGGCAAAGGGTCGATCAAAGGGACACTTTTTGGTGTCGCCTTCTTCGTCCTGCTGCTGAATATCCTCAACGCAGCCCGATTATCGCCCTTCATCATTGATGCCGTCAAAGGTGGGGTTATTTTGGTGGCAGCATTTCTCGATGTAGCACGGGTGCGCCTGGTGAATAGGGAGCAGTCCGCATGACGACTCTCCTTGAAGTGCAACAGATTACAAAAGCTTTCTTTGGCGTCGCCGCCGTAAAAGAAGTCAGCATTACGCTGGAAGCAGGGCAAATTCTCGGCTTGATTGGGCAGAACGGCGCAGGCAAAAGTACGCTGATGAATTTGATTGGCGGTGTAGTCCAGCCCGATAGCGGCACAATGTTGTTTAAAGGTGCGTCCTATACGCCGCGCAATCCAGCCGGTGCCTATCACGCCGGAATTGCCTTCATCCATCAGGAACTAAATCTGTTCACTAATTTGAGTATCGCGGAAAATTTATTCATTGAAGATTTTCCCACACGCAGTTTTGGCCCGCTGCGGTTGGTAGATCGTGCCGCCGTGCAGCAGCGCACCAAAGAGATGCTGGCGAAAGTTGGGCTGAACCTTTCGCCTAACCTCACGATTGATCGCATTTCGCCGGGTGAGAGGCAGTTAGTCGAAATTGCTAAAGCCCTGCATTTAGATGCGCCACTGATTATCTTCGATGAGCCAACGACTTCGCTCACCGCCCGCGAAACCGAGCGCTTGTTCACGCTTATGAATCAACTGCGTGAACAAGGCCGTGCGATGATTTATATCTCACACATCCTGAATGATGTGTTGGCGCTGGCAAATAGCATCGCCGTTATGCGTGATGGTCAGCTTGTGACGCAGGAGCCGCGCCAAAATTTCGATGTCAAGCGCATGATCTCGCTCATGGTCGGGCGCAGCATCGACAACTTGTATCCGCCGCGTACTGCCGCTCCCCAATCGCAAACACTTCTTGAAGTCGATGGCGTAAGCGCTAAAGGCATCGTGGAAAATATTCACCTGACTGTGAAGCGTGGTGAAGTCGTCGGATTATTCGGCTTGATGGGATCAGGACGTACCGAATTGGCGCGGATGTTGTTCGGGATGGACAGTATCGAATCCGGCAGCCTTACCATCAACGGGCAGCGCGTTACCCGTTTTACGCCGCGTGAAAGTATCCGTCAGCATGTCGCTTTCGTCACCGAGAATCGGCGTGAAGAAGGGCTGTTGATGAATATCAGTATCGCCGATAACGTAGCTTTGGTCGCGCTGCCAGAATTTGCGCGGACGGCATTTCAGGTGGTTGATCAATCACAAATGCGCGATTCCGCCCGCCATGCCTCCAGTATATTACAGCTTAAAAGTGGCGATATTGTGCAGCAGCCCGCCCGCAGTTTAAGCGGTGGAAATCAGCAAAAGGTCGTCATCGCCAAATGGCTGCTCGCCAATCCAGCGATTTTCATCATGGACGAACCCACAAGGGGCATTGATGTCGGCGCGAAGTACGAAATTTACAGCATTATCGATCAATTGGCAGCCAACGGAAGCGGCATTCTGTTCATCTCATCCGAACTGGAAGAACTCATAGGTATGTGTGATCGCATTCTGGTGATGAGTCGCGGCGAAATTTTTGGCGAATTTGACCGAGATCAATTTAATGCCGAAACGATCCTCCGCGCCGCTTTCCGTGAAGAAGGAGACTCGCTATGATGGCCTCCTCACGACGCTGGAAGCCCACCCAGTTCTTGCTCAATAACTCTACATTGATCTTATTTTTGGTGGTGTTTGCGCTTTTTGGTCTATCGTCGCCGCGTTTTTTTACCTCAGAAAATACTATCAACTTCATTAAACAGGCTTCCTATACCGGAATCCTCGCGGTAGGCATGACGTTTGTGCTGCTTACGGCTGGCATTGATCTTTCTGTCGGCTCAAATATGTATTTGTCAGCGGTGATTAGCGGCATGTTGATGCGCTCAATCGGCTTGGATGTCATCCCTGCGCTGATTGTGGCGCTGCTGGTCGGTACGCTTTATGGCGCGATCAATGCCTTTTTTATTGTCTACCTGCGGATTGTCCCTTTCATGGTTACGCTCAGTACACTGGTGATCGGACGCGGAATCGGCACAGCGCTCACCGAGTCGCAGCAGATTGATTTGCCGGAACGCATGGCTTCCTTCGGGCAGATCAATCTGCTTGGCATCCCTATCCCCATCATCGTTTTCGCTATCATCGTGCTGGTGTCCTATCTCATCCTGACGCGGCTCCCAATCGGACGGCAGATTTACGCCGTCGGCAACGATATCGAAGCTGCCAAAAAAGCCGGTATCAATACAGATCGTGTGATTGCGTCAGTTTATATTTTTTCTGGATTTTGTGCCGCTTTAGCAGGCTTCATCCTTGCCTCGCAGGTCATCCGCATTGATCGCAGCTTTGCCGAGGGGCGTGAGTTCGATGCGATAGCTGCATCCGTCTTAGGCGGTACGAGCTTGTTCGGCGGCGTGGGCAACGTCTTTGGCCCGATGTTAGGCGCAATCTTGATTCAGATGGTGCAAACAGGGTTGCAATTTAATCAGGTCAATTTGTATTTGCAGCCGATGGTACGCGCCCTGATTATTTTTATTACGGTTTTCTTCGACAGTTTGCGTGAATCTAATCTCGCCAAATTGAAACGGCGCTTTATCCGTCCTGTTGAAGAGGCCGGTGCAATGCTTCATGACCCGCCCGAAGTGAAAGGTAAATAATTAGAAGTTACGCAGGCCAACGAGGTTTTCCGTAGGGGCAACTCGCCGAGTCGTCCCTACAAAACCAACCAACTGCCTAAGCCCTAAAATAATGCTTGTTAAATACGTTCTGACTTAATTTTATCCATTCCATTAGTGAAAGCGACTCGTATGCTCAATATTGCGCTCATGGGTGCTGGTGGCAAAATGGGCTGCCGCATTACCGATAATCTGATGAATCTAACTGACCAATATCGCATGATTTACGTCGAAGTGAGTCCACCAGGCATCGCTAACTTAGCGAGTCGTGGCCTTACGCCAACGCCACAAGCGGAAGCGATTGAGCAAGCCGGTATCGTGATTTTGGCGCTCCCTGATAAGCTCATCGGCAAAATTACTGAGGAGTTGATCCCACAGTTAAAGCCGGGGACGATGGTCGTTGGGCTTGATCCCGCTGCCGCATACGCCGAAGTAATGCCGATACGTGATGATTTGACGTATTTTGTCTCACATCCCTGCCACCCGCCGCTGTTTAATGATGAAGTGACGGACGAAGCCCGTAGCGATTGGTTTGGCGGCGTTAAAGCCAAGCATCATATCGTCTCCGCGCTGCATCATGGCCCCGAAGAAGATTATGCCAAAGGCGATGCCATTGCCCGTGCCATGTATGCGCCTGTGATGAATAATTACCGCATCACCGTCGAACAGATGGCAATCCTTGAACCCGCTTTAGTCGAGACGTTTGCCGCAACCTGTGTCACCGCGATTAAGCAGGCTTACGATAAAGCCGTCGAAATGGGCGTTCCATCTGAAGCAGCTTGGGAATTTCTGTCGGGGCATGTGCGGATTGAATTCGCTATCATCTTCGGGCTGTCGGGCTTTCCCTTCTCCGACGGCGCGAAGCTGGCGGTTGAGCAAGCCTACGAAAAAATCTTCAAGCCAGATTGGATGGAAAACATCATGAATCTGGATGCGCTCAAGCGCAGTGTGGCGGAAATCACCCACAGTTTAAAGTAGGCAGCTATGGCAACTTTAGCCCACCTTGAGGCCATTTTACGCGAAGCAGGGGAGCATTATCATATCCTTGCATTGACCGACACCGCTTCGGCGCTTGTCACCCAGCGCGGCGGACGTATCTTAGGCATCTTCCCGACACCCGCCGGCGATAACTTACTCTGGACGAACAGCGCCGCCTTCGACAGCCTCACAACCTTTCAGGAATTCGTCGCCGCCGGATATTGGAATCTAGGCGGGGAACGGATTTGGATCGCGCCAGAGATTCAATATAACGTGCGCGATAGGCGCGATTTCTGGGGAACGCTGCACGTCCCGCCGCAGATGGATCCCGGCGTTTATCGGCTAAATCAGCATGATTCAGAAGACGGACGGGAGGCTTATTTACGATTAAGTGCGGAGATTGTTTTGACTGCCTACGCACTTGCGACGGGTGAGCAATCCCTTTCGATTGAGCGAATAATCACTCCCGTGCCAAATCCTTTAAACGCATTCAGCCAAGTTGAGTCGTGGATGCAAGATGTCGTCTATTGCGGTTATAAACAGCAGGTGATGTTGGATGGCGAACATACGACTGCGTTCAGCGAAGCCTGGAATTTGGTGCAGGTGAAAGCAGGCGGCGAACTGATTATCCCGTGTGCGCCTATCGTCGAAGCATCGGATTATTTCGGCAGCGTGCCAGAGGAAGCACGGCAAATTCACGGCGGCGATGCCCCCCATTTGCGCCTGAATATCACCGGACAGCGCCAATATAAAATTGGTTACAAAGCTGTCAGCATGACCGGACGCATGGGCTATATTCATACGCTGCCCGATGGACGCGCCTATCTTCTGATTCGCGCCTTTTTTAATAACCCCTCCAATATTTATGCCGAAGAACCGCCCGAACTTCCCGGCAATAACGGCCATTCGGTGCATGTCTATAACGATGGTGGCGAATTGGGCGGCGCGGCATCATTCGGCGAGATGGAATCCAGCGGACACACTGTACATGGCAAATCGCGGCAAGGATGCGATAAGACCGCCAATGACACCTTTGTGATGTGGGCGTATGTCGGTGCGCTTGATTCGATCAAGCGGATTGCCCATCTGCTGCTAGGGGTGAATTTGTGACGCAACTCGGTTTAGGTTCCTATGGTGTGGCATGGGCAATTGGTGTATCCGGTTCCGGTTACGAAGCCCCCGCTAATCCGTTGGATGCTTTCGGCTTGCTGCGCCTTACACACGAATTAGGCTTACACGTCGTCCAAATTGCTGATAATTTGCCGCTGCACACGTTAAGTAATGCAGAACGTGCGGCCTTACGCGCTGAAGCGGCGCAGCATGACATCATGATTGAAGTCGGGACTCGCGGCATTCATCCCGATCATCTCCAAATGTATCTAGCGATTGCCCGCGACTTTGCCTCGCCGATTTTGCGTGTGGTGGTCGATACCGCCGATCATCACCCCGCGCCAGAGGAAGTGGTGGCGCTGCTGCGTCCGCATCTGCCGGAGTTCGCCGCCTCTGGGATTACGCTTGCGCTCGAAAATCATGATCGCTTTAAAGCGCAAACATTGGTAGACATTATCACCACGCTCGATCATCCTAATGTAGGCGTATGTCTCGATACAGTCAATTCGTTTGGTTCTTTAGAAGGCCCAGAGGTGGTCATCCCGACTTTAGCCCCTTTCGTGGTCAATCTGCATATAAAAGAATTTATCATCCGGCGGCTGGATCACAATATGGGCTTTACGATTACGGGCGTACCAGCAGGGCAGGGCATGTTGGATATTCCGCGCCTATTGAAGCAATTGCAGTCCAGCGGAAGATCCTTTAACGCCATCATCGAAACTTGGCTGTCGCCCTCCGAGACAATGGCGGCAACCATCGCACAGGAAGCCGATTGGGTGCAGCAAAGTGTGGCTTATCTGCGCCAATGGATAGCTGACTAACATAGGATAACAGGAATGAAAAAACTTAAATTTGCTTTATTCGGGACGGGCTTTTGGGCGCGGTATCAACTCGGCGGCTGGGCAGAAACCGGACTCGTCGAATGTGTCGCGCTCTATAATCGCACCCGCAGCAAAGCTGAATCTCTAGCGCAGGAGTTCGGCATTCCTGCCGTTTACGACGATGCTGAGGAACTGCTCGCTAAAGAACAGCTTGATTTCGTCGATATTTGCACCAATGTTGAAACGCACTACCCGCTGACCAAATTGGCGGTAGAACATGGCTTGCCCGTTGTTTGCCAAAAGCCGATGGCGACTACATTCGATGAAGCGCAGGCCATGCTTGCGCTTTGCCAGCAGGCCAATCTTCCGCTGTATATCAATGAAAATTGGCGTTGGCAGCATCCTATTCGTCAATTGAAAGCACGTTTGGATACCGGACGTATCGGGCGGGTCTTCCGCGCCCGGTTGGATTATCGAAATAGCTTTCCAGTTTTTGATAATCAACCATTCTTGAAGACGTTAGATCAATTTATCCTGACTGATATTGGGACCCATATCCTCGATACGGCTCGTTTTTTATTCGGGGAAGCCACCACACTTTATGCCCAAACCTCCCGCGTCCATGCCGATATTCGCGGCGAGGATGTGGCAACCGTGATGATGGCGATGGGCGGCGCAACCGTCATCTGTGACATCAGTTATGCCTCCCCCCGCGAACAAGATCGCTTCCCAGAGACCTACATCGAAATTGAAGGCGAACACGGCTTTCTGGAACTGGGGCCAGATTTCTGGATTCGGGAAACCATCAAAGGCGAAGGCACTACCGCTATGCGTCATCCACCGCCGCGTTTTGCTTGGGCTGACCCCATGTATGATCTGGTTCACGCCAGCATCTTCCCGTGTCAGCGTAACTTGGCGCGGGCGCTGCTAGGTGAAGAACTGGCTGAAACTACGGGCGAAGACAACCTCAAAACGCTGAATCTGGTTTTCAACGCATACGACTCCGCCGCGAGTGGGCAGTCCATAGCGATAAAATAAGTTGTGTGAGGCGAGTCATGTCAAAATCTTTGCGTCTAATCTGTTGGCGATTCGTCCTATTTTTATGACCTACACCAAGCCGCTTTCGAGTGCCGTCACTGCCTCACGTTCACAGTCATGCACAATCATAATCTGCGCGGCGATTTGCTCACATAAGGCTCGCACACCCGCCGAATCCAATGGGAAATCGGCAGCAACTTCGGCTTTAATCTGCATCAGACGGGCGTTAATCGCCAAGATGTCGTCTGTGGCGGCTGCGCCCCGTTCTTTAAAGAGGACGCTTTTCTTGAAGGTCAATTCGCGGGTCTCTTTAAACGGCGCGATGTCATCCGAAAGGAGCGCCTTGCCTAAATCGTGCCATGCGGGAACACAAGCTCGAAACAGGGCTGCTGCTTCTTTGAGTGCGGTCTTGCCTAAAATCTCACTCGCTTCATCCAGAAAATCGGCATAAATGCCGCGTGACGCGCCGCCGCCTGTGCCGAAAACCTCAATCGACCAAAACGCCGAGGTCAATCCCGCGAACATTGTGGGTCCCTGTGGAAAGACCTTCGCCCAGCTTTGCTTATCTTTATCCTTCAACAGTAGGTCAACCCAGCGATTCAGTGCGGCGAAACCGAAATTATTTTTTGAGCCTTTGGGCGGCGTTTCGGTATACAGGCTCAGGCAGGCGTGAATGCCTTTTTCAATCGCCCTCGGCAGCTTATCAAGGTCGGGGAGATCAAGCGTCATCAATTTGCTTTTATTGTCTTTGGTGCGGGTACGGGCGGCGTTTAATGCGTCCGCCGGGATTTCCAACGGCACACGGGCGCGATCTGCAAGGCAAGCTGTTTTGCCATCATAACCGTAGACAATCAGCGGCATCATCATCCACATCCCGTCATCTCTCGGCATCCCGTTATAAGCGAGGCTGTAAATATCTGCCCACACCAATGGCGCATGACCTTCTTCAATCGCTTCGATCAAATTCTTCACGCCTTTTTCGGCATTCGTCGTTTGTTTGATTGTCTGGACGATGCCCAAACGCTCGAAGATGTGATCCATCGGGTCGAATGTATTGCGCGTCAGGAGGGCGACATGCGGATCATAACCTGTATAGGCAAAGCTGAAATAGCCAATCACGACTCCGCCGCTGATGCCCAGAAGCATCGCTTCGGAAAGTGGTTTGCCGTTGTGCGGCATTGTAATGCCTTGATAAGCCAATGCGTGGCGGATGCTGGCGGTTTCCCAATGTGCGCCTTCAAACTCATGATAATTTTTCAATGTGAGCATAGTCATCTCTCCTTAAATGAACCTGAATAGTTCTATTTTAGGAGAGAATTTTCGTTGTGTGGAAAAACAGCGACATACTATCCATGTTTTCTCAGGGTTTTACGCCAAGCTCATCAAGCAGGTCATCCAGCTTTTGCAGCAGCCCTTTGGAGGTGCTGTCGTTGATTAAGGTGTAATCTGCCAGCGCGATGGGGCCGCCTTTTTCCAAATTTTCGATTTCGCTGTAATCACGGTCTTGTGCCTGCTCTTCGGTCAAGGGACGGTCAGGCCGCGTTGTCAGCCGTTCATAACGGAGCTTACGTGGGCAAAAAATCGCCACGACCACCATATCCTCGCCTAATTCAGGCCGCAAGAATTTATACTCGCTAAAGCTATATAATCCATCAATGATGATGCACGCTCGGGTTTGCAGGGCGTCTTTAAGATGTGGTAGCGCGCGTTTTGCCATTACAGCCATACCGTCTTCTTCGCGCAGTTCCTCGCGCACAATACGCTCATTCTCTGGGTTGATCTCCCAGCCGCGCCGTGTGACTTCATCCGTGACAATGCTGCCGAAGCGAAATTGAAAAAACCCCTGATCTTGAAGGTACATCGCGCACAGCGTTTTACCCGCGCCCGGCATCCCGACTAAAGCCAACGCACGCGGTGGAGTCGTCATCTGTATTAATCCTCAAATCTTATTGGAAAAAACAACCTCACCATGATAACAAAAAATGGCGCAAAAATGAGCAATTTTGGAACGAATCGTCACTTTTTAGCGTCTTAGACGATATATAGAGTAGGAGAAGCGATATGCAGGAGAATCGTTCATGTTAAATATTTTCATTAACGCCATCGCACTCATCTTGATTGCTGCCACTGTCCTTTTAGTGGGTGTCGCGCCGATTTATGCTATGTACTTTAAAGAAGAACCTAACGATCTGAGCGACCCCGATAGCGAATGATGTACGTCGTACCAAGCCAAGTCATTGTCCCCAATGCCCCGCTTTTGAGCAAAAGAACGGGGTTTTTGTTTTATCTGCTGTGGAACGTCATAATGGGCGCACTTTAATTCACTCAAAAGTTCAAATGCGCCCATGTCCGAATTACGCATTACCGAAACCAATCCGCCAACCGAAAATCCTTATGATGCCGCCAGCCCGTATGCCCGTTTCGCAGGGCGGGAAGCAGCCTTCGCACGGCTGCATCAACATCTTACCGATACCAACCTAGCGACTCCGCCAGCGGTTTATCTTGGTCGGCGGCGAATCGGCAAGACCACGCTGCTGCGTCAGTTTGATCGCGTCTTTGATGAGTCGTATATAGGTGTTTATCTCCCCCTCAGACAAATGTCGCTGGACGGTGAGCGATCTTGGCTCAGTGGGCTGGTACAGGCATTATCCGATGCCGTCAATATCTACAGCGCCCATCCCTTGCCTCAGCCGCCGCATGATGGCGATTTACGGGTTTGGCTGCACGACGAATTTTTGCCGGAAATCTTCCACGCTATCCGTGCGTATCGTCGCATCGTCCTGCTGGTGGATGATGTAGATCGTCTGGCGCAAGCGATGGACTCACATCATCTTCCGCCGGATACGCCCTATTTTTTAGCGAGCCTGCATCAACCGCAGCTTGGCTTCGCGCTAACGATGGATACGTTCTATGAGGAACATCTAGGAAAACTTGCGCCGTTGGTCAATCTTGCCGTCGTCCATCGCCTGACCAGCCTCACGCCAGAAGCCAGCATTGTGCTACTGAATCCGTGTGACCTTAATGAAGCCGCGCTCACCCTTGTCCAAAATTTATCCGGCGGAGAGCCAATCCTCCTACAACGCTTTGGGCATCATCTCTACGAGGTTTCGCAAAATGAGGTCTCGCAAAGCCAATCTGCATCATTGACTCCCGACGATGTGAAGGACACACAGGCGGCGGTTTATACCGAGAGCGAGGGCGAATTCCGCGACATTTGGGCGACCCTCAACCGCGATGAACGCCTTGTGCTTACCGCCATCAGCGGCCTCATTTATGATGACCCCCTTCGAGCTATTGACATTTTTCGCATCGAAGTCTGGTTGGTGGAAACCGATTATCCTATGGACGCAACCGCCATCAATGCAGCGGCGCGTGGACTGGAATATCGTGAAATCGTCAGCGGGCAGGCCGCGAATCTCAAAATCGCAGTGGGCTTGATGCAGCGCTGGTTGCTGGAAAATGCCCAAATCGCGCCGCCGACGGAGCAGGGGAAAATTAAACGTCGCTGGCTGTTTGGGCTGCTGATTCTGGTGATCTTCTTGGTCGTCTTTGCGACGGTTGTTGCCATTAGCCAAACCGAGACCCCATCAATCCGTGCCACCCCCGTCCCAACCGTGACCCTGCCAGCGACTTCTGGCCAATAGAACACGCGGGTGTCAATAGGAAAAATTTAATATTACCTGAGATAAATGTCCTAGATACAACCTATCTCGATTGTGTTAATTTTGTTAGGATGATGTATAGAAATGGTCAATGAATGTAAAGGAAATACTGATGAGCGGACAAACAAGCGCCTTTGAGCAACAGCTTCCATCGATACTTGATATGTGGACGAACAACCTGCGGAACGGCAACAGCAACATTCGCGCCTTTAAAGACATCGCACAGCGCACCGGGCAGCCCGCCGCCGCCCACATTACCCGTGTGGTTGATGATGTTGCCGCTGGGATCCCCCTCAATACAGCGTTGCAAAATATGCTCCAGCGTGTCCCCAGTGAAAAACTTGAATTGGTCGTAAAAACGCTGGAATCACACCGCCAGAATGGGGGCAACCTCCCCGATATGCTGGACAAAGTGCGCTTGAGCCTCGAAACAGCCCAATAAATCTTCGATCTCAAAAATCAAAAAAGGAGTACGCAGAGCCAATTTGGTTCTACGTACTCCTTTTTACTTTCTCACACGGAAACTTTTCCGCTTAATTAACCCCCAGCTGGAGGTTCGGGGGTTGTTTCGGGTGTCGGATTACCTTCCGGCACAGTCAGGCCAGAGTTCGCCGGAAGCAGCGTATTCAGGTCAAACAAGAAGGGACTGTTTGAAGGAATTAGCGCCAAGCTGACGTTATCGCTCAAATTCTGCACATACAGATATTGAATCAGATTCGGGTTCGCCGCGATTTGGGCGCTCACCACGCGCAGCGCTTCCGCTTCCGCATTCGCACGGGTGACGGTTGCATCCGCTTCACCTTCCGCACGTTCGCGGGCGGCTTCTGCTTCACCAACGGCGCGGGTACGGACGGTTTCTGCCTCAATTTGGGCTTGTTCACGAAGCTGCTGGGCAACCTGCCGCCGCTCGACTGCTTCTGTAAATTGTTCAGAGAAGCGCGTATCACGCACAGCTACATCGTCTAAGATAAGACCCACTTCTGGCATCCGCAAGGCGAGTTCCGCTTGAATATTTGCGCTTAACTCAACACGGGCTTCACCATACAAGTCTTCGGCAGTAAATGCCGTTGCTTTATCACGCGCAATCTCACGCGCCAAGGTTCGGACGAAGGCTTCTTCATAGTTCCCTTCGCGGTAACGCAGATAAAGCGTGCCAACATCAGCCGCGTTGATACGGTAAAGCACAGTCATATCCAAGTCAACGGATTGACCGTCACTTGTACGCGCTTCAACCGAGTCATCGCCACTGCGATCCCCCTCATCTGGGGTTGCCGACATGACCAAAACCTGCTGCGTTGTGGGATAAATAAAGGCTACACGCTGTAAAATTGGGAAGATGATGCTGGTACCACCCTGGCGCGGCTCCAAGACTTCACCTGTAACGGTATTGATGACAATCGCAACTTCTGTCGGCTCTAATACCAAAATGCCCTGACTAACAACGGTCAGCAAAATGCCTAAGATTAAGCCAACAGCCGCCAGAAAAAATCCGCCCCGGGGAGAGCGTCCTTGAGAGGTCGCCACTACAATCAGCGCGATACCCCCTAAAAATACGACAAATCCTAAAAGACCGATTGTACTGATTACTGAACTTATACCACCCATATTAAAGACACTCCTCTGTTCTTCTGCAAAGCCAAACTAAAGATCAGCTCCATTGTAACACGTCGAAAGTATCTCTTCCCTTATCTAAAGCAACTACCCCAGTTATTGGGGGAAGAATCTCTCACACTTTTCCCATAAATGAATACGTAAATTCCGCTGCAAAGTCGCATGATGGGCATCTTCCTAAACCGATTGTTGTCCTAGAAAACTGTCTCTCTATTCTGGCAGTCCTCTGCTATAGTGTTTTCCTAAAGCTAGGATCGGAATGTGTTTCTTGCCATCTCCCTTTACAACAATTGGCTGGTTCACTGTTAATACCTATAGCTTACTAGTCGCATTGGGCATTCTCAGCGGGGCAGGGAGCGCACTTTTTGGGCTGCGAGGAAAGGTCAAACTCGGCGCGGCGGTGGATTGTTTGATCGCGGGCTTAATCGGCGGCCTGATCTGCGCCCGTTTATTTCACGTCATACTCAATTGGCCTTACTTCACCGATCATACGGCGGAAATCACACAATTACGCGCTGGCGGCTTAGATTGGCATGGCGCGGTTATCGGGATGCTGCTGCTGATGTTCATCGCGGCGAAAA
Organism: Anaerolineae bacterium; assembly: GCA_034437895.1. Classification (GTDB taxonomy): domain Bacteria; phylum Chloroflexota; class Anaerolineae; order Aggregatilineales; family Phototrophicaceae; genus JANRLJ01. The sequence goes on along the minus strand of DAOTTO010000003.1, from coordinate 4,592 downwards.
TCCAGCGAATCTCGTTTTCTCTTTTAGTGGAATCACTTACGTCTGCGCTGCCCTTAATCGCTTTTTTCACATGGTGGGGCTGTGGTGCGGCGAAATGTGCTTATGGTGCGGAAGTGGCTAACCTCGCGTATTATCCGGCATGGCTGGTGTGGGAAGCATCTGATATTTTTAACATCATCGCCCCACGTTATCGCACGCAAGCGCTCGGCATAATATTAGCCCTCGTTCTCCTGAGTTTGAGCGCGATGTTAAGGTGGCGTGGTTGGTTAGCTGGACAGGGCTTCTGGCTGATTCTGATTCTTTTGAGCCTGGGCATGTTTCTTCTAGGATTCCTACGCGGTGATGCGGCATTCATACAAAGTGGTTTTCGTGCAGATCAATGGCTGGATGCCGGACTCGTGATAATTGGGGCGGCAGGAATTATAATCGGTGTTCTTCAATCCGCTAGGCAAAAAACTAAGGTTGTATGATGAGCGAAATCGACCAATCAATTCCAGAAGATAAAACATCTGTGCTTATGCCGCAAGAGTATCCGCCGCCCGTCAACAAGCTGCTGACCTATGATAATGACGATGTTCGCGTGTTAAATCCTTTTCTTCAAATACCGCTCTACCGGGAATTGGGGCTTCGGGAACAGCACATCCCCGATTTAATTCGTATGGCGACGGATAAAGCGCTGCTTAATCTTGACGTCGAAGGCAGCAGCTTAGCATCCATTCATGCGTGGCGAGCATTAGGGCAGCTTGGCGCGAAGGAAGCTATCATCCCGTTAATGAACATGCTGCAATCTTCTCCCGATGGCGAAAATGACAATTCTCCTCTGTTAGCCGTTTTTCTGCCGGATGTTTTTGCCAATATAGGCATTATCGCTATGCCCTTCTTGCGTGAATATCTTGATTTGACGAAACCTTACTATGCTACTGTCCGTGAAGTGGCTGTTGAAAGCCTGACGCAGATTGGCAAGACTTACGAAAACGCAGATTTAATCTGTATCGAAATCTTCAGGCAAGCACTGGAAAATTATGAACAGCATGAACCGACGGTCAACGCTTACCTCGCGCTTGGCCTCTTGGCCTTCGAGTCGCTCGAAAATGTGCCGCTAATTGAGGCTGCAATTAAGTCAGGCCGAATCGATCCAGAAATATTCCTTGAGGTAAACCCTCTTTTGGGGGATGAGATGGATGAGGATGAAGAAGAGGATTTTGAGGATGAGGAGAATGCGGGTAATATCGCGCTCTTCCCACCCCTTACACCGGATTTCGCTCATTTCACTGCCCGCCGCACAGATAAGGCCAAGAAAAATAAGCGCAAACAAGCCGCCAAGTCGCGCAAGCAAAATCACAAAAAACGTTAAGCCATAATTGTCTCGATAGTGTGGTCTTATTTGACATAGGACTCTAACCCTGATTCAGGATAAGATAGAAAAACAACACTTGTGCTGTTCAACGGCATAACGTCTAAAATCATAACTTAGAGCAAAAAAGCTGATGGCTGAAAGCTGAGCGCCGCAAGCCAATCGCTAAGGAGCCACCCATGCGCGTTAATCTCGGTCTGGCGCAGATTTATCCTAAACTCGGCGATGTCCAGGCCAATCTTACTAAACATCTCGATTATATTGAGCGTGCCGTTGCCCAAAAAGTCGATCTGGTCATCTTCCCTGAACTCTCGCTGACGGGCTATCAGGTGCAGGATTTAGTGCCAGAAGTCGCCATCAGCGCCACGCCTGATGATTCGACCTACGCCGCGCTGCTCGATGCCAGCCGCCGGCTGGATATTATGGTCGGTTTTATCCGGCGCGACCTCCGCAACCGCTTTTACATCGCCGCTGCTTATCTATCGGGCGGGGAGACGGTGCATATCCATCACAAGATGTACCTCCCGACGTATGCCATGTTTGACGAAGGCCGCTATTTCGACCAAGGGGAACGCGCCCGTGCCTTTGATACGCGCTTCGGGCGGGTCGGTATGTTGATCTGCGAGGACTTCTGGCACATGTCGCCTGCGTATCTGCTTTGGTTGGATGGCGCGGATATGCTGCTGATGCAAAGTTCCAGCCCAAGCCGAGGTTTAGACGCGGGAGATCGCCTTTCGGGTTCGCGTTGGGTCGAATTGGTCAATCAAGCCTATGGCAGCATGTTCACTAATTACGTCATCCACTGCAATCGTGTTGGCTATGAGGATGGCAAAAATTTCTGGGGCGGCTCCTCAGTCGTAGACCCCAACGGCGAATTCCTGACGCATGGACATTACTTCGACGAATCGTTGATTTTGCAAGAAATTGACCTCAACCAGATTCATCGTACCCGATCCCGTCTGCCACTGCTGCGTGACGAGCGCCCGGAGATTGTCCACCGCGAATTAGGACGCATTTTAAGTCGAGAGGAATCACCATAATGCGTGAGAACAGTCAAACCCTGAAAGTGAATCCCGTCGGACGGCGCTATATGGGCTATCTCGCCATCTTCAACAGCGGCGACCCGGAACGCATTCGTGCCTATATCGCTGAAAATTACACCGAAGAAGCCCTCGCCGAAAACTCAGTCGATGATCTGCTGGCGTGGCATATGCACCTGTTTGAGCTGACGGGCGGGCTGCGGATTCATAATGTGTATCTGTCGCAAGACCATTTTGTCGTTGTCATCGTGCGCGATAAGCTGACCGACGCGATGCACATGGATAAAATGAAAGTGTCGGACGAATTCCCACATAAGATCATCGAATATCTGCACGTTCCAGCGGAAACATAGAGCCAATGGGAACAACAGAGGACACAGGGAAAATCAACATGATTTCTAATGGTAAAAATCATACGCAGCCTAATATCCTGCACCGTTTGAACATCAATACCGACATCGCCACCAAAATGCTGACCGGATTCATCCGTGACCAGATCGATAAAGCCGGTATGAAAGGCGCGGTCTTGGGGCTATCTGGAGGCATTGACTCGGCGCTTTCGGCTTATCTAAGCGCACAGGCACTCGGCGCGGAAAATGTCTTGGCGGTGCGGATGCCGTATCGCACATCATCCGAGGCCAGCCTGACCGATGCCGAAGCCGTCATCGAAGATTTGGGGCTGCCGAGCCTCACCGTCCCGATTACGGATATGGCGGATGCGCTCATCAATCAATTTCCTGAGATGAACAACATTCGCAAGGGCAACATCATGGCGCGGATGCGGATGGTTGTGCTGTACGATCAATCGGCAGCGCAAGGATTGCTGCCGATGGGGACGAGCAACAAGACCGAATTTATGTTGGGCTATTCCACCATCTACGGCGACAGCGGTGTCGCGCTGCACCCGATAGCCGATCTGTATAAATATCAGGTGCGGCAGTTAGCGCAATCACTCGGCGTTCCGCAGGCCATCATCGACAAAGCCCCGTCCGCCGATCTTTGGGAAGGGCAGACCGACGAGGCCGAACTTGGCTTTACCTATAATGATGTCGATCAGGTCTTATTCTTGCTGGTGGATGAGCGCTACACCGTTGAAGAAGTAATCGCAGAAGGATTCGAAGCGGCCTTTGTGGAAAAAGTGTGGCGACGGGTTAAAGCCAATCATTACAAACGCACCATGCCCAACGTCGCCAAACTCAGCGCCCGCAGCATCGGACACGACTTTTTATACCTGCGCGATTGGGTAGGTCGTTAAATGAGCTTCACCCCATCGAGTGGCTCTCGGCCAAACAAGTCGTGCTGGTGTATCGTGTAAGATGGCAAATTCAGTTGTATGGACGGTTGGGGGCATTATTTTTCAGTGGCGTGTTGCACCTTATCGCTACATTCTGACAACAGAATTGACTTTTACCTAAAGCCTTTTTGATTGTGCAACGCTATGCCCGCCTCTGGATTGATGCTACTGCTCATCGGTGTGGTCTGTCTACCTTTTTGCCAACATGACAGAGGATTTCCATCGTTTTGCGTTTAAGAATAAGCGCCGGAAATCCCTGTTTACTTATCAGCTTTTACTCGATTCGCGCTCCTGTGCAGCATGTTGCGCCCCCACTTGGCGCTTATTTGGCTTTGTCTGCATCTTCCAGCGCTTTAGCTTCGTCCCAAAGCGTATCTGCATAGTAGCTAAATTCGGGGCCAAAGTCGTACATTTCTTGAGCATATTCGCGGAGTAATTTAGATGTCCGTCCGTCAAGCGCCAGCAGTCGCTCATAAGCAGGACTTTTAAGCTGTACCGGTAGGCGGCGCGCTTTATCCAGCGCCAATGCCGCACGGATTTCGTCGGGCTTGTGGACATTCTTGAGTGCGTTCTGAAAGGTGCGCTCGGCTTTTTCAAAATCGGCTTGACGTGCGGGTTGTTTGTAGAGGCCGAGGTAGTGGTAGGTTGCCTCAGCGAGAGTGGGGATCTTAAAATCTTGCTTTGCCATAATGGGGTTCGCCTCCGTTTTGCAATCATTTCCGATAAAAATGAGGTGAAGCCGGGTCTTTCGCGGGGAATTGCCTCCTAAATAGATACATGCTCTGGGTCAAAAATCCGTAAATACGGCAACTATTTTAAAATATTTCATCGGCGGATGATAGGCTGACAAACTTAACTTATCGCCGTTCCACACGGCTTAAGGCTTATGATTATGCCTAAGAAG
>DAOTTO010000002.1:0-2604 GCA_034437895.1 Anaerolineae bacterium | reverse complement strand
CCGATGGCCTTCCCCTGCATTGGGCCGTTTTTGGTCAGTACTTTTGCGCTCGGCGCGACGAATTCCAATCTCTTGATCGAAAATCTAATTTATTTTGTCGGCTTTGGTTTTGGCTTTGGCTGGCCTATGGTGATTTTGCCGCTGCTGGCGCTGCCATTTCAGCGGCGTTTGGTCGGCTTGCTAACGCATTATCATACGTTGTTAGAACGGGCTGCGGGTGTTTTGTTGATCGCAGTGGGGATTTTCGGCATTGTGACGGAACTTCTGCCCCAACTCAATCCTGATTGGGAGATTGAATTTAACAATACGACCAACTTCGCCTATTGGCTGACCGTCTTTGTGATTGTGATGGTAGTCAGCCTAGTGACGGTTCGCCATCATGAACAACAAATCTCATCTTTGCCTTAAACCGCGTTTTGAGGCTTGGCTGAACCCTAATTTTTTTATCGAAAAATGCCGTAAAACCCCTAGCTTTAGATAGGGGGATATAAGGCGTAGAAAATCTTGTCGCTTGAAACCGTTGGTGCTAGACTTCCATTCATTCAATTGGCGCATTGCACGAGGCGTAAAAACCCGGTAACTGAGCCAATCGAGGCACTTTAACAACGGAATATAGGCGGTTGTGGCAAACAGGTTGCCACGTAAAATATTCAACCAACAGAGTATGTCACATTAAACCCATTGGGGCATCAATGGTTAAGCCGAGCGATACTAAGCCGAAGGTTCGCCTTCGCCGTCGCGTAGAGGCTAGAAGCCCCCACCTAAAGGCGGGGGGAGTATGTCACAAAGCGCTCTATGTGAATTAGACATGAGAAGAAAGACCATAAAAAGGCGTTTTAAACCACAGAGCCGCGCAGTTTATAGAGGTGGGTAGAAAATAAAACCATTTTCATCCTGACGATTCCGCATTAAACTTGGTGTTCTTGGTGGTTCATATTTTTTTCAAGTTTTGCTCAAATCATTTCACATCAGACGTACAAAGTTAAATTTGTGCAACTTTAACAAAAATTAAAATGGTGTAAAAAACGTTCTTGTCTTAATAAATATTGTCTGCTATAGTGTGGCCGTCCAAATTTATTGCATCATAAGTAGCAGAAAGAAAAGCAATACGCAATGTCTGAGAATACAACGACGGGTGTTGTCAAGTGGTTCAACAACACCAAAGGCTTCGGCTTTATCAAGGTTGACGGTCTGGAACAGGATATTTTCGTTCATTACTCTGCCATCACAGGCAACGGCTATCGCAGCCTTGAAGAAGGTGATCGCGTGAGTTTTGACATCAGCCCTGGCAAAAAAGGCGATGAAGCCCGCAACGTCCAGAAGATTTAATTGTCGTTATCCGTACTTATTCACGGCAGTAATAGCTGAATAACAAACAAGAACGGCGATGCTAAACACATCGCCGTTTTTATTCTGCTTCTTTTCGGTAAGTCAGCGATTCATTAGTCGCGCCGGATGCGCCGCCGCAGACGATCAAAATTACTTTGCCCGTCATCGGCTTGGCTTGGCCCGCTTTGTGCCATCGGCTGCCCGTCAACACCTGTAGGATAACTCCGGCGTACAGGCGAGCCTCCGCCTAAAACATAATTCGTCAGAACCCCAATGGCAAAGGCCAGCTCAAAAATACCCATCACTTTGCGGGTATATTCGTCCGACGTGGCGAAGACATACAAGCTGATAACCAGCAGTGCTGTAAGTAGGGCAATCGTGATTGATCTGGCCTGTTTGATTGTGGCACCACCAGAAATACGTGCGAAGAAACTGGCGGTAAAGCCAAAGATCAAGCCAAACATTGACGCGAAAGCGACGGCAAAAAATGAGAGCTGGAGTGTACTCACTTCCGCCACCTCTTCTACCGTTGGATTTGAGCCATTCCCCCCGACTACCGCGCTGTAAACCACGATACAAAAAATCCCCACGAGCCACCCTAGCAAATAACCCGCAAACTCATTGAGCCGGAATGCCCAAGATGTAACCATCATCAGCAGCGCACAAATGATGATAAAAATCATGAAATCGCTCAGGAAAATTCCTTCAATCAGGCTGTCCATAACGCCACCTCAAATTTTAATGTTTAAGAAGGTAAGTAAGCCTAGCTTTTTTACCCAATAAACCTGCATTTGCATGAATAATGACCTTATTATAGAAGACAACTTTAAGTTTCGCATGAGTATTGGCATTTTAAAAGTAAAAAGTAAGTAGTGCGTTGCTACAAGTTAGAATATTGAGACAAAGTTTAGCGTACAAAATCTCACAAAACAGATATAATCAAGTTACATTCCTGTTATATGCGGTTAGGCCTTTTAAACTTATGAGATGGCTTTTTTATAAGCGTTGCATGATTTGTTTTATCGTCTGTACGCTGATAGTGCTGTTCTTGCCACAATCTGCCCACGCAGAAGGCAGCCGGACTTATCATCCACCGGGTGCGCCGGGTGATCGTGTTTGGCTGGAATTTATTACAGGCGGCCCACTGCAATTTACCGCAAATATTCAGCGCTTGAGTGAGATTCATGTCTATGCACAAGAGGGCGAAACAATCTACTTAGGGTCAAGCGCCGTTGGTATTGGCTTGGGTATTATTAATTATCGCTCGCCGACCAA
>DAOTTO010000001.1:0-19043 GCA_034437895.1 Anaerolineae bacterium | reverse complement strand
ACTCAGCAAAACGATGATCAGTACTCCATACAAGCGAATTTTCTTCATGGTGATTTCCTCATACTCATTTGAACGAATTGACTATCTGTAGCAATCAACAAAGCGCTTTGCCAATTGATGTTCGCAGTATAGGGTGAATCATTTCCCCTGTGGGGACTTTCCCAACTTTTTCCCACCCCCTCTATGAAGTGCTAAGAGCCGGAGCATGTTCGAGTCAGCTCCAATCGTGCGGGGAGGACAGGATTCGAACCTGCGGCACCCCGTTAAAGGGTGCAACTGCTTAGCAGGCAGCCCCGATCGTCCACTCTGGCACCTCCCCATATCAAGTTGTTAAAGCGGAGAAAGTGGGATTCGAACCCACGGTGGCACGATGTACCACTTTGGTTTTCAAGACCAACGCCTTAAGCCGCTCGGCCATCTCTCCAAACAACGATTGATGCCTGTAAAATGCATTATAGCATAGTCAAACAAATGGGTCAATGGCAATAGGGCGCTGTAAACCTCCTAATCCCCAGAACCCATCAAACAAGGTACAATGATCGAACATTATCTTCATTGAATCGAAAATTGTGATGGATTTGACACTCGCTTTTACCTATATTTGCGTTTTCGGCTATCTGGGTGTGACCATCTACATGGCGAACCAAGAGCATCTTGGGGAGACATTGTGGTTAAAAACCCAAACGCTCCTTTATGCCGCGCCTTTTATGACGGGCTTGTTAGGGCTTTATGCGATTCTTGCTGCATTAAGCAGCGCCCAGATCGCATCGCTGCCCGAAGCGGAACGGCAGCAGTATGGCGATATGGTGCTGCCAGAAATTAGTACCCCACTGCTGTTGATTTGCTTACTCCTATGCGGCTTATCTGCCCTATCGATGCTGGCCTTCATTAATTCGGAAGAAATTCGCCAGCGCTTTAAACGGCTTGTCGGTACAAATACAGGTTACGATACGACATCACTTGTACATACAACGGCGGTTGTTTTTGTGATTTTGGTCGTCGCGGTTCGGCTGGTCGATTTTTTGCTGGCTGGCGGGACGGATGGGTTAGCGGAGACGATAGAAACACAGGGAATTTCCGCCAGCGAACCTCTGTTTTATGCTGGATTAGAAGTAGCAATGGCCTTTTTAGGGATTGGTTATGCGATTCGGCGCGGATTACCGATTTCGCTGGAGCGACTAGGGCTGCGCTGGCCTACACAGCAAGACATCATCTGGGCAGTGGGCGCATTGGCGATTATCTTTAGCGTTTTGGTGGTCTACAGCATAATCGTCAGCCAGTTGGTTTCTGAGCAAACACTGAATGAGCAAAATCAGGCGGCGGAGGGAATCGCGGCTGCTTTTTCAACCTTGCCACTGGCGTTACTCTTGGCAGTATCGGCGGCAGTGGGAGAAGAAATTTTCTTTCGTGGAGCGCTCCAGCCCATTTTCGGGTTAGTGCCGACGACCTTATTTTTTACTGTGCTGCATATTCAATTGTTGTTTAGCCCCGGCATTCTTGTGATTTTCATCATTGGGCTAATTTTCGGGCGACTGCGCCAGCGCCAAAGTACAACCGCCGCCATCATCGCCCATTTTGCTTACGATTTACTGCTTTTGGTCTTATAGATGTTCATCAAAGTCGCATTTATCCAGCTTGTACAAAGGGGTCATGTAGCGGTGGTTAATTCGCTGCGTCGTCAACACTATCTCTTGTTGCTCTTAAGTGTATTTCTATTCTTTACGCCAGCATTTGCACAAGAAACCACCCCAGAGGCCACGCCCAACGTACCAGAATTTGTCGCGTCGTGGTCAAGCATACTGATTTACCCAGAGGCGGTACGTTTTAATATGGTCATCGGCAGACCCCTCGCCGAAATCGCCAGCCTCACGCTCACAATAAATGCTCCTGGACGCACATCGATTTCCATCACAGTTGACCCTGCGGAAGCCGTCACTTTTACCGACACTTACACGGAACTTGTCTACATTTGGCAGATTCCGATAGACACGCCGCCCCTGTTCCAGACCGAAGTCGATTATTCGTGGCGGGTCGTCCTGACGGATAATCAGAGTGCGAACGACGTGCCGGGTTCATTTTTTTTTAGTGATGAACGCACAGAATGGGTCGAGGATAATGGCGAGGATAGCAATCTGAAATTTATTGTTCCCGAAGGCAGCGAACTCAGAACGGTTGTACGGGATGAGCTTGAAAGTGTTTATGATCTGCTGGCGCAAAATCACACTGAGCGCCCGGAAGTCAAGGTGATTCTGTTCAACGACGCGCTCCCCATAAGTCCTTGCAGCGAGGGCAAGAATGGAACGCTTGTCGTGACGGATGTGCAGACCGACGATGAGTATGTGTGTGATCCACGCCGCCTAGAGTCGATCTTCGCGGAGATTGGCTACACTCCACTGCAAAGTTCAACTTTTGATCGTGCGGATTTGGAAGATACGCTCGTGTCGTTTATGGTCGAGCGTTTTTCTGCAGCGCTGTGGGCGAATGGGTCTGCGCCGGATTGGTTCAAGTTCGGGTTGACACAGTTTTATCTACCCACTGGCAAACCCGGTTATTTGTCGCTTCTGCAAAACGCGGCGCGTGGAAGCCGTCTATATACGTTGCCAGAGATGCAAGCGGGAAATGCGGAGGATGCGCTTTGGCAAGCACAAAGCTACGCGATGGTATTGTATATCGCTCACCAAACTGGCGTAAGCAGATTTTTTGATTTAGCGAATCTCGCCGAGGAAACCTCCATTTTTACAGAGGCTTATGAGCAGGTGGTTGGGCTGCCATTGAATACATTGCTTCCAAATATGGGCAACTGGATTTATACCGACGCGGCGCAGTCCGACTTTTTCTACACGCCCTATCTGGCAGCAACCCCACAGCCAACACCTTCCAGAACGATTACGCCTTTTCCACCTACGCTGACTTATACGCCGAGCGCCACCGCATCTGATACGCCGACGGTAACGGTAACAGGCTTTTTATCGGCAACGCCCCTGCCCTCGCTAACGCCATCCGCTACGGGGACTGCCGCGCCACTTTCAGTTACGCCACGTCCAGCGAGTAGCCTTTATACGCCGACACCTTTGCCTCTTCCGACAATAGAAAATACAACCAGCGGTAGTAACAATACGCTTGCGTTAGGCGTTATCGGTCTTATTTTTCTTGTATTCGTCATCCTGACGATCATCTATATGCGATTGCTAGGTCAACAGAACAAATCATGAGTGAACGTATTAACTTGTATGAACTTTCCCGCGAACAACTCGATGCGTTGTTCCAAAGTTGGGATGAGCCAAAATTCCGCGCTGGACAAGTGTGGAGTTGGCTCTATGAAAAACGCGCCCCGTCGTTTGAGGCGATGACCAATCTCCCCAAAACCTTGCGCGAACTGCTGGAACTGGAAACAAGCCTTGGTAAGCTGGTCAAAGTCACGGAACAGATCAGCCGCGATGGGACGATCAAACGGGTTTATCGGCTGCCGGATGGTCAATTGATCGAGTCGGTGCTGATGCCCTATGACGACAATCGCCAGACGGCCTGTATTTCTACCCAAGCAGGCTGCGCGATGGGCTGTGTGTTTTGCGCGACAGGCCAAATGGGATTTGCGCGACATTTAACGGCGGCTGAAATTTTCGAGCAAGTGATGGTCTTCGCCCGTGATCTGGAAGCGGAAGGCGAAAGATTGAGTAATGTTGTGCTGATGGGCATGGGCGAACCCTTCCATAATTACGATCAATCCATTATTGCCATTCGTCGCATGATGGACGAATTAGGCATTGGCGCACGTCACATCACCGTCAGCACAGTCGGGCTTGTCCCCCAAATTCGGCGTTTCGCGGATGAAGGGTTGCAGGTCAAATTGGCGATCAGCCTTCATGCTGCGACTGATGAAGAACGCGCCGCCCTGCTGCCTATCAACAAACGCTGGCCTTTAGTGGAACTGATCGAAGCCTGCCGCGATTATATTGAAAAAACCGGACGCAGACCAACATTTGAATGGGCGCTGATTCGGGGTGAAAATGATACTAAAGAACAAGCCCACGCCCTTGGTGAATTATTGCGCGGACTGCTGTGTCATGTGAATCTAATTCCTTTAAACCCAACAAAGGGCTATTCCGGCGGCCCATCGAATGTCGATGCGACGGATGCGTTTATTCGAATTTTGGCGAAATATGGCGTAACGGCGACGGTAAGGGTGCGGCGTGGGATCGACATCGACGCGGGTTGCGGTCAGCTTAAAGCGAAGGTCATCGCGCCAGGGGAAATTAAATGAACACTGTGAATTTAGGGAACACAGGCTTAAAAGTCTCGCGGATTTGCTTGGGGATGATGACGTATGGGACTCCCCAGTGGCGCGAGTGGGTGTTGGATGAATCTGCCAGCCGTCCGTTTATCCAAAAGGCAGTGGAGGCCGGCATCAATTTTTTTGATACCGCCAACATCTATTCGATTGGGGTGAGCGAGGAAGTCACCGGACGAGCGCTGCGCGATTTTGCCCGTCGGGATGAAGTGGTCGTCGCTACAAAGGTCTACTTCCACATGGGTGATAAAGCCAATCAAGGCGGGTTATCACGCAAACATATTATGGATAGCATTGATGCTTCGCTTAAGCGGCTGGGGATGGAGTATGTTGATCTCTATCAGATTCACCGCTGGGATCACGACACTCCGATTGAAGAGACGATGGAAGCGCTGCATGATGTCGTGAAGGCAGGCAAGGCGCGTTATATCGGCGCAAGCAGTATGTGGGCGTGGCAGTTTGCGAAAGCGCAGTATATCGCTGAGAGAAACGGCTGGACGCGCTTTGTCTCGATGCAGAATCACTATAATCTGATCTATCGTGAAGAAGAACGCGAAATGATACCGTTTTGCCACTCAGAAGGCGTGGGCATTATCCCTTGGAGTCCATTAGCACGCGGATTTTTAGCAGGCAACCGCACCCGCGAAAAAGGCGGCGATACCGTCCGTGCAACGACGGACCCAATGGCGCATGATTATTATTATGGCGAGACGGATTTTACGATTGTGGAACGGGTGCAGGATTTGGCAGCGCGTTATGAGGTGCGTCCAGCACAAATCGCGTTGGCATGGATGCTGCATAAACCTGGAATCACCAGCCCGATTATCGGTGCGAGCAAGATGCCCCACCTTGACGATGCGCTTGCTGCCGTCGAAATTAAGCTGACTTCGGACGATATGGCTTATCTCGAAGCACCTTATCAGCCAAAGGCGATTTCTGGGCATAGTTGACAGTTCAGACAAATCGTTTGCACATCCCCCAAAGATTAAACCAACAATACCGTTGGTTTTTTCTTATCTAGGGCGGACGTATAATTGAATTTAACATCTACTGAGACGCACCATTTCTTGAATATTGCCTTTGCGATTTGCTCTGTATTGATGAGTAACAGGAACTATTCGATTACATGCGGGCTGATGAAATGATGGCACTGCTCAAAGTAAAAACTAAGCTCCGATATCTCTCGTTGAACTAGACATCTGGTTCTACACTAAATATTTTTAGTCAAGCCCTAATCCAGCTATAGACACGGACGGATTTTACCCATCCCCACCAATAATTAGCACATCCCATAAAGCTGAATCCAGCCCCCTATACTACATTAGTAAGGCTTAGTAAGGATAAAGCGTTTCCCTTAAAACCCCTTTTAACTACAAACTAATTACTCTCAACTACCTAATTTCCAACTTCTAAAGTTGCGAGAATATTATATAAGGGTCTATAATGATCTAGGGTTATGTATTTACTTCACATTACATCACATTACAATAGAAACTACCTAAAGGAGGCCGCGTAAAAGTCCATTCTCAATCAAACAGCGCCCAAGCTAGAAATTTTAATTTTCCGTATGCATATTTTTTAGGAGCAAAAAAGTGTCTACAAATCAAGGTTTTAGCCGTCGCAATTTTTTAAAGGGTGGGATGTTCGCCGGAGGCGGAGTTCTCGCTGCTAATTTATTTTCATTTATGGAATACCGCCGCGCCCATGCTCAAGATCAACCCCTACGCGCAGCCATGTCCAGCGCAGGGCTGGCAGGCACTTGGAACGCACAAGGCCAAGAAGCCGCTTTACGTTGGGGTGAACTGCTCGGTGTGGAAATTACGTGGTTCGATGGTGAATTTGATCCAGCGATTCAACGTGGACGCATCGACCAAATGGCAACTGAATCATGGGATTTCGTCGCCATCCAACCCGGCAGCATCGGCACCTTGGTCGAGCCAGTACAAGCCATGATTGATGCAGGCACACCCGTCATCGACATGGATACGCTCTTCGCCCCTCTCGATCAACTTCAATCAATGGGCATCCTCACGCTCATCGCGCCCAACAACGTTTTCATGTCGGAGTCTGTCGTGCGTGTGTTGATGCAGCGTATGGGCGGCGCGGGCAAAATCGCCCACATCGGCGGACAGCCTGGTCACACTGGCGCACAAGCGCGTGGACAAGGCTTCCTAAACGTCGTCGCGCAATTCCCTGATGTCGAAGTCGTCGCCGACGAACCCGCCAACTGGGACAACGCCCAAGCCGCCGCGCTCACAGAAACTATTCTCAACCGTCATCCCGACATCAAAGCTATTTTCGCGGATAACGACGATATGGCCTTAGCCGCACAACAAGCCGTCGCAAATGCCGGACTTTCCGACCAAGTATTCGTCGGGGGCGTAGATGCCATGAGTTCCGCCATCGAAGCTGTGGCGGATGGGCGTTTGGTCGCCACTGCCCGTAACTCGCCCTCGCGTATTCACGGTTGGGCAGTGATCGCAGGTGCATATGCCGCCACCGTCGGCTTAGAAGAAGCCCGTAACAACGTGCCGTTCTTTGTATTAGCCGATGGCCCGCTCATCACCAATGAAGTCGATACCAATCCTGCGCTGGCTGCCGAACCTTGGAAGCTCAACAACTACGGATTGACCGTCGCCGACGGCTTGATATGGGCGCAAAGCCAGCTCGTCTTCTAAGGTCAAAGCGCTGCTTTTCTTATAGTTTCAAGGGGCATCTTGAGTAAATATCAGATGCCCCTCTTTATATATGCCACAGAAAACATATTATGAATGATTCTCCAATTCTGTCACTTCAACATGTTTCCAAGCGTTTTGGCGGCTTACAAGCGCTTGATGATGTAAGTTTTGATCTTCAGCCGGGCGAAATTCATGCCCTCGTGGGCGAAAACGGCGCAGGCAAATCCACCCTCATGCGTATTCTGGCCGGTGTATATACCGAATACGACGGCGAATTTATCTTAGAAGGCCGCCCCATTCGCCTGCAATCTCCCAAAGATGCTTTAAATCGCGGCATCGGCATGATTCATCAAGAACTTAGCGTGATTACTGAACTTTCCGTCGCGGAAAATCTTTATCTAGGTCGCCAGCCCCTCACCCGTTGGGGGACAGTTGACTGGAAAAAGATGTTTAGCGCTTCGGAGGTCGAACTGGCACGGTTGGGTTTCCCCGATATTGATGTGCGGCGCTCGCTCGGCAGCTACACACTGGGGATGCAGCAGGTGGTCGAAGTCCTCCGCACGATCATCTCTGGCGCACGTATCCTCATTATGGACGAACCGACCTCCGCGCTTTCGCCCGGCGAAGTCGAGCGCTTGATTAAACTGATTGATGTCATCCGGCAAGATCAACGGAGTGTCATCTATATTTCGCACTTTCTAGAAGAGGTCATGCGGGTTGCGGATCGCGTGACCGTCTTACGCAACGGCGGAAAAGTCGCCACGCTGGATAAAAGCAGCACCAACGTCAATCAACTCATCGAACTTATTCTTGGGCATGAATTAACTACCACCGCCCATAATGCCCCGATGACACAAAAGAATGGTCAGATCAGATTAAACGTTAGCCATCTCACGTCGGATGTTTTTAACGACATCAGCTTTGACATTCATCAAGGTGAAATCGTCGGGATTTATGGCGCGGTTGGCGCGGGGCATTTTGACCTTGCCAGAGCGATCTTCGGCATGTATCGCACCCACAGCGGCACAATCACCGTAGATGGGCATCTTTTTCCGCACAACTATTCAGCACGCTATGCCATAAAGCATGGCTTGGCTTATGCCACCGAATCGCGCCGTAAAAGCCTGTTCATGGAAGAGGCCATCTACCGCAATATCACCCTGCCCCATTTGGGCAAAATCAGCGGCATGATTCCCCGTCCAGCGCGAGAATTACAAACAGCCCTTCCCTTTATCAAGAAGGTCAATGTTCAACCGCCCGATCCAATGAATTTGGTCGGCAAGCTCAGCGGTGGCAATCAACAAAAAGTTGCTATCGCCCGCTGGCTGACCTTTCCGCCTAAAGTATTCGTCATGTCCGAGCCAACGCGTGGGATGGACGTAGGGGCGAAAAGCGAAGTCCTTAGCATCCTGCGTGAGTTTGGCGATCAAGGCTACGGTGTTTTGGTCGTCTCTACCGAACCAGAAACGATCCTCTCCGTCTCCAATCAGGTGATCGTCATGTCGCATGGGCAGATCGTCGCCCATATGGAAAATAAAAATTTAAACAAAGATGTTCTCATGAGGAATCTATGAGCAGCCAAACCGAAACACCCAAACTATCGCCCTTACAACGCATTATCGCAAACCTCACCGGAACATCCTTCCTAACAGGAGTCTGGGGAAGGCGGCTCACAGCACTTGCCCCTTTATGGACGCTGATTGCGATGGGTATTTTTTTTAGCCTCTCCTCGCCTTCATTTTTGCGTCCAATCAATCTCAATAACATCCTCTCTCAGGTGTCTACACTCGCTATTTTCGGCACAGGCATGACGTTTGTTTTGCTCACGGGTGAAATTGACCTAAGCATCGCGGCGGTGGCGGGTCTTGCAGGCATGATTGCCGCTTATCTTTACGCCAATTTAGATTATTCTGAACCAGTGCTTCTCGTGATCGCGCTCGGTACGGCGACCCTCATGGGATTCGCCAGCGGCATCGCCAGCACACGCTTCCGCATTCCCACCTTCATGGTTACTTTAGCTATGTCGCTCATCGCCGCCGGACTCACCACCTATATCAGCAAAGGTCGCGTCATCAGCCAACTTCCCGAAACTGCCAAATTTTTGGGCAGCGGGCGCATCGGTGGGCCGGATGGCATCCGTGTCTTGATTGTCGTCGCGGCAGTATCGCTGCTGGTAGGTCATTTGATCTTGCGCTACACCCGCTTCGGGCGCTACGTCTATATGACGGGTGCCAGCAAATCCGCAGCACGATTAGCCGGTGTAAATACCGACATGACCATCACCGCGGTCTTGACGATCTGCGGCTTTACCGCTGGGTTGGCAGGTATCGTTAGCATGGGACGCTTGGGCAGCGCCCAACCGGATGCCGTGCCTAGTTTTTTGATCGACACCATTGGCGCGGTGGTTTTGGGCGGCACAGCCCTGAACGGTGGGCGTGGCAGCATGGTACAAACCTTAATCGGCCTGCTCATCTATGGCACCCTCAGAAACGGTTTAGATAACATCCCAACGATTGATGTTTACCTCAAAGAGTTCATTACGGGTGTCGTCCTGATCGCGGCGCTCATCGTCAATGTGGTGTTTTCGGGGAAAGCCCCGGCTGACCGAAGTGTTTAACTTGCATCCGTCGCCTATCAGGTTAAAATGGTACTCAAGAAAGATTAAATCTGTAGGAGTCACCCTCAATGGCTGCTAATGCCGATGCAATGGTGCGCGAAGCGATCAAGGCGTATCGCTCAAACAAAAAGGCCGAAGCCCGCACACTGCTAGAAAAAGCGACTGAACTAGATCAATACAACGAACAAGCGTGGATATGGCTAAGTGCTGTGGTCGATTCGCCAGAAGACCAGCGGACTTGCCTAGAAAATGTGTTGTATATCAATCCCGATAACGCCAACGCCAAGCAAGGCCTGCGGATGCTGACCGCAAAAACAGGCGACAGCGCTTCAAGCGGAAAAACCGGCACTTTAGAAAAGCCGCCTTCCCCACCTCTAGCCGAGTCTTTTAGCAGCACCCCACCAACTGCGACCAGCAGCGCCAGCGCCATCTATAATCCCGCCAACGATGTCTCTCCAGCACAACTTGATGATTGGGTCGCGGGTTTGCAACTAAAAGGCACCAAACCAGATGTTAATGAAGGGGTCGAAGAAGAATTAGAGGACGATGCGTTTGCCAATGTCTTTTCTGGCGCATTTGACGACGACGATGACACAGACGGTGAGGAAGATGATGACCCCTTCAATCGCTTAGATGATATGTTTAGTGGTGTCACGCCCCCTAGCAAAACCTCAGCGCGTCCATCAACGACGGCTGGCCCCTTTAGCAGCGATAACTTTGATTTTGACGATCTGGATTCAGATGACGACGATGACGTGTTTAGCGGGCTTGATCTGCCACAAAAGCCGCCTGCCGCCGCCCCAACCCCCTCACGCACATCGCCAGGGCGAGAAAACGCCGCCTCGTCTGCTGCCAAACTATCATCACAATCGACCAAAAAATCGGCCATGCCAACGAAAAGCCCCATGCCCAAGACCACAAGCAGCCCTGCCAAAAGCAGCAGCAGCTCTTACGGCAAAGAGACAAGTAAATCGATAGAAATGGATGCAGCAGAATATTTCCGCGAGATTCCGCCAGAGATCAAAGCCACACGATTACCCGGCATGGATGAAAACTACCCAACCTTAGTCATTGTGGGATTAGCACTGCTCATTATGCTCAATCTAGGCGCGGCGGCTTTCTTAATCCTCAATCTTGCCGGATAAAACCCTAGCTGTGTGTTGTGATGGGCGCGAGATCGCCCTTTCCGCCATCTGATGTTGCTGCGGCGGATAAAATACGCTGGACAAAATCGAGGCGGGATGCTAACATGCTTGCCTGTTCCGTACGAGAAAAAAGTTTAAAAAGAAGGAGGAACGGCTGCCGCACCAAGCAACGGTTGCGCTGGCTAATCCCAATATGGCTAATCATAAATCTGCCCTTAAGCGTATTCGCCAAAACGAAAAACGCCGCATCCATAATCGTATGTTTCGCAATCGCGCCCGTACATTGGTGAAGAAAGCCCGTACCACTATCGTCGCGGGTGATCTCAATACTGCCAAAGAAGCCACCGTCATCGCCATCCGCGATCTGGATAAAGCCGCCAGCCGTGGTACCATCCACCCACGTAATGCTGCCCGCCGTAAAAGCCGCCTCATGAAGCAGCTTAACGCGCTGGAAAGCAAAAAATAGCGCCACCTTTGATGAGACTAGGGGATAGCGCTAATGCTTTCCCCTTTATCAAAATAGGGGCTAAACTTTTTCTAGCTCCGGCACTTGTAAAGTGTAACCCACGCCGCGCACCGTTTTTAAGTAGCGCGGTTTTTTGCTGTCATCGCCCAAAACTTGCCGCGCCCAACGAATATGCACATCCAAAGTGCGTGTATCTCCCAGATAATCGGTCTGCCAGATTTTTTCCATAATCATCTTGCGGTGGATAATCTGCCCCGGATGCCTTAAGAACATCTCGACCAAAAGCCCTAACTTCGGGGTAAGCTGTGTTTCTTTACCATGCGCCATCAAAATGCGCCGCGATACATTCATACAAAAAGGGCCTATTTCGAGGATTTCTTCCTGCTCCACCTGAACCAACCGCTGCAAGCATATCACTAACCGCCGTGCCTTTACTGGCGCACACAGCACCACCGTCGCCGGGCTAGGCGATCTTTCCGGCAGCTTTTGAACGAGATGGACTATCGGGACGTTAGGGAAGGCCACACTTAAAGCGCGACAAATGCGCTCCCCCGGTGTACCCAAAGAAAGGGAATCTAAGACGATGACTTTGAGCAGATGGCCTTTGGCAGCCTCAATCCCCTGCTTGCCACTTGAAGCCACAATCACTTGATAATGCTTCTGTAACGCAGTCAGATGAGCCGTCTCTTTAACACGACTGCCACCAATCAGCAAAATCGTCATCGCCATACGAGGCTCCTTTGATCCAGCATATAAAATTTCAATCTGCATAACCTCACGTTATGCGGCATAATCTTTGGCTTAAGCGCTACAGACAAAAAATGCACCGTTCCCAGTGTAGGCTTGGGTTACGGTTTGGGAAACTTTTTGCATCAACCTTATGTTTACCGGATTACGTTGAATTATAACATAGAGAGGGAGGCGGTGCAGGCTTTTGCGCCGTAACTTTTGATGAAGAAATTGATTGAGAAAATTGATCGTTCAATGAATTGGCGTGGATTACCCAAAATTGCGGGGTACGTCATCGAGCAAGCGGTTGCCCTTCAGCAAATCCCCGCGCCGACTTTTGATGAAGCCCACCGTACTGCCTATATGAAAGCGCAGTTCAAAGCACTTGGGCTAAAACAAATCGAAATCGATGCGATGAATAATGTTTATGGCTTGCTCCCCGGTCAAGAGCGCGGCACAAAAGGCATGATGATTTCCGCCCATACCGATACTGTCTTTTCAGCAGAAACGAATCTAACTACACGCACCGAAAACGGCCTCATCTTTGGCCCCGGACTTGGCGATAACAGCATTGGGGTCACGGGGATGTTAGGCTTAATCGCTTTTCTGGATGAAGAACAGATTACGCCTGCTTGTGACTTGTGGTTTGTAGCCACCACCCGTGAAGAAGGCTTGGGTGATCTGGGAGGGATGAAAACCGCTTATGACCGCTTGAAAACCCATATTCGTGCTGTCATCAACCTCGAAGGGTTGGCCTTCGGGCATATTTATCATGCCGGGATCGCCGTCCGTCGGCTGCATATTACCGCCCATGCCTCCGGGGGGCATAGTTGGCTGCACTTTGGACGTGCTAGCGCTATTCATGGGATCATCCAGCTTGGCGCCCACATTACGGCACTCAAACCACCAGAAACACCCCGCACCACCTATAATATTGGCATGATTGACGGCGGACAGACCATTAATTCAATTGCGACCAGCGCCAGCCTCTGGCTTGATCTACGCTCAGAATCGCGCCAAGCCCTAGAAACTATCGAAGGACAAATACACGATCAAATTAAAGCAGTGACCAGCGATGACCTGAGTTTTACTGTACAAATTGTGGGTGATCGTCCCGCCGGGCAGATTCCTACCGATCATCCCCTCGTGAAAACTGCGGTGGCTGCTCTGGAGCAAATCGGCACTCGCGCTTCGCTGGAAACAGGCAGCACCGATGGCAATATCCCGCTGGCGGATGGCTGCCCAACAGTCACCATCGGCATTACACGCGGCGGCAATGCCCATCGTTTAGATGAATATATTGAAACCGCACCCGTCGCAGCAGGGTTACACCAGCTTATTCTATTAACACTCGCAGCAGCACAACTGGAAACTTTTTCTTAAACGAAAGGACTTAAGCATGAAATCCGTTGATATACTTGTGTCTGTACGTGAGGACAGCGCCAAACGTTATTATCAAAATTTATCTACCCAAGAGGGCTTTAAAACCAACATCGTCACCCAAACGGCGGATGCGCTCACCCTCCTCGCTGATCTTACTCACCATACCGATGTATTCGTCATCGACAACAATCTAGGGGAAAGCCACGATCTCATCCGCGATTTGCGCCAGAAGTATCCGCGTCTATTGATTGTCCTCGTTGATGAAGAAGCCGATTTCGGCATCCCCGGCCAAGCCGACGACATCAGCACCGAACCGTTCAATCATGACGATCTAGCACGGCGCATTAACCGCCTCATGTCTGACCGTCAGTTAGAGACACTGCGCTCAGACAGTCTGCCTGCCGTCCGCAATATTGCTAAACGCCTGCGAACTGCGACAGGCGCTCGCGGCAAGCAGGAAGCCGCCGTCCTCGCCTGCAAAGAGATGGGTTACGACTATGTGGCCTATTATCACTTAGAACGGCTTGAGCCATTCCGTATGTCGCTCTACGCCCAAAACGGCCCGAATCCCATTCAGGCCGTTGCCCCTAAGCAAGCCTCGCTGGATGACCTCATGGGTTGGGTCTCACAAAATAATCAAAGCCGAATCGCGGGACCCGAAGACAAACCCAACCACCCCCTTGTAGCGCGGGGACGATTGGGCGCAGTGGCTTGTGTACCAGTGTCCTTCAGCGGCAGCAGCTACGGCGTGATGGTCATGTGTCGTGACCGCCCCGGTTCGATCACCCAAGAAAATGTCATGATGCTCGAACTCGTCTGTACGCAGTTAGCCTCTGCCCTCTCAAAGGAGTCGTAAGGCCGCTTCAAAGCGGTCAATTTCATCATGGGTGTTATAATGCGCCAGCCCAACACGCAGCATTCCCTCTTTGGCATAGCCCAACCGTGCCATAATCTCAACCGCATAATAATTCCCACTCCACACGTAAATATGATGTTGGGCTAAATGCGTGGCAATCTCATGCGCGTGATGCCCTTCCAGCGTAAATACCACCGTCGGCACACGCTCATGTAAACGCGCCGGGTCTGTAATGCCATAAATCCGCAGCCCCGGCACTTTCGCCAAAACTTCTAAGAGGTGCGCCGCGAGTTCGCCCTCATAAGCACCGAGCGCCGCCATCCCTGTCTTGAGTTCCAGCCGCCGCCCACTAAAGCCCGGAAATTTTGAAGCATACTCCGCGCCGAATTCCCGCCCGATCATCGCCAAATATTCCACTGCCGCGCCAACTGCCGCAATCGTCTCGTAGCTCCCGGTTCCTGTTTCCCAGCGATGCGGTGGCACATCTTTCGACGGACGCACTTTATAGACGGGCAGCGATGCCAACAAATCATACTTGCCCCATAGTACGCCGATATGGGGGCCAAAAAATTTATAAGCGGAACACAGCAAAAAGTCGCACCCAATCGCCTGCACATCAATCGCCACATGCGGCGCACTCTGTACCGCATCCACCACATACAGCGCCCCGGCAGCATGTGCCATTGCCGCGATTTGTTCAACCGGATTAATTGTCCCGACGGCGTTAGATGCATGAACCGTCGCCATAATCCGCGTCCGATCTGTCAGCGCGGCCTCCAATGTATCCATATTCAGCGTACAATCTTCGTCGTTGATGTCCACCCAGCGCACGATTAGCCCGTGATCCTGCGCGATCAACAACCAAGGCGCGACATTAGCATCATGATCCATGCGCGTCAGCACAATCTCATCGCCTGGTTGCAGCGTTTTCGCCAACGCCCGGCTCAACATAAAATTGAGCGTCGTCATATTCGCGCCAAACACAATTTCCTCAGCGCTCGGCGCATTCAAAAAATCCGCCATCAGTTCCCGCGCATGATGAATCATCACATCGCTGCGCCGGCTCGTGGCGAATGTGCCGCCAGAATTGGCATTGTTGTGCGTAAAATATTGTGTGACGGCATCAATTGCGCTTTGTGGTACTTGTGTCCCTGCTGGATTATCGAAAAAAACGGGTAAAAGGCCGCTTTCATCGACAGGTTGATGCAGTGCAGGGAAATAATTTCTGAGTTGTAATATTTGTGCTGTCATTTTAGGGCTTTCCAGCTATAATGCAGAATAAGATAAGTAGGATTCACGCAGTTGACCAAGCTGTCTGGCAAAAGTTGTTAGTTCCCAGTTTTTAGTAAGGATGAAGATTTTACCTTACTGCTTGATTTGACTAAAAACTAACCACTGTGAACCGCGTAACTTCTAATAAGATTAATGTACCTTGTTTGCGTTAGCTTGCTAAGGCCAATCCAGATCATCATGGTGGATTTGTGTATACCAGCCAAAGTCTTCTTGAACAAAATCGCTTTTTAACTGAGGAAGTCAAACGCCGTGTCGATCAAATTGCCGCCATCAATATGGTCGCGGCGACGGTTGGTCACTCGCTTGATCTTGATAAAACCCTTGAAACCGCCCTACAAGCCGTTGTCGATGTCGTAGGTGCAGAAGCAGCCGGAATCAGCCTCATCGACGAAAATGCCGGCGAAGTCGTCCTTCGCGCTCAACATGGCTGGATTCAAGATTTCGTCGTCAGCAATCCAATGCGGATTCCGCTTGGTCGCGGCATGTCCGGGCAGGTCATTATGTCAGACGACGTGATCGTTGATAACGACCTAACGGGCGATCATGATTACGCCTTCCCTCCCTTTGGGCAAGAGCGTTTTCGTTCCATCGCTATGGCTCCCATGCACGCACGCGGCAAGATCATCGGCATTTTAAGCATCATGAGTGACCGGCCTGATCGCTTTCACGAGGATTTAGTCAATGTGCTGCGTCCTGTCGCGGATACCGTCGGGGTCGCATTGGAAAATGCTCGCCTCTACGCTGATAGCATCGAACAGCGGGAACGGCTTTTCGCCATTTTAGAATCAACAGCGGATGGCATCATCGCCACCGATCAAAACAGCCGCATTAGCCATGTCAATAATGCCGCGGAAATGATGCTGGAAGTCCCTAAAGATAGTTTGGAGGGAAGGCCGCTGCGTGAAGCGCCCATCCATCCGAGTGTCCGCGATTCGCTACTGCTGGCGCTTTCCTCACGCGGCACCAAAGTCAACAAAGCCTTTCAGGTCGCGCTGGAAAACGGACGCGCCCTCTCGGTAATGGTTTCCCCAGTTTATGTCGATAATCAAGTGGAACAGCATACCGAAATGGACGGCTGGGTCATCGTCTTACAAGATGTCACCCATCAGCGTCAAGCCGAAATCGCACGGGCAGAATTTATGCAAGCCGCCGCCCACGACATGCGAAATCCTTTGAACGTTACGCAAAGCGCCCTCGGTATCCTCAACGATATTCTGGGCGATACCGATAAAACGGTGCGTGAGGTGATCGACATCGCCTTCGGTGGTGTTAAGCGCTTACAAGGCTTGATCGACGATCTGCTCCATCTGGAACATATCGAAAGTGGTTATAACTTCAGCCTGACGGAAATCAATCTGCTCGAAATGCTGCAAGAAGTCAGCAAAGAGATCAGCCCCTTAATGACGCAAAAATCGCTTAACTTCAATGTCGATATTGCGCGTGGAACGCCCAAAAAGATTCAAGGCGACATTCGCTGGCTCAAACGCGCCCTGCACAATTATCTTGAAAATGCCATGAAGTACACGCCTGAAGGTGGGCAAATTACCCTACGCGCAAACAAAGAAGCTAAAATTCTTCATTTAGAAGTGACCGACGACGGTCCCGGCATCCCAATTAATGCCCAACCGCGCCTGTTTGATCGCTTCTATCGCGTCGATGATAACAGCAAGGTAAAAGGCACAGGCTTAGGACTAGCGATTGTCAAATCTGTTGCGGAAGCCCACAACGGCACCGTTTACGTCCGCAGCAAACCCAGTCAAGGCAGCACCTTCGGCTTAACCCTACCTCTGTAAGATTTAACAAAAAAGGCCAAAGAAAATTGCATCCTTTGGCCTTCCTCACTAGCATTCTAACTGCAACCCCTTACTTTTATTCCGCTTCTGGCACAAAGGCGTTGGTATAGCCTGCTTCCAAATCATCAACTTCATCAAGCGCACCAATCGTTATTAGAATATCTGCCGCCGTCTGCCAAGACTCGCTATCCGTTACGCCAAGCGTTTCGGCATCCCACAAATCAATCGTCGCCAGCAGTACGCGGAATTGCAGCAGCACATCCGGCGCAAACGACTCTTCAAGTGTAGTCAGCAAATCCACCCTGCTCTGTGCGATAGCCTCTCGATCAGGCGTAGTCGCCAAAAACTCGGTTTGTGTCGCCGCCGCCGCTTCTAAAGCCGCCTGCAATTCATCAATCATCGGCAGCCCTTCGACATAATCCACGCTCAAGAGATAGGTCGCCGCCGGATTATTGATCGTATCGCGCAGCCCCTGGTCATAAGCATGTGTGACCGCACTGACAAGATCAGGATTATCCGTGATCGTCGCCTCATTCGTGACAATCCCATTCGACACAATATCGGTATCCGCTGCGACAGGATAAACCGTCACGCTGGTCACATCCCCACATTCGCCTGCATCCGCCCGCTGTTGAATTTGCAGCGGCTCATTATTCACATAAACCACCGCCGCTTGAATAGCCCCCGTGCAAACCACATCCGGCGCATTAAAGCCGATTGCTTCAAGCGTAACATCGCTTTCCGTCAGCCCTTGTGCGCCCAGCAGCGCGATAATGCCGCTGTAACTCGCGCCAAATAAACCAGGGATGCCTATTCGTTGACCCGCAAGATCATCCAGCGATTTAATCTCGCTGGTATCTGTCACCACTAACCCAATCGGGTACTGTTGATACCATTCGTAGACATAAACCACCGGACGGCCTCCCGCCCGTGCGAGAATCACCTGTTCGCCACTAATCATGCCAAACTTTAATTCATCGGCAGCGATCAAATCCACCGCTACATTCTCATCCCCATATTCCAAAGTAACGTTTAAGCCCACCTCGCTAAAATACCCGTTAGCGATGGCTGCATACATCGGAGAAAACTGAATATTCGGGATAAACGGCAAGAAAAAGCGTAAATCCTCGCCCTCGTCTTGGGCAGAAACACCCACGCCCGTTAAAAGTAGAATTAAAGGGAACAACAAATGTAAAATCTTAATGCGCTTGAACACGTTTTATAACTCCTCTGATTAAATCCAATAGCGAACTAACGCAGCGCCTCTATCCCAAAATTAAAGCCGCCGCTGCCAGAATAATAACCGCCGCTGCAACAACGAAATACAGCTATATAAGCTGATCGCCATAAAAGACAGCGTAAACACACCTACAAATACCAGCGGCGTATCATATTGTCCCCGCGCCCGCGCCAATAAAAAGCCCAACCCGGCATTGGTGGTGATAAATTCACCCACAACTGCCCCGATAACCGCTAAAGTTGCACTCGTCTTGAGTCCCGTCAGCAAAATAGGCATCGCGGCAGGCAGTTCCAGCTTAATAAAGGTTTGCCAGTACGTCGCCTGTGAAATTTGCATTACCTCACGCAGCTCAATTGGAATAGTGCGTATTCCCACGAGCGTATTCATCAACATCGGGAAAAATACGATGAGGCCGCAAGTGATGATCTTACTTTCGATCCCGGTACCGAACCAGATCACCAGCAGCGGCGCATAAGCCACAACCGGGGTCGATTGTAGCGTGACGATCAACGGCGCGAGTATCGCTTCTAGAAGGCTGATTCGGGCGATCAAATA